>JBAUWE010000297.1:0-2591 GCA_049583595.1 Terriglobia bacterium
CGCCGCCGTCCCTCGAACCAGAAAGCTTCTCCTGTTCATTACAGACCTCGCGACATGAAATATGTACTTTTAATGGGCACACAAACTCCACGCTGTTCATCCCGACCAGCCGGAGATTTTATATCACAGTCAGTGGGTGATTATTGAGGATTGCATAATACAGTGACGAGCCTTCGTAGCGCCGGCATCTTGCCGGCCTTGAAAATTGCCGCCGGGACGGCGGCGCTACAATTGCGAACCGTCGCTTTATTTTACAAACATCTGTAGATGACTTCGCGGGCTGCCCGGCGGGTGGAATTAGTCAGCTTGCCGAAGGAATCGTACGCGGGTGGCGTAGATGTTCGCCTTGGAGCATCTGCGGTCTTGCGAAGCGAGAGGGTCTTATTGAGCTTCATGACAGCCGATCCGCGGCGATGATCGAGGCGTCCTGGAAGCAATAGAACCGACAGCTTGACCATGGCCAGTCCCCAAACTAGCCCTTCGGTTGTGGCACCGCACCATTCGATCCCGCTCAGCATCGCTGACCGCAGAGACAGAAACCCCCTCTGCGCCAGCCCCGCCACTCGCGTTTCACCCCTCCTACCGAAAACGCATCATCAATTCGGCGATGGCCCGCAGGTAGATGTGTTCCGACGCCGGGTCGAGGTGCGTCACGGCCACTTCATACCCACCTTCGGCGTACGCCTGTTGGTTCGGGAAATAGCCAATGTAGCCATTGGTATAGCCCATCAGGTATGCATGGGTAGCGGGAGAAGCGGCCTTCACCTGTTTTCCGATGCTGCTAAACATTTCGCCGGGAAATGTGGTCCACATCATGTCGCCGATGCGTACGACGGTGGTGGGGGCCTTAACCGCAGTGTCGGTGAAGTCCTCGAGCAGCTCCCGATATCGCCGGGGCAAAAGGATTTCAGCCGTTTCGATTTGAACGCGCGGTTTAGCCAGGGGCTCGGGTGTGAGCCCGCGGTAAACGCGCACCACCTCGCGCCCGATCTCTTCGCCGAGCGCCCAGGTATTTTCTATATTGTCCGCAACGCCGTCGAGCCCGCCCACTTCGCGCGGATTGATGTCGCCGGTGGCGCCTTGCACGTAAATCGCTCCCACCCCCGGAAACTGCTTCTCGACATACTCCTCCATGCGTCCCATCCACTCGCCGGAGATTTTGCTGTTGCGCCCTCCGAGCGTCGTCCCGTGGCACGCGTAATGGATCATCACGGCCATCGGTTTACCCGCCGCCGTATCCAGGCGCACGATCTGCACCGCGTCGTCGATGGGCCCCAGGGGGTTTGCGCCCAGCCGCACTACACCGCCAAAATGGTGGATCATAACCGGATGGTCGGTCTTGTGTTTGCCAAAGGACTGGCTGGCGTCGTTCTCATCGAAGGTCAGGTACGAATCCGAATCGGCCGGTTGCACCTGGCGCCGGTTCATGCCAATACGAGAGTGCCCGCTGCCGGCGGCGATTCGGACGGTCTGGATGTTGGCCACCGCTTCTTTGGCGGCCTTGATGAGCCCCTCCGTAAATTGACGGTCATAATCGGTCTTGAGTTCGCCATTCGGAGACGGAGCGGCGTGGTTGTGAGCGTCACCCAGCATAATGTTGGCCACGGGTATGCCGGTGGCCTCCGAGACTTTCCGGCGCAGAATATCGGTCCTCTGAATCATGATGACGTCGCCCTCGAGAAAAGCGACGCGGACGCCGGAGGCCTCGAAAACCAGGGCCCGGGCGTACAAGCGGTCGTGCCCGTGGACGCCGTCGGAGGGGGAGCCGCGCAAGTCATATCCGCCCATCATCACCGGCCCGGTGGGAGTAACATCGGTTTTCGCGTAACCGGCGCGTAAATCCTGCGCGCGGCCCCCAACCGCAGCAATCATCAGCAGTCCCATCATGATCAGAAGCCTCCTTCCGGCAATCCCGCAGGCGTGTTTCTTCTGCTCAATCATCGGTCTTCGCATGGTGCTCAAACCTCCTGTGAATTTGGAGCCAGGCGCCGCCCGGCTTACTTTGGACCCGGCGGAACGGTGTAGTACTGGTACGTCATCTTCCAGGTAAATGTTTTGCCCGGAGCGATGGTCATGGCGATGAAGGGTTCCATTGCCAACACCGTCCGGATGGACCACAGGTTGAGGTGAACCAGGGGATGGTCTCCGGTAATCAGCATGCCAGCGCCGACCTTGCGGTTCTCAATGCGAATCTGGTTGTCTTGGGGGCTGTCACTGAACCCCGCCATGGGGATTTGCACGACCTCTTCTTTTTGCAGCGTCTTCAAATAGACCACCTGGTTTCCGCGGATTGCGGCCATTTCCGGATCGGGAGGGTGGACCACCTGAATCTTGAAGGGCAGCTCGATCTTGAAGTCAGGGCCCGGGGGCTGATGATCGAGCACGAGAAAGTTGTGATTGTAGACTCTGCTCCGGATGGTGCGGCGGCCGGTGTTTTTCAAACTGTGTTCCAGCACCATCTCCGGCTTCCCTTCGACCAGCCGCACCGTCTTGCGGTAGATATAACCGTAGCCCGAAGACGGATCGGTCAGTTCCTGGGTGAACTCCACTGAGTCGTGGCCCCGCTTGACGGTCCATTTGCCCGGGTCCAC
>JBAUWE010000298.1:0-5379 GCA_049583595.1 Terriglobia bacterium
AGTCCTGAGGCTGGGGCACGGGAAGCAAACTCGCGTGTTCCCACTCGACCCTGTGCTACACTTCGTACCTCTAATTCACATGAACGACGGAGGATCTCGGTATGAAGATGCACGAACTCTTGGCGGCGGCCTGTGAATTGCTCGCTGGCACCGGCAGGTCCACGCGATTCGCTCATTTACACCGCCGCCCCTGGCTGCCGTTCTTTGCGGCGTCGGTGGCCATTTGCACTTTTGTTGTCGCGGCCGCTGCCCGGAATCAAAGTGGAATGGCCAAAGCACAGCCGGGGCACGAGCCTCCTCCGTACTGGGCTTTTACGGGTAATCCGGCCCAGGCATCGCATGCCCCGGCCAAACCCGCAGCAAATGCTCCGCGCCACGTACCGGGCAGCAAGCAGGCGTTTACCCAGCGCCAGATTGACGCGGCCGCGTTCGCTCCGCCGGACTGGCATCCGGACGGGCACCCGCCCATGCCGGAGATCGTGGCGCACGGCAGGAAGCCGGAAGTTTCAGCCTGTGGATTCTGCCACCTGCCCAACGGACAGGGCCGCCCTGAAAATTCCAGTCTCGCGGGCCTGCCTGCGGCCTACATCGTGCAGCAGATGGCCGATTTCACCAGCGGCCGCCGCAAACCTTCAAAAAACACCATACCGATTGAAGCCATGACCACTCACGAAACCAAGGCCAACGCCGCAGAGGTCCGGGCCGCCGCCGATTACTTCTCACAAGTAAAACCCAAGCCTTGGATCCGCGTGGTAGAAACCCGGACCGTTCCCAAAACGCACGCTGCGCGCTGGATGCTGGTTCGCACGGCGGGAGGCGGCAGGGAGCCTATTGGCCACCGCATCATCGAAACGCCCGTGAACCAGGAACTGACGGAGATGCGCGACGACGCATCCGGCTTCATCGCCTACGTGCCCGTGGGCAGCGTGGAAAAAGGCAAGGCACTGGCCACCACCGGCGGCGCGGGGAAAACCATGAATTGCGAAATGTGCCACGGGCCGGGCCTCAGGGGCCAGGGCAACGTGCCCTCTATCGCGGGCCGGTCGCCCAGCTATATCGTCCGGCAGCTTTACGATTTCCGCAGCGGCTCCCGCAACGGCCCGGACGCCCTGATGATGAAGCCGGTCACCGCAAGACTGACGCTCGATGACATGATTTCGCTGGCAGCCTACCTGGCCTCGCTGCACCCGTGATTCAACCCCGCACGTCATTGAGCAGCGAGAACTACCATCAGGAAGCGAGAGCTGCAATACTGAGCTCGCGAAGTCGCGCAGGATCGGCCATAATTTCCGCCCGGGCAATCTTGCCGCCTTTGAGGGTGAATGTGACAACCCTCATCAGACGTCCATGGGGGGCCCAAACAAGTCCTGCCGATCCATTCACCAAAGCCGGCTGAACATGCTGGGCCATGGCGGCGAACGCAACCGCTCCCCTGGCCCAGGTTTGTGCGCCGCGTATTTCTCTGGGAGCGCCAGGTCGAGCGGCGGCTTCGTCCACATGAACCACCACATCGGGATCAAGCACCGCGATGAGCCCTTCGATGTCGCCGGCCCGCAAGGCCGCGAGGAAGGCATTGGCCACTTCGAGTTGTTCGGCAATATTGGCGCCGGGCGCCGTGGGCGCGCCTTGCACGCGGCGTCGTGCTCGGCTGGCGAGCTGTCTCGCTGCGGACGGCGTCCGCCCCACAATCGGAGCAATTTCCTCAAAAGGCACGGCAAACATGTCATGTAAGACGAACGCGACACGTTCGGCGGGACTCAACCGGCCGAGCACAACCAGCAGCGCAAGCCCAACAGAGTCAGCCAGCAGCGCTTCCTGCTCGGGATCGATCCCGGGCCCGCTGCTCGCAACCGGCTCGACCACTTGTTCGTCAATGGGTTCTTCCCTCCGCGACCTGCGCGAGCGCAGTATGTCCAGGCACACGCGCGAGACGACGGTAGTCAGCCAGCCGCCAAGGTTTTCAATACTCTCCTCGTCGGACCTGCTCAGGCGTATCCACGCTTCCTGAACCGCGTCGTCAGCCTCGTTGAGCGAACCGAGCATCCGATAGGCCACCGCCCGCATGCGGCCACGGTTCTCTTCAAATCTTTCCGCCAGCCATTTATGTTTATCCATCGGTCACATCTCCTCGTCATGCTCCGTCATAGTTGTGACGAACGAAATCTACTCTGTGTGACATGGAGGTTTAACATGGTGCAAGCAAGGATAAAAAACCCCGCAATGATTTTCCCGGATGCCCTGCAATCATTGCAAGCCCTCGCGAAGTCGGTGGAAAGCAGCAGCGTGCCGCAGAAGACGCTCGCTCTGGTCCACCTGCGCGCCAGCCAGATTAATGGCTGCAGCGTCTGTGTTGATCTGGCGCTCCGCTTCAATAAGGCGGGCGACACAAATGAGCGCCTTTTCGCTGTGGCTGCGTGGCGTGACGCGCCTTATTTCAGTGACGCCGAACGTGCCGCGCTGGCGCTCACAGAGGCCGTCACCCGTCTGAGCGACCGGCCAGACCCGGTACCGGATGAAATCTGGAATGAAGCTGCACGGCACTTCAACGAATCGGAGCTTGGGAATCTGGTCCTCTGGATCGCCGTGACGAATGTCTGGAACCGGCTGAACGTCGCCACCCGGCAGGTGGCGGGCGAGTGGGCCAAGTCGGCAGAAGCGCAAAAATGGGTAAAAGAAGCGGCTGCCTCTCGCTAAACCGCCATCGCCAGCTGGGCAGGGCCCAATCATGCACGTTTAGCAGGCAAGGCTGAGCATCAGCACAGCTTTGCCTCTAGCGTGAACGGTACATGGAACATTTCCGGCGGGTGCAGATGTTCGCAGCTCAACGTCTACGATCTCGCGAGGCGGGAATGTGGTAACCCAGACCCTCACGGTCGCGAGCTGGGGCTTATGGCTAATTTCTCAATCAACAACCACTGAGTCTGCATGACGCAGGCTGTGCACGACCTGTGCCATTAATCGCCATTCCCGCGCAGGACGCGGCGGATGTCTTTCCCATATTTCTCGAGCTTGCTGATTCCGATTCCGGGGATGGCGAGCAGGGCTTCGGTGGTTGCCGGGCGGCTGGCGGCCAGGGCCCTGAGAGTGCGGTCGCTGAAGATACGGAACGCGGGCAGGCGGCGCCGCCGGGCTTCGGCCAGGCGCCAGGCGCGCAACGCCGCTTCCAGGCGGGCCTCGTCTCCGCTTTCCGCCGCTTTCTCGTTCGCCGCCGCCTCAGGCCGTGCTGCGGCTTCCGGGGCCTTCTTCCGCTCTTCGGGAGCTTTGGACTTCTTCTTCCTTTTGCGCTTTTCGGGTGGAAGCACCGCCTCTTTCATCAGGAAGTTGACCGGCGTCCGCTCGTCCACGGCGTAACCGGCATCCGTAAGCCTGGCGGTACGGTAAGGGATCGGCTTGCCTTCCTTCTCAAAGACCGAGTCGATCAGCTCTACCAGGCCTGCCCGTGCCATCGCCCCAAGCACTTCTTCAAAAGCGTTGCGGGCGATTTCACGGCCGGGGCATACCGCCTGGTAAAGCTTGCCCGTCGATCTTGCACCCATCTTGCGCAGGGCGGCCGCTATCCGCAAGAGCCAGGCATGCTCCTCCCCGGTGGCGCTCCGGAGCCGTTGTGCTCCGCCATGCATGGGATTGCAGAAATCGCAGGTCCCGCACGCCTTCTGCCCGTCAGCAAGATCGCCAAAATGGCGCACCAGGCTGGCCATGCGGCACTGCTGGCTCTCCGCATAACGGATCATCTGGTCGATTTGCGCCCGCTTCTGTTCTGCCTGGGCAAGATAGGCTTTGCGCCAGCCGGTGTCGCCCCGGCTGACATTTTCAGCGTAGTCCACCACGGCGCCTCCGTGGACCCACAGCTTCTCCAGCGCCTTGTCAAAGGTCTCCTCCTCAGCCTGGACCTGCCGCTGGAGCGCTGCTTTCGTTTGCGACGCGGGCCCGAGGCGCGCAAAGATTCCATCCAGCACGCTGACGTCCGGGTAATCGCGCTCGAAGAAGAAGTCGTGGGTATAGCGATCGGCATAGGAGTGCATCAGGATGGCCCGGCTGGGTTTTCCGTCGCGCCCGGCGCGTCCGATCTCCTGGTAGTAGGCTTCGATGCTGCCAGGCAGGGCCGTATGGATCACCGTACGGATATCGGCCTTGTCAATCCCCATCCCAAAGGCGATGGTCGCAACAATCACCTCCACCCGCCCCTGGAGGAACTCGGCCTGCACTTGCTGCCGGACTCGGGCATCGAGGCCGGCGTGATAGGCCGCGGCGGGGAAGGAAGCGGCCAGTTCGGCCGCCAGCTCCTGCGCCCGCTTGCGCGTGGGCGTATAGACGATGGCCGGCCGCCGTTCGGCCACCCGCAGCAGTTGATGGGTAAGTTCGGGCCGCTGAGAAGGCGCAATTTCCGCAACCTCAATGGCGATGTTGGAGCGCCGGAAACCGTGAACGAACAGCGCCGGGCGCACCAGCCCCAATTGCGCCACGATGTCCTTCTGAACGATGGGCGTGGCGGTGGCCGTCAGCGCGATCAGCGGCGCCGGGCGCAAGCTCGGCAGGTGCTGGCCCAGCCTGCGGTAGTCCGGCCTGAAGTCGTGCCCCCATTGCGAGATGCAGTGGGCCTCATCAATGGCCACCAGGGACGGCGGCCTTTTGGCCAGCATCTCCGGGAAACCGGCCACGCGCAGCCGCTCCGGCGCAATAAAAAGGAATTGCAACACTCCACGCAGGTAATCCTGGCAGACACGGCGCAGGTCGGCGCGCGGGCGGCCGGAATGGATGCGCTCAACCGCAAATCCGCGCTCCTTGAGCTTGGCCACCTGGTCTTCCATCAGGGCAATCAGCGGACTGATCACCAGCGTGGTCCCGCCGCGCGAGACGCCCGGCAACTGGTAACAGAGCGACTTGCCGGACCCGGTGGGCATCACCAGCAGGATGTCCCGCCCCTTGATGGCCGCACGGCAAACAGCTTCCTGGTTCGGCCGAAAGGAGGAGAACCCGAACGCGCTGCGCAGAAGCTGATGAAGATCGTCGGTTGGCATGGATGCGGTCCCACTGGGTAAACCCCGGCTGCGCGCGAAGCCGGTGGCCGGCAGCCACACTCAGCGCCTTCTGAGTGCGGGCCTTTATACCCCGCTAGTAATTGTACCTATTTGTAACCGAACCCACCACGCCAGGACACGGCTCCAGCCGTGCCGTTGGCGGGCAGTTGACTCATGCGGCTTCAGCCGCTGAGACCTGCAGCACAGCAGGCCCGGAGGGCCCGCTCATGAAGCCGGTTACCGCAAACTCACGATCGACGACATGATTTCGCTGGCAGCCTACCTGGCCTCGCTGGCTCCGTGATTCGGTGGTGAGTCGGTTTGGTTCCTGTTTTGTGGCACGGCCATCCTGGCCGTGTCT
>JBAUWE010000299.1:0-4470 GCA_049583595.1 Terriglobia bacterium
GTCCACCACCCTTCCGGCGGGAGTAATCTTCCAGCCGCTGGGCAACTCTGTTGGCGTCACGTCCGGCGCTGCGGGCGCGTTGTTCCCAACCAGCAAGAGAAAACCCGCCACCAGCAGCAGTCCACACCATACGACTCTCCAGTTTGGCCGCATCATTGAGCCTCCTGATCAGTTTCTTCGGTGGCCCTTGCCACGCGTTGGGCTATGAGTCCTCGGATGATTTCGGGAACGATTATACCGCGCAAACACGCGCCGATGATTACAACAAGATGAAGTTTTCGTGCCGCCAGGCTTCTTCGGTTGCCTGCACGAGCTGGTGTGCCCAGTTCGCCCGGCCGGAGCGAGATGGAAAAACGACTTCACTGGAGTTCGCCGGATGTACAATCCAAGTGACCCTGGGGCGAAAATAGAAAATCTGGATCATCTGCGTTCACCTGTGGCCCGGGGACGGTCACAAGGGAATTCCATTAAAGGAGATGGTGTCAATGTCTGACAAAATAGAACAGATTCCTGAGGCAACGAGATGGGAGATGGCAACGAAAGGATTGACCGGTGCGTACATTGCCATTTCCAACGCCTTAAAGCAGGCTGTGGGGCAGGACAAATTTGATGAGTTCAATGGGCCGCTCTGGCGCCAGGCAGGGAAGGGAGCAAAGCCATTTGCTGATTCTCTCGGATTACCCACTGAGAGCCCTGCCGATGTCGAAGCGGTTACACATCTCATGGCCCAGGCGTCAATGGGGCCGGAGTTTGTGTTCGAAATTGTTGAAGCTACCCCAGACAGATGCGTGGGAAGAACGACGCAGTGTCCCTGGCACAAGAGGTGGAAGGAACAAGGCCTTGATATGGATACCTGCGGAGCAGGACATCAAAACTGGGGCGACGGAGCGGTTGAGAGTTTGAACCCGAATTTCACCTTCAAGCTTATCAAGAACATGGTCCGCGGCGACGCGCATTGCGAGTGGGTCGTCGAGCGGAAGAAGTAAGGTGCCGCCTCGACTGCCTTTTGTTGGGGCAGTCCCCCACCGCCTGTTCTGGGTAACTGGTTCCAGAGCGGCAGTCGAGGCGCCGGCACTGAGGAAGATTACTTTTTCACGAACTGGAGAGTCTTTGTCTGCGCGCGAACATCGAGCAGCGCAGTTTTGGCTCCGTCTCTTGCCTTGATGGAGCACTTCACCGGCTGGCCATCCGCTTGTGCGGTGCACGAACTCCACGCGGAGGGCAGGTTCCACTTCAGGGTGACAGGCAAATCGTAGACTTTCGAATCCAACGGCCACGCCAATGCAAACGCGTGGCGCTCGTCGGAAGATTCACCCGCCCGGACCTTGAGCGCCTTTGCCTCCTGAATATAGCGGACGACGTCGCCAAACGTCGCGGTCCAGATCTCGGGGTGTTGCTCCAGGAAGCCGGACAGCTCGTCCAGGGCCTGGTTCGTGACCGAAAGCCACTGGCCGCCGACGCCATGAAAAACGTAAACGCCCCAATTGTGGCCCTGACGGGCGGGTTCTAGCTGAGCCAGCAGGCTGGGGAAATCTTTTCCAGCCGTCCAGCCCAGGACGGGCACGGTGAGCGGGTTGATGTCTTCGGCGACGACAGGCGCCCAGCTGTTATAGCCGCGCGCGGCAAAATGATATTGGGCCACGTAGTCCATGTAGCGCGCCTGATTGCGGGCCAAGTCGGACTCGCCGCCAAAAGTCATGTCGCCGCACGGATAGCCAAACGTCAGGCCGCGGCGCACGCCCAGCCACGAGATGATGGCCTCGGAGCTTTCCCGGATCTCTTTGAGCATCATGTCCGGGGTGTAATCCTGCGAATGGGGTTTGATCGCTTTCAGCATACAGGGATGGTGCACCGTGTGACTCCCGATCTCATTGCCTTCCGCCGCCAGGCGCTTCCAGTCGTCAGGGCGCTTGCGCCATGTGCTCGAGGGACCGGTCACCGCAAAGAAGGTGCCGTTCAGGCCGTGCTTCTTGAGGATCGGGCCTGCGTTGTCGAGATGCGTCTGCATCGCGTCGTCAAAGGTCAGACTGATGGCTGCGCTGCGGTCGCCCGGCCACCTGGTAGGATTCGGGAGAGTCTCGGCTGACGCAGAGGTCCCGACTGAAGGCAAGGCCGCTGCTGCTGCTGCCGCTCCCAGAAATTGACGCCGGCTGATGGAATTCTTCATGGGTTTCATCTCCTCTTCTGTCCTCAGTTTTTCGTCAGTTCCGAAGACATCGCAATAGACGCGACGTCTGCGCCACCCGGCGAGTCGTGTCTCTCCGCAAATGCCAGCGTCAGACGCGGCAGCCGGGAATGCCGCCGGCTTTGCCCAGGGCATGATCGGTGGAGACGTTCTTTCCGCTCCAGACTTTCTGCTGGGTCCAGGGCTGCGGCAGATTCTTCCAGAAAGGATCGTCCGGCGGAAGCCCCAGCGGGAGCCATGCGGCCGAACAGAGATAACAACTGCCCGTGGAAATATATCCTTCTCCTATGGCAGGTTGATGCCCGCAGAAGCCCACCGTCAGCCAGCCGTTCGCGTCGAAGGTCCCCGGCGCTTCAATCATGCGGCGCATCACCGCCGTCAGAGCGCAGCGGACCTGTTCCGGCGAGACGCCCTCAGGAAGCTGCCGCCGCAGCGCCACGCTGGCCAGCAGATGAAAAGCTCCGAATCGATAGGCCAGCGACCTGCCGATGGCGGGATAGGTTCCTTCCGGGCTGATCAGGCGCTCCTGGATGGCGGCGTAACGCTGCGCCCGCGCCAGAACGGCCGGCCGCATCGAGTCCCAGTCTTTGGAATGTTTTGAGACGGTGTCCAGTACGTCCAGCAGCATGGGTTGGATGACGTAGCTGTTGTAATAATCCCAATGGAACTGCGGGCCGTCTCCATACATGCCATCGCCCAGATACCAGCTTTCGTGCTCGCGCAGAGCATAATCGACGCGCATCCTGTCCCACCACTCGCCCATAAAGCACAGGGCGGCTTCAACCATGGCACTGAACAGGAGCCAGTTGTTGAATCCCGGACGGATGACGCGTGTGGATTGCAATGCCTTCACCAGATTGCGCCGCGTCTTCGTGTCGAGCTTCTCCCACAGTTCCGTAGGCGCGCGCAGCACGGCCTGGGCCAGGAACGCCGCGTCCACAACGGGCTGGGAACCCTGGGTGAAGTTCGTGAAGTCGGGAGATTCGGTGTCGGTTGCCGCCTGGATGGCCGCACGGGCCCAGTCGATGTGCTGGCGCCTCAAGCTGCCCTCCGGCCCCTCGGCCGGTCCCGATTCCAGCCAGGGCGCAATGCCGCAAAGCAGGCGCCCGGTCGCTTCAAGATATGTAAACTGGCGGCGGTCCGCCACATTGCCATGGGGTGCTTCAACCGGCATCAGGACCTTCAACTTCTGTTGGCTGAGCGCCCGCAGCACGGGGTCCGATACGCGGGTTATCACTTCGACCCAGTAGCGGCGGTCGTCTTCTCCCGTTTCTTTTGGCAATGGGGATGAGGACGCGGGTGCCGCTTTCATCGAGGCCAGCGCGCCGGCGGCAGCAAAATTCTTAAGAAAAGTACGGCGCGCGGAACCTTTCGCACCCGGAGCTGAATGCTGATTTGACATAGACGCCTTTTTAACAGCCCACTGGCGTTTTGGCAAGAGAAGATGCGGGGAGTTGAAGACGCGCCCAAAGGGAGCGATCCGGGAAATTATCTGCGGAGCCGGGTTTGATACTACGCGGCGGAGCGGGTTAACATCAAAGCAGATGAGGTGCAGTATGTGCGGTAAAGCTTTTCGGGCGATGGCTGTGGTGGCGCTGGCAGGTTTGATGCTGAGCCCGCTGCCCCTTGAGGCCGCCATCAAGCTATTCCTGAAGGACGGCAGCTACGAACTGGTGAAGAGCTATGAGGTGAAGGGCGACCGCATCCGCTACTACAGTCTGGACCGCTCAGACTGGGAAGAGATTCCCAAGTCGCTGGTGGATTTTGAGGCAACCCAGCGCGCCGAGGCAGAAAAGGAAGCGCAGCAGTCGAAACAACTGAAAGCCGCGGAGAACCTCGAACACCAACGGTTTGAAATTCCCGCCAACAACGGCTACCAGATCAAGCCGGGAGTCCAACTGCCCGGCAATGGCGGTGTGTACGCCTATGACGGCGCGCGGGTGATTCACCTGATCCAGGACCCGGCCAATGTGGTGACCGACAGGAAGCGCATTGCCTTGATCATGGTGATGCCCGGACCGCTGCTGAAGAAACAGGCGCTGGTGGTGCTGCCGGGCGACAAGGCCGCCGTGCGGATTACCGTGCCGAACCCGGTGTTTTACGTTGAGGATACCGACAACTGGCCCCTGCGCGCGCTTTTGGTGCCGCTGAAGGAGAAGAAAGATTCCCGGGTGGTTGAGAAGATCCAGTCCGGGATCGGCCTGGGGAAGTCCGGGGAAAAGAGGACGGACATCCCGCTGGAACGGAAGCAACTGGCGGCGGGCGTCTACGAATTGAAACCGATG
>JBAUWE010000300.1:0-1627 GCA_049583595.1 Terriglobia bacterium
CAATAATCCCGTGGAGCGAAAGCTGGTCAGCTCGCCGAGTGACTGGCCGTGGTCAAGCTGGAGGTATTATTTTTTGGAGGACGAATCAATCATCCCAATGGATCGGATGCCATGATGACAGGCAGAAACGTCCCGCTTCGCGGGATCGCAGACTCGACAAAGCGCGAATCTGCGCCACCCGCGGGGATCATCAAGGCCCATGCTGATATTGGCAACCCGGCGACCGGCGGCTTGGGCCGCCACGTAAAAGGGGACGTCTTCGGCGCGACATTCTTCTCGATAATTCAAGGGGGGATTCCAGGGTGCGCAGTTAAGTTTGACTGACGGCCATGGTGAAGACGCGGGTTACAATCCGGAATTTGCGTGCCAAGAGGCGGGTGACCATTGCGGCGGCGTTTCTGGTTGTGTCTTTGGCGGCATGGAGAGGCGCGTCCGTAGCGAAGCCTTTCAACCGGGTCCACGTTGTTTGGCAAGTTGACTTCAAACACGCGTTCGGCATTGTTCTGCAGGATGTAAGCCCCAGCGGGGTTATGCTCACCTTTGACTGGTATCGGGCCAAAGCGGGATCATCGAGGCCCCCGTTGAATCTATGGTCCGTAGGGGAGACGGCCCCTTCCACCGTAATCAACTTGCCGGAATGGCCCGCATACAAGGGAGAACTTCCACCCATCGGAATCGACTGCAAATTTACAGCTGACGGCGACCGAATCGTGTGCGCACATGGTCCCTGGTTGGCCTTGATTGATATCCAGACAAAGAAGGAAATCCAATGTGTTTTGGGGACGCGGGGTTTCTTCGGCCTTAAGTTGACTGGCGCTGACGTGGACAAGATGCCTTCGCTAACAGTTCTTGCCGTGGACTCAAAGGACGGTCGTGTTGCGGTTGCTTACAACACATTGAAGAACCCCCAAATCCTGGTGTTCTCCCGTGATCTTCGGACCCGGGTCGGCGGTTGGAAGGCGTTGAAGTACGTGCAAGGCTTGTTCTGGTCTCGCGATGGAAAGCGCCTCGGTGTGCTCTACCACAACACCTACGAGCCTCTTTACAACCAGCGGGGGAAGTGGACGAACAGAAATCCGGAGGTCGCCCTTGCAGGCGTACCCGACGTGTCGATATTTGACGTCAGCTCCGGGAAGGAACTTTTGAGCTTTGCAACGGACGGCTTCGAGGCAAAGGCCGCCTTCAGTCGGGATGGCAAGCTGATATACGTCATCGCGCACAGCCGTGTGTTCTGGGAATACGCTAGGGGAAGCGACTGGACGAAAGACACGCTGCGCGCATTTTCATCGACAACCGGAAAACTAGTCCGGACTTTCAAGGTCAGAAGCACGGGAGTGCGCAACAATTTCGCAGTCTCCCCAGATGGTAACTTCATTGTCGCTGGTTGCACCAAGGATGCTCATTCTCCTCTGTATTACAATCTGTTAACTCTGCTCACAATGAGAGAGGTCCTTAGCGATGACATCAACGCGGGGTTTGTCATCTTGGATGCTAGCTCGGGACGTGTGACCTTTCGAAAAACGCAGAGGATGGTCGGAGCTGTTGGTATCCCCCTACCCCTATTCTTTTCAGCTAAGGGCGGTCTCCTGATCGCCAACTTTGGCGCGATTTCCAGGAGCGTTGCTGG
>JBAUWE010000301.1:0-2503 GCA_049583595.1 Terriglobia bacterium
ACGGCGGCCTCGGCGCCGCGCCGCAGGGCCCGTTTGGAGGCGCTGTCGGGGATGAATAGAATGTCGTTGGCCTCCAGACCCGGATCGGAAGCATGGCCGGAGAGGACTTGCTTGAGGTTGACAGGAATCTCTCGACGACTGTTCGAGAACTGCGGTCCCCGGCGGATGATCATGGCTTTCTTCTGTAGCGCCGTCGGTTTCAGCCCTTCGCCCAGGGCCACGGCCTGGAGGACGGTCATCTCGTCGCGGCCGCTGCTCATGGGAAACCCGCCGGGGCGATGGACGGCGCCGACAACGTACACAACTCCTGCGCGCTGGACCGTAACCTTGTCGCCCGGGTAGACGGTGGGGTTGAGGCTGGGGTCGCCCGTGGCCAGCAGCTTTTGCAGGTTGACACGGAGGGTGCCTTTGGCCGGCAGACCCTTGGAATCCCCCCTCAGCCACGAAGCAGCCGTCGCCGTATCATGACGGGTGATGATGGCGGTGCTCCCGGCATCCGGCGCGAGGCCGCCTGCCTGCGACAGCACGTCCAGCAAAGTGGTGGGCGCAAAAACGGGAAATATCTGCGGACTCCGGACCGCTCCCGCAACCGCCACGGCGTGCGCCTTTGAAGATTTGACGCTCACCAGCACGTGCGGATGGCTCACCAGCCCCACAGCGCGCAGCCGGCGTGAGATGAGCGCTGACAACTGGTTCAACGTCAGCCCCTCAGCCTGGACGGGCGAGTCCAGCAAAGGAATCGCGATGGCGCCGTCAGGACCCACGCGGTAGTCCCGGCTGAATTGGGGAACGTCAACAACATAAACGTGCAGCACGTCATCGACATCAATCACATACTCCGCGTTGCCCGGAGCATTCGGCGCCGGGGATGGCTGCCGGGACGCCAGCCCGTCAGTGGATCTTTTGCTGGTGCTCGCGGGAACAGGGGTCTGGCCGTGGAGGTACACCGGGAAGCACAGGCATAAAATTGCCAGGCACAGCCAGGCCGCGGCAGGCGCTGCACGACGGCGCGCCGCGAGGCGCCGCAAGGGGGGCTTTTCCATGCTCCCCGGCAGCAGCGCGGTTGTTGCAGGCCGCGCAGAATGGGTTGAACCTGTCAGCAGATTGTTCCGCGTGCGCATCAGCAAAGGACTTTTCTCCTTTCGACGCAGGCAGGTGAATTTAGCCCGGGGAATGGACTCGCTCAACGATGGAAACATCCACCTCCACCGCAGCGGATTTCCCCAGCAACTCAACGGTGAGGACGAGCCGGCTGAAGTGCTTCTTCCTGACCAGAATCCCTTCGATTCCCTCGAGCGGTCCGGCTTTGACCCTGACCAGATCTCCACGGTGAATAAACGGGTGCGGCTCGATTTTGATACATCTTTCGACTGCCTGGCGGATGCTCTCAATCTCCCGGGGAGGAATGATGGCCGGAATTCCGGCGGCGCAGACAAACCCGTGAATGCCCGGGGTGGTCACGATATCCAAGTGACGTTGCAGTCCGTCCTGAATGAATAGGTAACAGGAAAACAGGGGTAACGATACGATCTTGACCCTGTCTTTCCATCGCCGGCGGGCAGCATAGAGCGGCAGGAAAACCCCAAAACCCTTGGCCATGAGAGTCCGGGCAACTGACTTCTCGTGGTGGTGACGCGTGTAAAGCGCATGCCAGTCGTGATCAAAATGACCCTGAGCGCTTTCAGCCTGGCCGGAATCAAGAAGCATGAAGCTCCGCCCTGTCACTTACAGGAATTTTGTTCCTGTAAAGAGTTCGTGCTGAGTTACCAGTTGGAGCTGATGAGGGAAATATCCGGCAGAGGTCGTTGACAGAGATCCACCGGTAGCCTTCCCTGACTTCCAGTTGTTGCGAGCCTTCAGAAAACGGGAAGAATAGTCCACCCGGAAGTTCGGAGCAAAATCCGGGCATTCCCGCTCTAAACCGAATCGCAGTGATCTAGCTGTCCAGGTACGGCAGGTGGATATCCAAGGTCAAAATTGAGGATACAGGGCGGCGGGTGTTGCGCCCCCAAATGAGCTCTGCCCCCGTCAGCGTCTTGAACACGCCCCAGGCAGATGCTCGCCCCGTTCCCCCTCCCTACGGCAAAACAACATCAGGGCAACTAGCTTTCTGCTCAAACCCCAAAGGGCTGACAAGGTCTCGTCAACCGTATTGACAAGTTACTCAATTCCGTTATCGTCGCGTTACGTACCCTACCGAATTTTTCTTCCGAACACAATCCCCCAAAAGGGGGATAGCTTTCAATTTTCAGGGTGATTTACGGGGGAGAACAAGCCCTGGGGTACGCATTGAGGGCCGGCGGCGAAGATCTCGTACCTTCAAGCGAGCTCACGTTTCCAGATCAACAGGCATTCCAGTTTTCCAAAGAAAGAAGAAGGATTGAAGATTCACTTCTCCTGCCGGGCCCTTGTGCGGGACTTACAGGGAGGATTCCTCCTCACGATTCTTCACCGGCGCGCTTTCCTTTTCGAAGGGGCGAACAACCTCAAAATAGCGGAAAAT
>JBAUWE010000302.1:0-7413 GCA_049583595.1 Terriglobia bacterium
CGAACTGGTCTTGCCGGACAGGCTTGTCGACTCCACGATTGAGGCTATTCTTGGCGCGGCCAAGACGGGCAAGATCGGTGACGGCAAGATTTTTATCTATCCTGTGGAAGAAGCCATTCGTATCCGCAACGACGAACGCGGCGAAGCGGCATTGTAGCATCTATATCCCGGGGCAACAGGGGTCTCGAGACTCTCGGTCTTTGTGTTTGTAGTTATGGCCTTAGATAAGATGTTTTATTCCCGCCGTGTGACGGTTTCGGCGAGGCTTTGTCGCACCGGAGTTTCATGAGAGTTTGGACTGGAATGGGACCTGCCACCTGCGTGAGTGGCCAGCTTTGTTGCGGCCCCCGAACCGTTCACTACAATTCCTGAAACCTCACTGATCCATAACTCAACTTGAAAGGCAACGTTGGAACGGATATCTTCGCTCCTTCCTCTCGCGGTGGACACACCGTTTCGCACTGAAAGAATGCGATGGTGGTGTCGGCCTCGCTCAGTGATAAAATGCGGGCGGAAGAACCGGCAACGATGCGGAAATTCGGGGTTCCAAACCCAAGAGTGCGGCACAACGCACGTTAAACTCGTCAAACGACGTTTGAGAGGAGGCCAGGGTGCGGATTCAGCAATTCAGACAATACCTTTTTCGAGGAATTGTGACACTTATTGCTGTAAGAGCCACACGCTTGGACGGATCTATGCGCGGAATATTTCAGCCCGTCTGTTTTGCGGCCGTCCTTGCCGCATTGGGCGTGTGCGCCTCTCCGGTAAGGGGAGCGCAGTCGCAGGTGGTCCTGGATCGCGGCGGCGCCACGGTGGTGCTGGAACCCTATGCGCCGAACATCATCAGGGTAAGCCTTAGCATGTCAAAGAAGCAGGCCACCGCCGCGCCTGGGTATGGTTTTGTCGCGAAGCCCTCGGCGGAAGGATGGATCGAGGAACACAATGCCCAGTGGGATATCGACCGCTCCTCGCGGCTGGTGGTGACCGTGGAAGCCAGCCATCCGTGGACACCCTCGCCGACGCAGCAGTCCATCGCCCGCTACTTCCGCGGATCGGTTCCTGGCGTGCACATCACTATTAAGACCACCGGAGGAAAGAAGCTTCTGGAGATGACGGGCTGGCAACAGTCCGTGCCCAACCATAAGGATGGGAACGCGGATATTTTGCATGACCGCCGCCCCACAGACGCCCCTTTTTTTCAGGTGGGAGCGACGTTCGTGTCTCCAGCAAATGAACACTACTACGGCCTGGGGCAGAACCAGGAAGGCTATCTGGACCACCGCGACCACACCGTGGACTGCTGGCAGAATTATAATGCCGCCGCCGGCCCCAGCGTCTGCGTGCCGTTTGTGGTCACCAACCTCGGCTACGGAATGGTTTGGGACAATCCCTCCAAGACAACCATTGAACCGGGCTTTAACGGAAAGACCAAATGGATTTCGCAGGTCGGAAACCGCGTCTCGTTTTTTGTTATTGCGGGCCGCACCACGGACGAAATCTATGCCGGGTACCAAAAGCTGACCGGCCCCACCCCCATGCTGCCGAAGGCCGCATACGGTTTTATCCAGTGCAAGCAGCGCTACCGCACACAGAAGGAAGTCCTGGCCGTGGCCAGGGGCTACCGCCAGCGTCATCTCCCGGCCGACATCATCGTCGTGGACTGGTTCTACTACACCAAAATGGGCCAGATGGATTTTGACCCGCGCTACTGGCCGGACCCCGCAGCGATGAACAGGGAACTCCACAAAATGGGATTCCACACCATGATCAGCGTGTGGCCCCGCTTCACGCCCGATTCTCGCTATTACAACTTCCTGCTGAAAAAAGGATGGTTCCTGCACCTGGCCGACGGTACGCCCACCAATGGCCTGCCTTATGACCGCGCCGGCTCTGACATCGATACGACCAACCCGGCAGCAGGGCGTTGGTTCTGGGATGTTATTCGCGACAATCTGCTCAGCAAGGGATTCGATTACCTCTGGGCGGACGAAACGGAGCCTGACCTGCCGCCGAACGGCAGTTACTTCCACATTGGCCCGGGGACCCGCTATTTCAACGTCTACCCGCTGTTTCACACGGCGGCGCTGTATGACGGCTACCGGCGCGACTTTCATCACCGGGCACTGATCCTTGCTCGCGACGCCTATCTTGGAGCCCAGAGGAACGGCACGTTCTTCTGGTCCTCTGACATCTATCCCACCTGGGACACGCTGCAGCGGCAAATCCCCACAGGGCTTGACTTCACGGCGTCAGGCATGGCGTATTGGACGGACGACATCGGCGGCTGGGAATATCTGCCGGCCGTCCACCACCCGGCACATCCTCCGTTGCTGGATCCGTCCGACGCGCGTGACAACGTGGGCGGCTACGATGACTATCCCGAACTATATACGCGCTGGTTTGAATACGGAGCCTTCATGCCCGTCTTCCGCACGCACGGCAGCCGGAAACACAATGAAGTATGGTCATATGGCAAGCAGGCCGAGCCGATCCTGGAAAAGTACCTGCGGCTCCGCTACAAGCTGATGCCTTACATCTACTCGCTGGCGTACCACACTTACAAAAGCGGCGCTCCGTACATGCGGGCACTGTTTATGGACTTTCCCAACGATCCAAACGTGGCTGACCTGCGCTACGAGTATATGTTCGGGCCCGCCTTCCTGGTGGCGCCGGTGTACAGGCAGGGCCGGACGTGGCGCAAGGTCTATCTGCCGGCGGGAACGGACTGGTACAACTACTGGACAAACCAGCGCTACCACGGGGGGCAAACCATTACGGTGGACTCGCCCATCGACACCCTGCCGTTGTTGGTGCGCGCAGGTTCGATTATTCCAATGGGTACGCTGGTTGAGAGCACGGATGATGCACAGAAAATTGCGAAAATCCGAGTGTACCCAGGTGCGGATGGTGATTTCACACTCTACCGGGACGATGGCGAGACCTATGCCTACGAAAAAGGCGACTACAAACTCACGCACCTCCACTGGAATGACGCTGCGCACCGGTTCACGCATCAGGGGGCTGCGGCATGGACGGCGCCCGACTCGAGCATTCTTGAGGTGATTGGAAGCAATTAACCGCCGGCCCGGTGCAAAGCCGCATCAGATTGCCGTACTGCCGTTTGCCGGGTGGACTGTCCTGCCGGACCGCGTATAATAAGGGCCTGTAATAAACCCTGGCAGGGAGAAATTCCGTTGCGTGTTCGCTGACCACAGCGGCGACACCGGTAGCAGAGCTATGGTCACACTTCCGCGGTTACTGAGTCGTTTCAGAAGAATAACACCGAATCATTCCTGGCAACGTGTTCTGCCGATTCTCTTTCTGGGCCTGGCGGCCCTGATGGCAGGGTGTGGTGGCTCGACACAAGTTGCGGTCACACCATCAAACACAACGAACACAAGCGGTCCGAATCCTATCAAGGCTGAGAACGCGAAACCCGGGACTTCAGACTGGCAACTGACAAACCCCGCAACCAACCGTGAAATTGAAGGCTACGCGTCAGCCACCAGCGTGGACCGGGGCGGGCAAATCCAATTTTTTGTGAATACGGCCGATTCGTCTTACACGTTGCAGGTCTTCCGGCTGGGGTGGTACGGCGGCCTGGGCGGGCGGCAAATGACTGACCCGGTAAGCCTCCAGGGAAACCCTCAGGTAATTCCGGCGCCGGACGCGACGACTGGCATCGTGGAGTGCCACTGGACGAATCCTTATACACTGACCATTCCGAATTCGAGTGACCCGACGGACTGGACGAGTGGTGTCTATGTCGCCAAGCTGACGGCCAGCTCAACCGGGAAGCAGAGCTATATCATATTTGTGGTTCGCGACGATGCCCGCCCTTCTGACTTTCTCTATCAGTCCAGTGTAAACACCTATCAGGCCTATAACAACTGGGGTGGGAAATCGCTCTATGACTGGAATAGCCCTACTGGGGCGGCGGTAAAGGTTTCATTCAACCGGCCTTACGCCATGGGCGATCAGTCAATCTCCGCGCCGGCGGTTGGATCGGGGGAATTTCTGATCACGGTCCAGCCGGCAACGCAGGGAAGTCCGGCAGGCTGGGAATTTCCTTTTGTGCGCTTTCTCGAACGTGAAGGCTACGACGTAACGTATTCGACCGATGTTGACACAGCTGAAGACCCCGCTGCGCTGCTGAATCACAAGGGGCTCCTGGTGGTGGGGCACGACGAATACTGGACTTGGGCGCAACGTTCGAACGTGGTCACCGCGCGCGACGCCGGCGTGAATCTGGGGGTTTTTTCAGCGAACACGATGTACTGGCAGGTCCGCTATGAGCCCGATTCGGATGGCAATCTGGACCGCACGATTGTGTGTTACAAAGGGCTGGCCCTGACGGAGGACCCGGACTACCTGAGCGGCGACCCAAACCTGATGCGTTTTACCACAGTGCAGTGGCGGCAGTCTCCGGTGAACCTCCCGGAAGACGCTGTGATTGGTGTAATGTACTACACCAATCCGGTCCATGGCGATATTGTCGTGGACGACGCCCTGGATTGGGTCTACAGCGGAACCGGGCTGTCGCATGGCAGTTCGCTCCAGGGGCTGCTCGGCTATGAAATTGACCAGATGTACGGCCATGCGCCAATCAACACAGTGCGATTGGCGCATTCGGTGTTTGGAACTGGGGCGAGGGATTTTTCAGATATGACAGTCTATGGGGCGCCGAGCGGCGCCACCGTCTTTGCAACGGGTTCCATGCAATGGAGCTGGGGACTGGATGATTACGGCGTGCCCGACGTGCGGCCTTCCTATCTGAACCCAGCCGCACAGCAGATCACCCGAAACGTTCTCGCACGCTTTCTTGCTTCAATGTGAAGGCTCTTCAGCCTGAGGCAGGATTTCAAGCTGCGGCACACACACTCCTGCCATGTGCGCGTACTCAGCCAGGCCAGAACCCAAAGATTGACATGGGTAACAGTCCACAGTTAACGGGCGACCCTGGCCTCAATGGCGCGAATCATTTCTTCATTCGTGGAAAACTTGAACTCCTGTAGCCCAAGTGACTGAGCCTGTTGAGCTTCCACCTGACCAAGCCGAATAACGTCCTCCTTGGTGACGGGTTCCAGGCCTTTTGCCCGCAACTCGCGCAGGACCTCCTCCATAGGTTGGGAGGGCTTCTTTTCCGCCATTTCGACGTACTTGAGGATGTGATCAACCCCGCGTTCGGCGTCAAAGCGGGCTTTGCCCACCAATCCTTCACTGGCCTTACGTGCCCAGCCCACAACAAAAACGCCATCCACCACGTTCCCGGTTTCAGGATCGAACACCTCATAAGCAGCCCGATCAGGGTCGCCCGGGTCGAGATTGGTCACATAGGAGTTCTTGCTGTAGGGCAGACCCAGACCCGGGTCCGCAAGGTCGCCGATGGCGAAGATGAGCGTGTCCACATCCAGGAAAAACTCCTTGTCGGTCGCCTTCGGGCGGGTGTTTTCGCCGTCGAGCGCCAGAATGTTTTCACGAACACGCAGGCGCGCAATGCGGCCGTCCGCGCCAGGTTCAATCTCCACGGGCGAAGAGAGGAAGCGAAAAGTCAGTTTTGATTCGGGCACGGACTCCGGGTCCGTCTTGAGCCATGGAAACGTCGTTTCAGAAACCTGGGTGACGTCCTGACCGACGGCCTTGCAGGCTTCCGCAACGCGATTCAGTTCTTCATGGAAAAGTTTGCGGTCCAGAAAGGGTTCGACATAGTCAAACTCCTTGCGGTCAAACTTGACCTCAAAGGGACCGCGGCGCGCGATAACGATGACCTCTTCGGGCTTTTCGCCCGGCTGGTCAAGCATCAACCAGCGCGCGATGTCGACCATTACGTTGCCCATTCCGATGATGGCGATCCGGCGGCCGACGGAAAAATCCTGCGAAGTAAAAGGCGGCAGCAGGTTGTAGTTGTAGACAAAGTCCTTGGCTGAGTAAACACCCTTGGAATCTTCGCCGGGCATTCCAAGTTTCTTGTTCCCCTGCGCGCCCACCGCAAAGACGATGGCGGTGGGTTGCCACTTTTTCAGGTCTTCGATGGTCAGGCGTTCGTCGGAGCGGACACGGACATTGCCGATGTAATCGACATTGGGCATGGCCAGGATCTTGTCGAACTGCTTTCGCAGGCCGTTTTTCATGCGGAATTTCTGGGGATAGATGCCGTATTCGGCGAGGCCGCCGGGCTTGATGTCGCGGTTGAAAATTACAACATGATGTCCGGCATTGGCGATCTTACGGGCAGCGAAAAGCCCAGCGGGGCCGGCGCCCACCACAAAAACAGTTGCTTGATCCATGAGTAACCTCTTTGCCTCTCAGCATAAGTCTCCCACTCATGACTCGCCGCCCACCAGCCTTTGTGGGGCCTGTTCTCAAAACATGCACCACATACTTCGGTGTCCTTACTTGAGTTGGATTTTAGCAGATTTGCCCAGATCTGCACAACCGACCACATGACCTTCGTCACATATTTCGGGCTGTGGGAGTCGGAGGTATAGGAACAGGGGTGAATCGCGATATGGAGAGAAGGAAATTCTACAAAGTTGAGCGTCCCATTTTCAGCAGGAGGTGTATGATTGGGGGTTTACAGGTGGACTGAGGCAACTGACTTCTGACGTACTTCTGGTGGTCCACTTTAGATGCGTTTCGTGACTCTCAATTATGCCGCCCCAGGCAGCTGTCGATATCGGTTTCCTGCCCGCCCCGGAATGGCCAACCTGTCTGCCGGCTTCTCACTTTTAATACTGGAGGTTTTTATATGTCCACCATAAACCGCAGAACTTTTTTCCAGATTTCAGCCGCTTCATTTCTGGCTGAGAACCTGGTGGTAGAGGGGGCGGCCTTTCCCTTGCTGGCGCAGGCCTTGCCTGGCGGAATGAGGCGTGAGTTGCAGAACAATCCTTTTCGCTCGGCGCTGCAGCGGCTGGAAGCCATGATAACCATGCCGCTCACAGACTGGCGTGCGCACGCGGACAATCTGCCTCATCCTGAAGACCCTTCCCTGAGCGATTCAGGCTGGAAATCCGTCACGGTCGACGGTCCCGGATATGAGCGGCCGGCGTGGTTCCGGCGCGTGGTGGAGATTCCGAAGACGATGGGCGGGTACAACATCGAAGGCAAGCGGGTGTTCCTGTCGCTGCGGCTGGGCTTCGGGGGAGACTCGCGCGTGCGGGTGTTCTTCAACGGTTCCATGGTGGAAATGACGGGCCGGAACACGCAACAGCCCATCCTGTTGACGGAAAGCGCCAGGCCGGGTGAACGCTTTGTGGTTGCCGCCTATGCGCCTCCGGGGGAAGGCGCGGCAACGATCAGCAGTGCGAGCATCGAGGTTGCTTATCCCCCCGAGCAACCCAACCCCCTGACCATGCTCCAGCAGATTATGGCGGTGCAGGCGGCGTCAAAAGGCTTTCCGGAAGGACAGTC
>JBAUWE010000303.1:0-1512 GCA_049583595.1 Terriglobia bacterium
ATTCCGCCCGGCGCTGCCGGCGCCGATATGGATCCGCGCGTCGCGGCCTACGTCAAAGAACACGCCGTCCCGTTGAAGTAATAAATGTCGCCGCGTGGCATTCGGATGGCTCGCCCGGCGGCCCAGAACTTGCGGCGGTTGCGGTGTCTGCGCCAAGTCCGCCAGTCCTCTCATCGTTGCGCCACCCGCGAGCCCCCGAACGGGGAGGTAGACTATAGCCCATGGCGCAAGCTATGGGACAGTCGCCTCACCGAGCCGCCCACCGCATCGAGAGCTTCACCAGGAACAGGCTTAGCGCCAGTGCCAGGAGGCTCCAGCCGAGCGCGTCAATCACGGGGGTCCGCCAGGCCAACACATCTGCGGCTTGTGGCAGCGGGAAAGCGCTGTGGGAGACCTGATCCAGAAGCAACGTGAGCAAACATACCAACGCGGCGCCTGCGGCGGCCAGACCAGGCAGGGCGTGTTTCCAGGGGAAAGGAATCGGCGGAGGCATGTCTGCTTCCGAACGGACACCTTCCATGACGGACGCAATCAGCCCTGAGGAAGGTAGGATGTCCTCATCCTTCGAACTGAGAATGCGATCGAGCTCCTCGTTTGTCATCACACTCACTCCGAGCCACGCTCACCAAGGGTCTTAGCCAGTTTACTACGAAGGAGGTCTCGGCCTCGGGACAACCGGGCCTTAACGGTCCCCTCAGGCAGTCCGAGGCTTTGTGCCGCGGCTGGGATATCCATATCGTGGAAATAAAAAAGAATCATTGCCTCACGATACTTGCGCGGAAGAGCAAGGACGGCTTGCCGGACGGCCCGGTCCCGGTCCTTTTCCAAAAGCCCTCCGTCCACAGCGCCCGCGTCTTGTATTTCCGCAATATCATCGAGCGAAACGGTGTTGGGCGGAATGCGCCGAATCTCAGAGCAATACAAATTTGTTGCCAGAGCAAAAAGCCACGTAGAAAAGGCTGCCTCCCTGCGCCACTTGCCGAGCGACCGGTAGGCGCGCAAGAACGCCTCCTGTGCCATCTCTTCCGCGCGACCGCGGTCCCGGCAGAAGCGGTATCCCAGGTTGACCAGCGGTCCCTGCCAGCGACGGACGATTCTTTCGAAGGCGGAAACATCTCCGGCCAAAACCCGCTCAACATCGGCCTGATCCTCGGCTGCGCTCACCCATGGTCCTCGCTGGGTAGGACTGGCCGGAATCGCTGACGGTTGCAATTTATTCCGGCTTCGCACATCCTCAAAAAAATGCAACCGATCTTCCCGCTGGCCTGTCGCACTGTATGCAGCGGACATTCCGCGCAGAGGAGGCTGCTATGCAACCCACCGTGTTGTTCGCGTTTCTTTGTTTAGCCGTCGTGATTGGCTTCTTCTCGTTTCTGGTCGTGGCAATCTGGGCGAAGAATCGCCGCATCGAAAGAGAAGCTTACTACAAGAATGAAAACCTCAAGAAGATCGCTGAGGCACAAGGACCGTCGGCAAACACCGCACTGGAGTTCCTTCGCGAGCAGGAGAAGA
>JBAUWE010000304.1:0-32971 GCA_049583595.1 Terriglobia bacterium
GGAATGGGGGCCCACGTTGTAGCCGAACAGCGCCTCGTCATCGCGCCTTTTCAGCCGGTATGTGCCGCCTTCCTGCTCGTCTGTCCATCCGGCGGGCAGTTCGTCTACCGAATTCAGGTCGTCGTAAACGATGGCCCCGTCGCGGACAGTAGGGCCGACAATTCGGTGGCCACTGGTGCTCAGGACATCGAACAGCTTCTGCAGGTGATTGCGTTCCAGGATGTATTCCTGCTCGTGCAGCTGGCCGGCCAATGTGTCCACCTCCGTCGAGTCTCTGAATACTTATGTTACTCCCAGTCGGAGAATTCGCCTATAGTTTTGGCGATCCCCGCAAGTTGATCGGCTGAAGGCCGGACTGGAAGCGTCCCTTGCACAAGAGTCCCTGAGTGCAGGGAAACGGACGCCATGCAACCAGCCTCTTTTCAAGCCATTCGGCGCTTGCCGCCTTGAGGTGCCCGAGTTTTGGCATAAGATGATGTGCGACAGTCTACATCACAGCTCCTGGCTGTGAAACTGGTCTTGGTGTGACCAGACGGCTACAGGCCGCTGGTATCGGCGGCCTATAGCCAAGCGGCAAGTGCGGGCGTCGCGTGTTGTATTCCACTCGGCACTGCTCGATCATGACGTGCGCCTCCTTCAGAGAATAAAAGATCTCGCCGTTCAGGCCTTCAGCCCGCAACCTCCCATTGAAGCTTTCGCAGTAGCCGTTTTCCCAGGGGCTCCCTGGTTCGATGTACAACCTTCCAGTGTCCGTACTGGCTGGCCAGTGTGATGATCGTCCGGGTCAGGGCATCCGCGTCGCTCCGCAAGATCGGAGCGTATCGTTGTGTCCTTCGCGCTTGCCCCAGCCGCCGGCCGGCGTGCCGCTCCGAGAGCCCGTATTCCCTGCGAGCACAACGCCGCCGCTCGGGGCTTGGAAGTTTCCCTGCGCCACGTCGCGCAGAACCTGCTTCTCCAGGGAAAGTTCAGCCACCAACCATTTCAGCCGGGCATTGTCCTCCTGCAATTGCTTCAACTCGCGGGCCTGATCGACTTCCAGCCCTCTCTACTGCTTCTTCCAGCGATAGAAAGTCTGCTCCGAAATCCCCGTTTTACGAATCAACTCCACTACGGGAACTCCTACCTCCGCTTGCTTCGGAACCGCCACAATCTGCTCCACTGAAAATCGTTTCCGCTTCATGGCAAAATCTCCTCTTCGTTCCCTGGATTCTGCCGGAAACTAACGCTCAAAGTGGTTCAAATGTTCCGGGGCCGGTCAACCGCTGAAGGTGGTGCGAAGTGGCACTTCTTGTGATTGGCAAATTCGGCGTTAAGTTCTTTGAAATCTTGGTGGACCTGGAGGGGTTCGAACCCTCGACCTCATGACTGCCAGTCATGCGCGCTCCCAACTGCGCCACAGGCCCAAGTTGGCTCGGAAAAAGAGAGTCTTTCTTCTTGTAGCATGCGGGTAGTGAAGGTGTCAACGCCGCGGGGCAGATCGGGGCTCCGGCGTTGAGGCACAAGCATGTGTTCTACGCCTCTTGCTCATCGCGATACATTCCGCTTGACATCATTGTTTTAATGGCCGCACTTTGCAGATTGGGGAGGCTTGCCGGTGAATCGCCAGCAAACTGCGAACCTTTCTTCCTCAGTCAAAGGGACCCATGCCGACGCTTTCGTCCTACATCCTGCAAATGGCCCGGCTCAAACGGCAGACGATGTTCATTGAACAGGGTGTTTATCGTTCCCGCGAATACAGCTACGGGCTGGTGGTGGAGCGGGCGCAGGCCTTTGCCGCGTGGCTGCGCTCAAAGCCACTCGGAGCGGAAGCGGGGGGTGAAGCTCCGCGCGTGGTTTTGTGGGCTGCGCCGAATGCGCGATGGGCCATGGCCTTTTACGGATGCATCCTGGCAGGCGCGACCGTGGTGCCGGTTGATGCGGGATTCTCGCCCGAATTTCTTCGTCGCATTTTCGATCGAAGCCGCGCCTCGCTGCTGGTTACCGACCGCGCCCGCCAGGACGAAGGCGGGGAAGCGTCGGGTGAGATTGAACAGTTTCTCATCGAAGATATCGATGGCTTGCCTTCCGCCACGGCACGCCCCGGTGAAGCACAGGCTGCACAGCGCGACACGCTTGCGGAAATTGTTTACACGTCCGGAACCACGGGGGAACCGCGCGGCGTAATGATTACGCACGGCAACCTGTTGGCCAATCTGGAGCCGATTGAGCGTGAGATCCGGCGGTATGAAAAACTCAGCATTCCTTTCCGGCCCATTCGATTTCTCCATCTGATTCCGTTGAGCCACCTGTTCGGCCAGGTGACGGCGCTGTTTATTCCGCAGCTTCTGCGGGGCGTGGTGATCTTTCCGGAGAGCCAGTCGCCGGCCATGCTGGCGCGCACCATCCGCGAGCGGCGGGTGTCCGTGATGGTCTCAGTGCCGCAGCAGCTTGAGGCGATGGGGAATTGGACCAAAGGGCAGCTTTCTGAAGACGGGCACCCGGACCCCGACGCGACCATAGAGCAGGCGGGAAGGGAGCACTGGTCCGTCCCAAAGCGGTGGTGGAAATTTCGCCGCCTCCACAGCCGCCTGGGCTGGAAGATGTGGGCCTTTGTGGTGGGCGGCGCGGCGCTTCCGGCGGAGCTGGAGCAGCTTTGGAACCGATTTGGCTATGCAGTCATCCAGGGCTACGGACTGACGGAAACGGCTCCGGCGATTACCATTACCCATCCTTTCAGGATCCGTCGCGGCGCCGTCGGCAAGCCTCTGCCCGGCGTGGAAACGCGCATTGCCGGGGATGGTGAAATTCTGGTGCGGGGCGCCAATGTTTCGCCGGGATATTACCGGGATGCCGAGGCTACGCGGGAAAGCTTTGAGGACGGATGGCTGCACACGGGCGACCTGGGCCGGTTTGATGAGAACGGCAACTTGGTGTACCTGGGCCGCAAGAAAGACGTGATTGTGACGGCGGAAGGGTTGAATGTTTATCCGGAAGACGTGGAGAAAGCGCTGCGTGACCAGGCGGCCATCGAGGAAGCCGCGGTTGTGGGCAAGGTGGCCGTTGCCGCAGGCGCGGCGGGTGGGGCGGCCGCCAGCCGGACGGTGGTCCACGCAGTGCTGGTCCCGAGACCGGGAGCAACCCACGGCGACCTGGAAACCGCGGTCCAAGATGCCAACAGCACGCTGGAGCCGCACCAGCGGGTTCGCGGCTTCTCGGTGTGGCCCGAGGCGTCGCTGCCGCGCACACTGGGCACGCAAAAACTTCAGCGAGTCCGGGTGGCCGCCTGGGTCAACACCGGGGAAGGCGCCCGAAGACCGCCGGTGGCCACCGGAGAAGTTCACGACTGGCGCGATTTCCTTGCCCGGCTTGGCACGTCACTTGATCGGATCCGGCCGGAAGCGCGCTTGGCCGAAGATCTGGGGCTGTCTTCTCTGGATCGCGTGGAGTTGCTGACGTGGCTCGAAACATCCGGCTATTCATTTGACGAACAGGAACTGGCCCGCGCGCAAACAGTGGGCGACGTGGAAAAGCTGCTCCAGGCGCAGGCCGGGCTTGCCGCTCCGGCTGCTGTTCCTGCGACTGCCGGGGAAAGGGAAGGTTCGCCTGAAATTCAGCGGGCGCCTGCCAGACCTGAGCCCTTACCCAAGAGTGCGCGCCCGACCGAGCCCCAATGGCCACTTTCCCGCGCGGCCGCGGTGGGACGTGAGGCGCTCCAGATGCTCCTGGCTTTTCCTCTGTTGCGTTATTACGTCAAAACGGAGGTGCATGGCGCCGAAAAACTGGGGCACCTTCGCGGCCCGGTGATGTTTGTCTCAAACCACCAGAGCCTGCTTGATCCTCCCATCATCCTGCGATCATTTCCGGCCCGGATTCGCCGGCGCGTCGCTCCCGCGATGGGAGAAGCGGCCCTGCGCGGCCATTCAAGAGCTACGCTTTTCTGGGCACGGCTGGCGTTTAACGTGTACTTGATATCAGAGGACCCCAGCCGGGCGCAGGAAGCGCTGCGGCACGCGGGGCGCCTGGCTGACCGTGGGTATTCCACGCTGCTGTTTCCCGAGGGCGAGCGGACCTGGGACGGCAGGCTGCTGCCGTTCCGGTCGGGTGTTGGCGTCATGGTGGAACGGCTTCAACTGCCCGTGGTTCCATTGCTGATAGAGGGGCTCTTTGAGGTGTGGCCGCGCACAAAGGATCGCCCTGTCCGTGGCAAGGCGCAGCTCTGGGTTGGTGATCTGATGAAAATCCTGCCCGGAGAGTCCGCAGGCGATTTCACCCGGCGGCTGGAAGAGACCTACCGCCGCTGGCGGCCCTGAGTTTGCTTGACGTATCAATTCACTGTCCCGTAGACTAAATGTTGATTTGTTTAAGGTAAGCCTTCAATATGCGAATCCATAAGTGCATCGCCGCCGCGGCGCTTGTGCTGATGTCGGCATCCGCTCTCAGGGCCCAAGGCCAGACCCAGTTTTTCCCTCTTAAGGATGTTCGCCCGGGACTTCAGGGTGTCGGCCGGACGATTTTTCAGGGGAACAAGGTTCAGGAATTTCAGGTTGAGTTTCTGGGCGTGCTGAAGAACTTTCTGGCGCCAAAACACAGCGTGATCCTGGCGCGCCTGTCGGGTGGCCCCCTGGCCGAGACGGGTGTGATTGCCGGCATGAGCGGAAGCCCTGTGTACGTGGACGGCAAGCTGGTGGGTGCGGTGGCGCTGGCATTTCCCTTTTCCAAAGAAGCCATCGCGGGCATCACTCCGATCCAGGAAATGCTGGACGTTGTTCCCGAAGCGCCGGGGGCGCGTGTTTCGGCAAAGGCGAGGTCTGCGGCCACAAGCCTGCCCTTCAAAATTGCGGGTACAACGCTCCATCCCAGTTCAATACGGCTGATCCCTGATGAGGGCGGCGATGAGGTGAGCGCTCAGAACCTGATGAAGCTTCTCCCCTCGGGGGGCGGCAACGGAGCGCTCACAGACCTGCTGCTCCCACTCCGCTTTGGCGGTTTCTCCGCCGAGGCCATGGACGCCTACTCGCCGCTGTTCAACCGGATGGGACTGCAGTTGATGCAGGGGGCTGCGCTTTCCAGCAGTCCTGAGACCATGCCGGCCAATCCCAAAGGGCCTGAGCCGGGGACGATGGTGAGCCTGTCGCTGGTGAAGGGCGACCTGAACCTGAACGTCGATTGCACGGTGACTTATCGAAAGGGAAATGACTTATACGCCTGCGGGCACCGGTTTCTGATGGTGGGACCGACGAAGATACCTTTTTCGCAATCGCACGTGCTGGTATCCGTTCCCAGTGTTGCGAGTTCTTTCAAGATCGACGTGCCGGGGCCGGAAGTGGGAACTATTCGCCAGGACCGCTTTGGGGCGATCTACGGAGTGGTTGGAGAAAAAGCGCCCATGATCCCGGTCCATATCCATCTGGATTCGACGCTGAACACCAAAACGGACTACAACTTTCAGATTGTCGAGCAGTCGTTCCTTTCACCTCTACTTTTGAATCTGGGCATTATATCCACGCTGAGCGGCACTGAGAGGGGGCTGGGTCCCTCCACCCTGGAACTGCGGGGAAGCATCCGCCTGAAAGGCGGCGAAGCCGTCAGGATTGAGGACGTTGCTTCCGGAGAGCTCAATACGGCAGTCGTCGCGGGCGCGGCGGTTTCTTCTCCGTTGAATTATCTTCTTGATGGCAACTTCCCAGGTATGAGCATCCAGGGAATTGACCTGAACATTGTTTCAACAGATGAGAAGCGTGTGGCTATCCTGGAGCAGGTGTGGAGCACCAAGTCGCAGGTGAAGCCGGGTGATCATATCGAGGTCACCGGGTTGCTCCGGACGCCTTCCGGGGGGACGGTCGTTGAAAAGATCCCGGTCGATATTCCGGAAAGCGTCAGCGACAAGAGACTCTCACTGGTTGTCGGAAGCGGGATGAACCTGAATGCGATTCAAAACCGCCTGACTCCCATCAGCACAACGCCGCGTGACCTGCACCAACTGGTGAGGGCCTTGAACCGGATGCGCAGAAACAACCGGCTTTATGTGCTGCTGATGACGCCGCAGAGGTCCCTGACGTTGCAGGGTGAAGAATATCCTTCGCCGCCGCCTTCTCTGTTGCAAACCTTTTTGTCTGATCCGTCCGTCTCCAGCAATGTGATCTACGGCAACGCTTCGGTGATTGGTGACTACCAGACCAAACCGACGCAGTATACAATCCGGGGTGAAAAGATCCTTTACTTGAAAGTCGAAAACATGGGGAACTGACGGGACGCTTCATCGGTCACGGAAACGGTAAAACTTAGAATCCATTCCAAGAGCGTGTACATGAAATCTGTGGCGAAATTAATTTTCCTTGTTCTGGCAATTGCCGTGGTGGCACCGCTTTCGCTCTCGGGAGTTGAGACCTCTATATGGCAAGTCAGTGATTTCAAAGACTTTCTCAAGGGAAAGCTGACAGGGATTTCCATCAGTAAGGATGGAGAACTGGGATTAGCCCCCGAGGCCAGGATGATTTTCAATCCGGATGAAGCGCTGGCTCTTTCTCTTGTTGCCGATCGCCAGCACAACCTTTATATCGGCACAGGCCACCAGGGGAAAGTGTTCCGGGTAACGGCGGTCGGCAAGTCGTCTCTGTTCTTCAAAGCGCAGGAGCCCGATGTTTTTGCTCTGGCCGTGGGACCCGACGGCGATCTCTACGTGGGAAGCTCGCCGGAAGGGAAGATTTACCGGGTTACGCCGGAAGGCAAGTCTTCTGTTTTCTACGATCCCAATACCAAGTACATCTGGGCGATGCTTTTCGATTCCGAGGGCCGACTGTACGTTGCCACGGGCGACCAGGGACAAATTCTCAGGGTTGACCGGACGGGGAAGGGCAAAGTTTTCTTTGACAGTAACCAGACCCACATCATGTGCCTGGCGTTTGATCGTCACAACAATCTGCTTGCGGGAAGTGTGCCGGACGGGCTCGTCTACCGGATTGGTCCCGATGGCAAAGGCTTCGTGATTTATCAGGCAGATCTGCCGGAAATTCACGATCTGGTGGTTGACGGGCAGGGAGACATTTACGCGTCCGCGCTGGGCGCGCCGGGCCAGAAGGGCGTGCCGACGATGCTGATGCCGCACACGCCGACGATAAGCCTTCCAACCCAGGTTGTGACCGTAACGGCCGATACGCAGAATGGCCTGCCGGAAGACAGCAAGGCGCCTCCGCAAAAGCCCAAAAAGCCTCAACCACCAACTGAAAAGAAGCGAATGGCCCCCAGTTTTATTCGCCCCGGGACTAGCGTGGCCACCAGCAACAATCTCATGATGACCCGGAGGCGGGGCGCATTGATCAGGATTTCTCCCAACTCTGCGGCTGAAACTTTGTGGAATTCCAGCAGCGAAAGCGCCTATGGACTGGCGGTGCTGGGGAAGAAGATTGTCTTTTCAAACGATTCAAACGGCCAGATTTTTGAACTGGACCCCACGCAATTCGGCGAGAACCTCACGCTGCTGACCGAAACGCACGAATCGGTGGCCACACGCCTGATGCGTGAGGGAAACAACCTTTATATTGCCACCAGCAACGTGGCGAAGCTTTTCAAGATGGGATCCGCCACTGAGCGAGAAGGGACGTATGAATCGCGCGTGAACGATACGAAGTTCATCTCCCGATGGGGTGTCATCAGTTGGAGGGGCAATACTCCCGCCGGGAGTTCCGTTGAATTTTACACGCGAAGCGGCAATTTCAATCGACCCGACAAGACCTGGAGCGACTGGGCCGGCCCTTATCATGAAAAGGACGGATCCCGGGTTACCAGTCCTCCTGCCCGCTACATTCAGTGGAAAGCCGTCTTTCGAGGATCTGCGTCTGCACGGCCTTCCCTGGACGAAGTTTCGGTCGCCTATTTGAATCAGAATCTCCCGCCTGAAATTCAATCGTTCAACGTCAGCAACGCGGGGGAGCGAACAAGCGCCAGCAGCAGTGCAATGGATGCAATTGTTTCAGGCGTCAGTGTCAGCGTGGCGGCGACTCCCCATATCACCTACACGAACCCCAGTCAAGTGGCCCATACCAGCTCAAAGAACCCCGTGACTCTTAGCTGGAAGGCGTCGGACCCGAACGATGACGACCTGGAGTATTCTCTCTCCCTCAAGTCCTCTGATGAGACCCAGTGGCACCTGCTGAAGGACAAGATCAAGTCGACCAGCTACACACTTGACCATTCTACCCTTGCCGACGGCCAATACATGGCCATGCTGGTAGCTTCGGATGCGCTCTCCAATCCGCCTGCGGCGGCCCGGAAAGACCGGATGCTAAGCACCCCGTTCTGGATTGATAATGCTCCACCAACAGTGAGTGTGGAGCACGCTGAAGTCAAAGGAAGCCGCGCGGTTGTGCAGTTCAGCGTTGAGGATACGACTTCGCCGCTTCACAACGCCCAGAGTTCCGTCGGCGGTGATCACTGGCAGGAGATCAATTCTGATGATGGGATCGTCGACTCCCGTAGCGAGACGTTCACTGTGCAAACCGGTGATCTTGCGCCGGGCGAACATGTTATCACCTTGCGAGCCTACGACATGGCGGGAAATGTGGGAATTGGCAAGGCGGTCGTTGAGATTCCTGGAAGGCAGTAGCGTTACAGCTGACAAGGCCCTGGAATGTCGTCCCGGGGGGCAAAAAATGGCCTCGCGGCCCCTTTTGAAACACTTTATTTAGGAGACAACTCCAACTTTCGCCACCGCATCATAAAATCGAGTCTTGATGCGGCACCGAGTGTGCACTGTTGAGCCCACAGAAACTTGCGGCATCTGCTGCCGCAGCAGAGACTCAGTTGATTGCGCGCGCCCAGCAGGGCGACGAAGAGGCTTTTTCGGCACTCTTCGAGGCCCATAAGAGGCGGGTATATTCGTTATGTCTTCGCATGCTTGGCAATCCGACGGATGCGGAAGATCTTACCCAGGAAGCCTTTTTGCAGCTTTTTCGGAAGATTGCAACCTTCCGCGGCGAGTCTGCGTTTTCGACCTGGCTTCATCGGCTGTCGGTGAACGTCGTATTGATGCACTTCCGGAAGAAGGGCCTCAACCAGATTTCGCTGGACGAAACGGAGAATTCTCAGGGAGAACCGGTCAAACGGGAATACGGTGATGACGACCGCCGTCTGGTCGGGTCGATTGACCGCATTGGGCTCAATCGGGCCATTGCGGAACTTCCTCCAGGTTATCGGACCGTATTCGTCTTGCACGACGTGGAAGGTTATGAACATAATGAGATCGCTGAAATCATGAATTGCTCGATCGGGAACTCAAAATCGCAACTCCACAAGGCCCGCCTGAAGCTACGGGAGTGGTTCCAGCATCATCAAAGCCAAGAGGGAAGGCGTTCTCCTGCGCACGCTGCCAGAGAAGTGAGGGAGGAGCAGTAAGGCTATGGCTGAAGAGAGACAAAAACAAAGCGGCAACTTTGAATGCCAGGAATTTGATCTGAAACTGGCCGCCTATCTGGAAGGTGAAGCAAGTGCGGACGTTGCGATGCACGCCGAACAGTGTTCGTCCTGCGGCTCACTCCTGGGCGACCTTCAAATCATTCAGGCAGCCGCAAAAGATTTACCACTGGAGTCTCCGTCGCCCCGTGTCTGGAGCAATATTCGGGCGGCGCTTGCCGAAGAGGGTCTCATACGCGAGCAGAAGAGCTTCTGGCGAAGGTGGATTCCTTCAGTTTCGCTGGTGCCGCGTTCAGCTCCTGCTGCGGCTTTGGCCTTCGCGTTGATGCTGGCGGTTATTATGATTTTCAAAGGCGATATCCAGAGGAATGGGAGCCAGAAGCCTGCCTTAACTCCGGCTGTCGCGACTGCCGTTCCGACTGGCCTCTCAGGTGTGCAGTCGAACCTGGCTCGGACCGTGGAAGCAATGGAAGAAAATTACAAGGCTCGTGAAGCCGCGCTGGATCCTTCAGCCAAACAGGTTTACCGGGCCGGACTGACTTCACTCAACAATTCGATTCAGGAATGTCTTGATTCGCTCCAGAAGCAACCGCACAATACCTTGGTGCGGGAGTATCTGATGCAGGCCTACTCCCAGAAGGCGGAGGTCCTGGCTTCAGCTTTGGAGTATGGCGGTCGGTAATTGGGGGGAGGAAAGCGAACACCGTGCTGAGATTGAAAAGAGTCTGCATGAACAGTGGAGTCAGGGCCGTCGGGGTGTTGCTGCTGATCCCTGCCGGTCTGCTGATGGGGCAAAGCCCGGGGCAAACTGAAAAGAATATTGCTACGACAGCCACTCCGCGGGTGAGCATTTCCAACCTGGCGGGAAAGGTGGTAGTCAGGGGCTGGAATCGCTTACAGGTCCATGTCGCTTATACGATTGTGTCGCCCAAGGTTGCGGTGGATATGGAGCAGGTTCCTTCGAAGGGACCTGCGGAGAAGGTCCATTTGACGTCGTACCTCATCAACCGCTCAGAACCGGTTCCCGATCCGGTTGTGGATTACATTGTCGAGGTTCCATCGGGTGCCAGCCTGGAGATTCACGATCCTCAGGGGAAAGTGAAGATCAATTCAATCAAAGGGGACGCGTCGGTTGACTCCCTGGGCGGGGGCATCTCGGTTGCCGATTCGACTGGTCACTTGTCAATTCGCTCGGTAGGGGGTGATATTGAAGTCATCCGGTCCTCTGGGCGCGTTGAAGCGTATTCAATCAACGGCAACCTGCACTTTGTGAATCCGACAAGCAACCGCCTGCGAGGCACAACCACATCGGGCGCCATTGTCTACGAAGGCGACTTTGCACCGGGAGGCGATTACATCCTCTCGGATTACAGCGGAAATATCACGGTGCTTTGCCCCTCGACCGCTTCTTTCGAGCTTGATGCCAAGACGGTGCGCGGAAAGCTGGATAACCAGTTTCAGCTGGTTCCGCGGGGACCTGCGGTGCGGTCGTTCCTCCCGCCCGGGAACAGCGTTTTCGGAACCCAGGGCAGTGGGCAGGCCACTTTGGAGGTAACCTCCTTCAGCGGCGCCATCCACATTCGCCAGCAATAGCCGGTCATCCTGATGGGGCGCTTTTCCCTTGTATTTGCGCCCCGTATGCCAGCTATTCCGGCTCTCTCCTGATTTCAATCTGTGTTCCAGTCAGTTCGGGTGCGAACACAAAACGGCCCTCAGTTGCAGAATCAGTAGACGGCCTCCTATAATGGCACGCGGAGACGTCTGCCTGCGGTATGAACAATCACCGGCAAAAACTGATTTACCTGGTCGGATTCATGGGAGCTGGCAAGTCGTCCGTGGGGACGATTCTGGCGCAGCAAATGGGATGGCCGTTTGTTGATCTGGACACGGTGATTGAAGCCGCGCAGGGGGCTCCCATACGCCAGATTTTCGAACAGGCCGGCGAGCCTTTCTTCCGGCAGATCGAGCATGCCGCGCTGGTGGAGGTTGCCCGGAAAGCGCCAGCCGTCATCGCCCTGGGCGGAGGGACTTTTGTACAGAGTTCAAATTTCGACTTCATTCGCCAGACCCGCGGCGCTACCATCTGGCTGGACTGCCCTTTCGAGGAACTGTGGCAGCGGTGTTCCACCATGGACAATCGCCCCCTGTTTCGTGACCGTGAAAGTTTCTTCAAGCTCTATGAGCAGCGTCTGCCCTATTATCAGCGGGCAGAATTCAGGATTGCCACAGGGGGGCGTTCACCGGAAGAGATTGTGCAGGATATCCTGCATCTGGGATCGGTTTGAAGGCCGTACCGTGTTGTTTGACTCAGGGTGAGGATGGCGTGCGTTCCCGCAACTCTTTCCGAGATTCGACGCACGCCGCCTTGTATCCGATTCCCAGAATGGCGGCAAAGATCATGGCATTGGAAGGGACCTGCAAATTAAAGTCCATCAGACTGTGAATCAAAAGTCCCAGCGTACTTCCTATACAGCCCAGCAGGATGGCGCTCCGATAGCGTCGGTGGTCCTTGAGAAAAGAGATGACCATCCGGACCAGAAGATAGAAAATGGGAATGAAGAGGAGACCGAAGCCAATGAGTCCCGTTTCTGCCCCAAACTCGAGGTAATCGTTGTGGGCATGATCGATCGTCATATCGACAAGATGCCTCTGGAAGGGACGCAAGGCGTCTTCGTACGTCCCCAGGCCTGTGCCCAGAATGGGATTGCTGCGGAAGAGTTCGACGGTGTCGCCCCAGATCATGCTCCGGCGCTGAGTGTTCACATACCCTGCCCGACCCATTTCCACGAATCGATGCACCAACCCTCCGACTCCAACCCAAAGGCTGAAGCCCAATGCCAGCGTGGCCAGCCCCGCGATGAGGAGACCCCAGCTTTTACGGCGCACCTTCAGAACAGTCAGGATTGACAGTGCAATCAGAGTGAACGATACCGAAAGGATGCCTCCGCGGGAATAGGAAAAGACGGAGCCGATCACCATGATGACAGCAAGAAACAGAAAGAAAACGATTCGAAACTCGAGGGGACTTTCAGCGCCGGACCTTGTGGACGCCGCGCGGCGCCGCGGATCTGACCAAAGCTGATAAGTGTAGAACGCTGACGCAAAGGCAAGCGGGAACACAAGGTCCATTAGGCCCGCAAAGTGATTGCGGTTGATATAGGTGCCGGTGGCGACCCAGGAATCATAAGGGTTGGTATAGCCAAAAATTTTGTTCCAGCCCAGGAGATACTGCAGAATTCCATATCCAGCCTCAAAGCAGCCCAGAGCAATGAGGGCCGTTACAATCGTGTTCTTTCTCCTGCCGGAGTCAAACATCTGAATGGCGAGGACAAAAACGCCCAGGTAGGCAAGGATCTTGAAAAAGGCCAGGAGGGTGGCGGCAGGGTAAATGCTGAGAGTGCTCCAGGAGCCTGCGTGCTGGATCGGTGCAAGCCAGGCTGAAGTCAGGTGGTGCGCCGGGGACACAGACGCCAGAAAAATCCGCGGAAGCGGAAGCAACTGGAACGCTACCCACAGCACAAAAAGCAGGGGCCAGACGGGTAAGGAGATGTCGATCCGGCCTTGGCGTTTCTGGCGCCAGAGGAACAGTACGACGAGGAGAAAGACAAGTGTTTCTGCCAGTGAATAGGCGATGGGCTGGACCCCGCCAAGGGCGAACGTACTCCCAACCAGAATGAGGGTTAGAAAAACTTCAAACTTTCTCGTCATATCAGCGTCCTATCCACATCACTTCTCTCCATCGCCGCCGGGGAGCGTTGAATTACTTGTCCCTCTCAAAATCCGCCGCCCCGGCCCATTTATTCTTGAGCATGATGAATTCTGGCAGGAACACCAGCCCGGTGTCAGGATGCGTGTGGGCTGGCAAATATCCTTGCCGGAAAACTAACGAAAAATCCTACGCCTCGCATTCAAATTTGGCAAGGCTCCCGCGCATTTACTGCCCGCAGCCCAAGGCTGCGCGCGTTCCGCTCTGACCTTACTGGCTCCCCTGGCGCCCCAGAACGGTCCGAATAGTTCTCAATACGATCCGGACGTCGAATAAGAGAGAGAGATGCTGGATATAATGTAAATCGTACTTCAATTTCTCCACGGCATCCTCGACTGATGATCCATAGGGATAGTTGATCTGTGCCCATCCGGTGATGCCGGGACGAACAGCGCTGCGCAGGGTGTAGTAGGGGATTGCGCTCTTGTAAAGCTTCACCAGAACCAGGCTTTCGGGTCGCGGGCCTACGAAACTCATATCTCCCCTCAGTACGTTGACGAGCTGAGGGAGTTCATCCAGTCTGGTTAATCTCAAAAATCGCCCGAAGGGGAACACACGAGGATCATTCTTGACGGTCCAGGGACCATCCGTATCGGAGCCGACGGACATGGTTCGGAACTTAAAAAGGCGGAAGACCTGACTATTCCGCCCCACCCGCTCCTGAATGTACAGGACCGGCCCTTTCGACGAAAGCTTGATGCCCAAAGCGATCAGCGGCAGAAGCGGGACCGTCACCACGAAGAGCGCAAAGGCCAGGCCCAGATCAAGCAAGCGCTTCAGCCTGACCGCTATGTTGCTTTCGAAGAATTGAAATCCCTGAGCGCTCAGGAACCAGTTGCCGTCCATGTAGTTCAGCGGAAGCTTGCCGCTGAGCATCTGGAAGGCGGTGGGGAAATCGAGGACGGTTATGCCTGAGAACCGGGCATCAATCAGCGTCCGCGCTACGCCGGGATCGAGGGAGGCCGAAGGTTCCATGACGATGATGTCCGGCTGCAGACTTGCCATGGCCGCCTGGAGTTCGCCTGCGCCATCCGGGGATGCTAGGGCCTGATTCTGAGTGCCAAGCGAAACCGTAACATAACTTGCCATCGGCAACTTGACTACCTTCAGCTTGTGTTCCCGCGCAACCTTCCCCAGTTCCTCCACCGCGGGTCCGTCACCGAGGAACGCAACCTTGGAAGGGCGGGCCAGTGCCCCGCGAAGGCGAGACCACACGAGCCGTCCCGTCATCACCAGACCCGGCGTCACGAGGAAGAGGCTCACGAAGAAGCTTCTTCCGAAGCTCCATCGGGGATAGAAATAAAAACTGAGGGTGAGGAACGCCGCGGCAATCGCCGAGTTCAGAACGACCAGACTGGCGATTTCATCACTGTGCTGCTCACGCCGCAGATTGTAGAGGTCTGTGATGTAAAAAAGGAGTGAGAGGAAGAAGCAGTAGCCAACGGCAATGCTCTTAAAGCCCTGCGTCAGCAGGATGTAATGCCCGGTTCCCAGCAGGATGGCAACCTGGACAGCAACCAGAATTGCGATGATGTCGCTTGCCAGGAGCATCAATTGTGATTTGCGAATCTGCCGTTTTAACATCGCCGTGCTTCGACCCGATTCTTCACGAGACCCTCCAGAATTCGATCCAGGGGGGCGAGAACCTGGTCCCACTGAAAACGCGCCTCGATCAGCTGACGGCCTGCATGTGCCAGTTGCATGCGGTACTGCGAATCCTCAAGAATCCTGAGAACCTGATCGGCAAACTCCTGGGGACTTTCCGCGGCAAGCAGCGGAGAGTTTGCGGGTTCGCCAAAAGGCCTGGCCGCAAACTGAGTCGCCACCACCGGGATCCCCATCGAAAGTGACTGCAGGATCTTGTTCTGAATTCCCGCACCAAACCGGACCGGAGCAACGCTAACCGCCGCGCTGGACATCTCCCGCCGGATATCCGGGACGTTGGCCCGGACATCGACGCCCGGAATCCTGGCCAGGTCGAGCACGGAGCGCGGAGGGTTGAGTCCCACCACAGAAAATTGAGCGTCCGGCAGCCGGCGCCGGACGAGCGGGAAGATCTGCTTTGCAAAGTAAAGGGCGGCATCGGAATTCGGGAGGTAATCGAGCTTGGCACAATAAACGATGCGCCGGGGGTTGTAGGGACCTTCCTGGAATGCGAATTCTTCAGCATCCACACCCATCAGGGATTGCGTCAAATTCCCGGCCCCGGACTGCTCCCGGACCCACTCCAGGTCGTCCTTCGTGTGAATCATGACGTTGTTGAACCAGTGGGGAACTTCAGCTTCGTAGCGGCGGACCCTTCCCCGATCCATCCGGGCTCCCACCCACCAGGGGCTCCACCAGATCTTGCGCATTCTCGCATAGTGCTGATAGATCGAATCCGCCATATCCAGAATGCGCGGAAGGGAGCTGTAAGGCCGGGCATACTCTGCCATTCTGATCAAATGAACAAACAACAAATCAAAAGCCCCGCTGCGGATATCCGAATCCAGCGTCTGGATGAGATCAGGACATTGGTAGAGCCTGACCTGCAACGGAAGATTGGAAAAAAATGCAGCCGCGCTATTCCATGCAAAAGCAGACTTTGCCATTTGGAAAGTCTTTTGTTCGAGGCCCGGCAGATCAGAATGGTGGCTTTGCCAATGTACCTTTGGAGATGAGGCCAGCGTGTAGAGAGTGACTTCATGTGAGCGAAGAAGGTGTCGCAGCGTGTAGTAGACACGCATCCTGTCCCCTCCTATCGGGGGGAACGGATATCGGGCTGTCAGATAGGCGATTCGCATAAAGCGTGCGTCAGGCGAGCAAAGCACCATCCAGGGGGCAGGTAAATCTTAAAGGATCTCGGCGGCCGCCCCTTCATTCAAGGGTGAACCTGCCTTAAGTATCCAGCCTGCCGCTTCCTGAATAGAGGTTGTGCTGAAATCAGCCGGAGGGGGACTTTCGCCATTAAAACTCGGCAGCCGTATCCAGATGGTCCTGCAACCTGCCGTGCGTCCCGCCTCGATGTCGGATGCTGCATCGCCCACCATCCAGGATTGTTGGAGGTCGATCCCGTGCTCCGCGGCAGCCTGCAGAAGCATTTGGGGCCGGGGCTTGCGGCATGGGCAATTCCCGTTTCGGTCGTGCGGGCAATAATAAATCGCGTCGATGGTCGCTCTTTCCCGTGCAAGATGATGGACCATTCTCTTATGGATGGACTCCAGGACGTCGACCGGTAGTTCGTTTCTGGATACGGCGCTCTGATTGGTCACGATAATCAGCAGATAGCCATTCTGCTTCAGTTTTCGCAATGCCTCGCCCACCCCGGGAAGAAATTCCACCTGCTCCCAGGCAGTGATGTACTGGTTTTCGGGGGCTTTACGAATGAGGACCCCGTCACGATCGAGAAAAACAGCCCTGTTCAGAACACGCCTCCCCTTATCCATGGATCATTTCACCCCTGCACACAGAAGCCTGGCAATCATAGTGGAGCCGAGCTGCCATCCACCCTCCAGGTTTGCAGGCCGTTGAAGTCGAATGCGAAACCGGTTGGGATTCCGCCCAGTTTGGTCAGAGCTTCAGCCACGCGGTGTTTGTGTTCGAAACGGCAATAAAAAAGCATATAGCCACCGCCGCCTGCGCCGGTTACCTTCCCACCGATGGCACCGGCCTTACGGGCAGAGTTGTACATCTCATCGATCTTCGGGTTGCTGATCTTCGGTGACAACATTTTCTTGAATTGCCAGGCTTCATCCAGTAGTTCGCCGAAATCATTCAGGCGCCGTTGCAGGAGCGCATTTTTCATTTCAACGGCGAGTTGTTTCTGGCGCCTGAGCCCCTGAAGAGTGTCTTCGTCGTGTTGTTCGTATCGGCCCACCTGATCATTGATGATCCCGTCCGACATGCGCGTTGAGCCCGTGTAACATAGCAGAAGGTTGTGCTCCAACTCGTTGATGACCTCCTGCTTTACCCTCAGCGGATTGACGATCACACGGTCTTTTTCGAATTCCATAAAGTTGAACCCGCCGAACGTTGCCGCATATTGATCCTGCAGGCCGCCCTTGATTTGCAGCTCCTCGCGTTCGATCCGGTAGGCGGCACGCGCCGTCTCATAATCCGTTATGGGCAGATTTAGAAAGTCCTTCATAAGACCCACCAGGCACACCACCAGAGTGGAAGAGGATCCCAGCCCTGAGCCCGGGGGCGCCTCACTGTGGAGGAAGAGGTCAAAACCAGCGGAACTATGGCCGCCCAGACTCTGAATACCGGCCTTGACGAGGTCGAGCCTGCCGTCGTAAACGGGATCGGTTTGGGTGTCGTAGTTGACGATATAGCCGAGGTCGCCCGATTCGATGTTGATCAGGCCATCCGCCCGGCTGCGGAGGGTTCCCCAGACGTAACGGCCGATCGTCGCATTGAGGACGCACCCGCCTTCCTGCTCAAAAAATTGTTTGACATCCGTCCCTCCTCCGGCAAAGCTGATCCGCAGGGGTACCTTGGCTCGAATCAACATGGAGTGAAACGCCCCGTCAGTTCAGTTCTTGCTCTCTGGTAGTCTTCCGGAACCCCGATATCAATAAAGTATCCTTTCGAGGGAAATCCATAAAAAGGACCGCCGATCAGGCGGGGAAAGACCTCTTTTTCCAAAGACACCTCACGCCGTCCCGGGATGTGACGAAATACCGCTTTGCTCATGATGTAGAGTCCCCCGCTGATCCATTTTGAAGCGCTGGGCTGGCCACCTTCGCTGGGCAGACCTGCAGCATGCTTTTCAACAAATGCTTTGATCCGGCCCCGAGGATCCAGCAGGACCGAGCCGTAACGTCCAGCCTCCGGCGGGCTGGCAAGGGCCAGAGTGGTCTCCGCCCGGTGTCTGCGATGGAAGGAGAGCATTTCCCGCAAGTCGACATTGAATATCGAGTCCCCGTTCAATACAAGAAACTCTTCCCCGTCCAACATCGAACGTAAATTCCTTAGAGCTCCCGCCGTGCCAAGCGGAGTGGTCTCGATCGAATATCTCAGCCGTATTCCCTGGGGCTTGTGCTGGGTATAGTGGCGAACGATGTCCTTCCTACGGTGGCCCACTGCGAGGATGATGTCAGTGACCCCCCGGGTTCGAAGCCAGCCAAGCAGATAGCTCAAAAAAGGATGCTTTCCGATCGGGGCCAGGCTCTTGGGAAGACCCGCTACTGCTTCTCTTAGCCGGGTACCTCGCCCTCCCGCTAGAACCACAGCTTCCATAGCGTTATTCTTGCTGCCCTTCTGACCTATGGATGTCTTGCAAAGAAAAAACGCCCCTTTCATGTTGTTTCGCTGGCCCCAGACCAAAGGCGGATATGGGCGGGCGTTACAGAATTCTAATTATCTGCCAGTCAGCGTTTCAAGACAAGCTCCGAGGCTATTTTTCACGATCTCCGGCCGTCAAACGCCTCTGGGGAAGGTTTCAAGAGGAAACACCAGGAAGGATGGCCATTGGTATGCCTGAAGATGGGGGTGTTACGCACGCAGCCGGCTGGCAAGGCTGGTTTACTGATCGCTGGTAGCAAAGTACCCCGGCTTGTAGCGGATGATCACGCTCTTGCGATCGGCAACAACGCGGATCTTCCGGAACGTCCCGTCGAGCGCACTGTTAGTCGGTGTGTAGCCAATCAGGTATTGGTTTGTCAATTGCCTCCTGATCGCCTCTAGTGAGTCGGCAAGGGCAATCATTTTCTGGGCGGTATAGATCCCGGTTTCCGCGCCCAGGCCCTTGTTTTGTTCCAGTGAATCAAATTGGCCGTGTGAGAGGTATCCGGTCAGGAAGTCCGTGCCTGCGGTCTTGCGCTGAGGGAAGAAGGCCGCGCCCCCTGTGTTTTCCGCCACCTTCTCAAGGTATTTGGCGCCGGGGTTGGAAAATCCGTAGGAAGTGTTCCCGATGGTGTAAATGGCCGTTTCGGCCCTGTGGGCCATGGAGATGGCCTCTTCGAGCGAATGCTTGCTTTGTACATCAATGCCGTCGCTAATAAGGATCAGGACCCTGCGCGTTTGCTCCCGAGGGCCAGCTTTCAAAATTTCGTGTTTGCACGCGTCGTAAATGGCATCGTAGACAGCTTTGCCCCCGCCGGCTTTCAACTTTCGAAGTTTCTCGTTGATCTCATCGGGATTGCTGGTGAAATCCTGAAGGATGGAGTTGTTGGCATCAAACGTTTCAAGGAAAATCTTGTTCCGGCTGTTGAGTCCCCGGAGCATGGTGTAGGCAAACTCGGTGGCAGCATCCTTTTCGAACTTCAGTTCAAAACGGGCGCTGTTGCTGGTGTCAACCAGCAGGCCAACGCGCAGGGGCGGCATCGTTTCACTGTTGAAGTACCGGATGCTCTGGGCCTTGCCGTTCTCATAAATTTTGAAATCGTTCTGATTGAGGTCGATGACCGGATTGCCGCGCTTGTCGAGGACGGTGACGGGGACATTGACGACGGTCACGGGTACTTTAATCGTCGTGCTATTGGCCTTCGAATTCGTGCCGGACGAAGGAACGGCCGGTGAACCATTTTCAGGCGCTGAAGGTGCGGTCCCGGCCGCACCTGAAGTTTCTTGCTGTGCCCATGTGGCAAGGGGTTCAGCCATCAGCAGCCCGAAAAGAGCCACACTGAGGACGGCGGCAGGAAGAATCCAAGTCCGGATTGAAAGACCTGTTGCTCTAGTCATTTTTCGCCCCCCCGAGTCCATGGTCGGCTTCTTCTGCTCATGCTGAGTCAAGATTTCACCCACTCCTCAAATTATAATATTACTTGCGGACCGATTGGGGGAAAAGGTCTCTCGCAGAGGAAGCCCCTCAGGTTGGTGGCTGTTATCCAAGCTGCTACCCGACCCGCTTTAGAGGTTCTGGACCACAGCCTCTTCAGGGATGTCATACCGCTCCGTGCCTGATCCACGCCCTTTCATCGGATTGGAGTGTGGCAAACGGAAAATGGTTTTCTGCCGAAAAGAAGATTAGCGCCGCACCACGGCTTTTCCTTGCCAGTCCTGTTGCGGTGGGGTCGGCTCTGGAATAACATTCCAGATGAGGTGCATCGATGCACGTTCACCAGCACAAGTCGTCAAGGGGCTGGGTTGTCAAGGCGGCCGTTATCGTGACGCTCGGCCTTGTGGCTACTGAGTTTGTAGTGGGGCACATGGCCCACAGCCTGGCACTGGTCAGCGACGGCTGGCACAATCTGACGGACGTTCCCACGCTGATCTTCTCCTGGCTTGCTCTCTACCTGGAGCGGAAGCCTCCCGACCAACGCAAGACTTATGGCTACCAGCGCGCCGGTGTGCTGGCCGCTTTCGTCAATGGGCTCATCCTGGTGGGCGTTTCACTTTTCATCTGTTTTGAGGGCTACCAGCGCATCGTCCAGTCGGAGCATGTTGCCACGGGTAAGATGCTGATTGTGGGAATCGTGGCGCTTGTGATCAATGCCGGCGTCACTTTGGGACTGGCCCGGGAACGGCGCGACCTGAACCTGCACGCCGTTTTCGTCCATTACCTCGGTGACGCGCTTTCCAATGTGGGCATCATTGCCGGCGCGTTTCTGATTCGCTATACCGGCCAGCCGCTGATCGATCCTCTGCTGGCTTTCCTGATTGCTGGCATGATTTTCTGGGGTGCACTCGGCATCATCACAGAGTCTTCAAACATCCTACTGGAAAGCCTTCCTAAAGGAATGAGTCTGGAAGGAATTGCCAAGGCGGTGCTACGAGTGCATGGGGTCCGCGACGTACATGACATCCATGTCTGGAGCCTGGGATCGGAATCTCATGCCATGTCCTGCCACGTTCACGTCCTGGATATGTCGACTTCTGATAGCGAGAAAATTGCCCACCACATCCGAAAAGCCGTGGCCAGTGAATTCGGCATTACCCACACTACCATCCAGTTTGAACACCAGCATGAGCCGGGCAAGTTCCACAAGTACATGCCGGAACCCGTTCCCAGCCATGGAAAGTAACCCCTGGCGGGATGACGGCTTCTTTCCTGACAGGAAAGAAGCCTTGAGGAGACACAGCTACTCGCGAGGAGTGATCAGCTCGAGGCCGTCGAGATAAGGGCGCAGGACCTCCGGGACGATGACGGTGCCATCCTCCTGCTGATAATTTTCCAGCAGCGCCAGCCATGTACGCCCCACGGCCAGCCCGCTTCCGTTCAAAGTGTGGAGCAGTTCTGTCTTGCCGCCTTTTCCCCGGCGCAAACGCAGGTTGGCCCTTCGGGCCTGGAAGGACTCAAAATTGGAGCAGGAGGAAATCTCCTTATATTCCTGGCTTGATGGAAGCCAGACCTCCAGGTCGTAGGTCTTAGCCGAGCTGAAGCCCAGATCGCCCGTTGAAAGCGCCACAACGCGATAGGGCAAGCCCAGTGCCTGAAGAACTTCCTCCGCGTCGCGGGTCAGCGATTCGAGCTCATCGTAGGAGTTTTCGGGTATGGCAAACTTGACGAGTTCGACTTTCTGGAACTGGTGCTGGCGAATAATTCCGCGCGTGTCCTTGCCGTAAGAGCCGGCCTCACTGCGAAAGCAGGCGGTCCAGGCGCAGAACTTCACTGGAAGATTTTCAGCTTCGAGCACCTCGTCCCGGAAAAGATTGGTGACTGGAACCTCGGCCGTTGGAATCAGCCAATAGTCCGTCCCTTCCAGCTTGAACGAGTCCTCGGCGAACTTCGGTAGCTGTCCTGTGCCGAACATACTGTCCGAATTCACGATGAATGGCGGGAATACCTCGGTGTAGCCGTGCCTGCGGGTATGGAGGTCGAGCATAAATTGGGCCAGCGCGCGCTCCAGCTTTGCGCCCACGCCGTAGTAAACCGCGAATCGAGCTCCGGCGATCTTGGCGGCGCGTTCGAAATCGAGGATGCCCAGAGCAGGTCCCAGGTCCCAGTGCGCCTTGGGCTCAAAGTCAAATTTGCGGGGTTCTCCCCAGCGCCGGACCTCCTGGTTTTCTTCCGCCCCCCGCCCGACAGGGACGGTTTCGTGGGGGATGTTTGGCACCCTTCGCAGCAGGTCGCGCAGTTTCTCGTCTGCAACCTTGGCCTGCTCATCAAGCTGCTGAATACTGGCGCTCACCTGCTTCATCTGCGCAATCAGGCTGGAGGCATCCTGTTTCTGCTTCTTCAGGCTGGCAATTTCGTTGGACACGGTATTGCGCTGCGCCTTCAGGGCTTCCGCTTCAGACAGCAGCTTACGGCGTTCCACGTCAAGAGCTTCAAAATCTCCCAGGATTCCCGCGATCCCGCGATCCCTCATCTTTTCGCGAACCATGCTGAGATTATTGCGAACGAAACCTAAATCGAGCATCGGGACTCCCTCTGTCAAATGAGCTGCCTAATAAAGCTACACTTCGAAGGCTCTATAATTCAAGCGGCTAAATCTTGCCGGTTCATGCTGCCTGGATTCGGGAATGGGCGGGCGATGGGCAGCGCGAGCCTTGGCCGTGGCTTTGACTCGTTTTGAAAGATGGAGTTTTCCTGGAGTGCGTGTAACCCGCCCCAGGGCCAGCCGCTCAGTGGCCGGCATCAGGGTCTGGGTGTTGATAGCGCCGGGGCGTGCCCGGCGCTATGAGCCGGATGCTACATCCGGGCTTGCAGAAGCTCGCCGGGGAGCGGGGTGATGCTGCACTCCGGACGGGGTGATGCATGAACCGGACCGGACGGTTTGCGCTGCTGCATTGGGAGCACTTCGACGTCCGCCCGGACGCGCTCCATCTGAATACCCAGTGCACGCTCCAGCAGAAACATCTCAGCCCGCTGGTCACTGGAGAAAAGTGTGGAAGCGACGCCCTGGCTTCCGGCACGACCGGTGCGTCCCACGCGATGGATAAAGTTTTCAGCGATATCGGGCAGGTCATAGTTGATGACGTGTGCGATGTCCTGAACGTGAATGCCGCGGGAGGCCAGATCGGTGGCCACCAGGACGCGGTATCGTCCCTTCTGGAACCCGGCCAGCGCGGCGTTCCGCTGCGACTGCGAGCGGTCGCCGTGGATCATGGCGGCGGCGAAGCCGTTGCGGGTCAGTGTTTTCGCCAGGCGCTCGGTTCCGCGCTTGGTACGCGCAAAAACCAGGCAGCGTCCGGCTTCCCGGGTCAGCAACTGCTGCAGCACGTGCTGCTTGCGGTGATGGGAAACTTCCATTGCCTGGACGCGCACGTTCTCTGACGGTTTTAAAACGGACCCGAAGGCGAGGCGCACCGGGTCTTTCAGGTAGTTGTCAACCAACCGGGCTGCCGATGCTTCAAGTGTTGCGGAAAAGAAGAGCGTTTGCCGTTTGGTTGGAAGGGCGGCTACAATCCTGCGAATGGCGGGAAGGAAGCCCATGTCCAGCATGCGGTCGGCTTCATCCAGGACGAGCGTCCGCAGTGGGCGGAGGTTAATGAGCTTGCGCTGAAGGAAGTCCTCCAGCCGGCCTGGCGTGGCGACCACGAGGCGCGCTCCCTTACGAAGAGCGCTGAGTTGCTGCGCTTCAGATAATCCTCCCACCACAATGGCCGCGACGGGCAACTGCTTGCCTCGCAGCCGGTCATAATGTTCTGCAACCTGCATGGCAAGCTCCCGCGTGGGAACCAGGACGAGGGCCGCGATGCCCGGCGTCGCTTGTTTCAACAGGTCCTCCATAATGGGAACCAGGAATGCCAGCGTTTTGCCGGTTCCGGTCTGCGCCGTAGCGAGGACGTCTTTGCCTTCAAGCGCCTGCGGGATGGCCGCAGCCTGGACTGGGGTGGGCGTTGAAAAGCCCGCCCGAGACAGCCTGTCCTTCATGTAGGCTGAAATCGATAGTTCTGAAAAATTCTGCACGAGTCTAATCTTCTCTCTTTCTGACATCACCTGCCGCTGCGCGTGCCTTTAACTTCAATTCGCACGAGCCGGCAGAGCCAGAGTTCAGTGATTTACGCTAAAAACATACGGAGGAAACAAAAGGCGGGACTTCTCAGATCAGATCTGCAATCAATCGGAGCAATCGCACCACACAGCCGTGGTGTTAAGCGTAGGGATATTGTAGCACAGTTCCAGCCAGAACCCGTTGTAGATTCAACCAAGGGACTTTTTATTTGCCGGGGAGTGACTTTTGCAGCGGAGGCAACCCCTCGAATATCCCAGGCGCTGCCCGGCAACTTGAGGCCTCTGGAAAGCCGAGAAGTCACCGCTAAAGGAAGGCGCCGAGCACGGTCAAAAAAGCAATCCGAGATCAAACAGCAGGATCGCCAGGCAGGCGATGGCGAGGCCAGCCCCCACCAGGATCTTATGCACGGCGGTCTTGCGCATGCCGGTTTCCAGGGGTTTCTCTGCCTTGCTTGAGATAACAAACTCCTGTTCGGTTGAGCCCCTGGCCATCATGTTGTGGTCATTGGCGTCCTGGGGATGGGGATTTTCCACGCAGGTGCCGCTGATGTTGTACGTACCGCCGGGTACCAGGCAATACTCCGTAAAAGTATATCGGCCGCTGGCTGCGCTGGGCTGGCCGGAAGTTGCCGGCGGGTTCACGGCAAGAGCCTTCGTCAGGGCGTTAAACTTTGGAGTCGCGCCCGGTTTCCCGGCCATCTCTTCCGCTCGTCGCAGGCCTTCCAGATATTCCGGACTTCCCGGCGGATGCTGGAGCGCCTGGAGCATGACCTGACGGGCCTCCTCCTTTTGGGGGTCCGATTGCGGGCCCATTTCTTCCAAATGGCGTTTCATCCTTGGACCCATCAGGGTCATGACCCCGCGCAAGAACTCCGGCGTGCCCGGGGGATGCTGGAATACATCTTTGAGGTTCTCCCGATGCTGCTCCTGGGCAGAGCCAACGTGCTGTCCCGCATATCTCAACCCGTGTTCAAACATATTTCCGGCCCAGCGCGATTCCGCCCGGGTGACGTATTCGAGCAACTCCTGCTGCGTGGCGGCCACACCCGTCTGCGGGGTGCTTCCCTTGCCGGTTTCGCAGGATGCGGTCTCGGGCACATCGAATTCAGCTCCTTGGGCATCGACCAGAACTTTGCCGGATTCATCGGTCAGGTGGAACCCCACTCCGTCCAGGTCCGTACAGTGGGGGACCCAGTAGCCGTCGTCATCGCCTGAACGGGCCTGCCATCGTTGGATGATCACTTTGTAAGCAAAACAGGGTGTGTGGCTGATGGGAGACAGGATCGTCTTTTCGCCCTCCGCTTTTCCGTGAATCTGCGCGAAGCCCATGGGGATACTGCGGATAGCGATCTCCGGTGTGTCGGCGATCAGGAGATAATTGCGGAACTGGCGGAATCCCTTGTAGAACATGTAGAGGCCAAAGAAGAACCCTACGACTGCATAACCTTCAGAATTGTCATTTGACATCGGATCGGCTCCAGGGAGGGACGCCGGCCAAGCGGCCTGATTGTACTTTCTATGACTATCCGGGGCCGTACTTTAGCACTTTTCTTCCACGATGTATATTTGCCCTATTCGCCAGAAGGCGGGAAATCGAGGCATCTGCCTTTTCTTTCGACGTGTGATTGCCCTCCTGCTCAGGAGGAGCAGGTATTGGAGGAACGGCGCTGATGAAGAACGTGTTGTCAGCCTGGGCCGCTGCGGTGTATGCTCGGGTGTTCCGGAGGACCCATTCCGCCAGGGCGGACCTCTCGGGGAGGTTGTGGGCGGCGGTGTTTACACGCTGCCTAATTGTGTTATGATTTTTGTGAGAGCTTATGCAGCCGCGCGTCGGCCGAGAGAGCCGGACGGAGACATCGGTAGCGGACCCGCCACGATTCGACGCCTTACCCCCCCAGTTCTCTTGATAAGCTCAAATCGATTATTGGCGTCGTCGTTGACCCGACTTATGTTGAAGGCCAATCGGAATGAACGTTAGTATCAAACCATCCATATTTTTCATCGAGGATATTCATGGGAACTGCAGACCTTGCTGTCAAGGAAGCTGATAGTTCATCTTCCGGGCAGGAAAAAGTTGTTAATGATTTAAGTATTCAAGTGGCTACCGTGAATGGTTCAGGCAGCCAGAGCGCCAACACCGTCCTCTTGCGGTCCATTTTCCGGATGGGCATTCCCGTTTCCGGAAAGAACTTGTTTCCCTCGAACATCGCGGGACTCCCGACGTGGTATACGATCCGTGCGTCCAAGCACGGCTATATCGCCCGGCGCAAGGAGATTGATTTCCTGGTTGCCATGAACCCTGAGACGGCCCAGGAAGATGTGATGTCACTGGGTGCTGGCGCCAGCGTTGTTTTTGATGAGAAGTTGAATCTGCAACGATTGCGGGACGACCTGATTTTTTATCCTGTGCCTTTTGACAAGCTCGTGGCTCCGGTCTGCCCGAATGCGAAGCTGCGCAAGCTGGTGCGCAACATGATTTATGATGGCGTGCTGGCCAAGCTGCTGGGCATTCCCATGGAAGAGGTTCACGAGGCGCTGAAGAAACAGTTCAGGAAGAAACCCAACGCCGTGGACCTGAATTTTGCCGCCACGCAGGTGGGCTACGAATACACTGAGAAGAACCTTTCCAAGCGGGGCCGGTTCTACCTGGAGCGGATGGACGCGACGCGTGGGAAGATCATTATTGACGGCAACTCGGCAGCGGCGCTTGGTGCGATGTTTGGCGGGGTGACGGTCTGTACCTGGTACCCGATTACGCCATCCTCTTCGCTGGCCGAAACGCTCAGCAGTTACTTGAAGCGCTACCGCATGGACCCGGAAAGCGGCAAGGCGACCTTTGCTATTGTGCAGGCGGAGGACGAGTTGGCAGCCATTGGAATGGTGATGGGCGCAGGCTGGGCGGGCGCGCGGGCCATGACGGCCACTTCCGGCCCCGGCATTTCGCTGATGTCGGAATTTGTCGGCTTGGGCTACTACGCTGAAATCCCGGCGGTGATCTTTGACGTCCAGCGAACGGGTCCTTCGACCGGATTGCCGACGCGCACACAACAGGGTGACATCCTCAATAACGCCTTCCTGTCGCACGGTGATACGAAGCATCCGATGCTGATACCTTCCTCTGTGGAAGAATGCTTTACGATGGCCGTCGAGGCTTTTGATCTGGCGGAGGAATTGCAGACTCCGGTGTTTGTGATGAGCGACCTTGATCTGGGCATGAACAACTGGATGTCCGATCCATTCCCTTACCCCTCGAAGCCCATCAACCGGGGCAAAGTTCTGAGCGCGGAGGATCTGGAGCGCCTGGGCGGCTTTGAGCGTTACCGTGACGTTGACGGCGATGGGGTTGGTTACCGCACTCTGCCGGGCACCCGGCATCCCAAGGCGGCCTATTTTACGCGCGGCAGCGGTCACAACGAGCAGGCTGTTTATAGTGAGCGACCGGAAGATTACGTCAACAACATGGACCGGCTGAACAGGAAATTCAATGCGGCACGCAACCGGGTTCCCGCTCCCATCGTGCAGGACAATGAAGGAGCGGAAATTGGCGTGATCGCCTACGGCACAACGCACTGGGCCATCGTGGAAGCGTTGGACCAGATGAAGCAGGAATGCGAGTTGCCGGTGAGTTATTGCCGCGTCCGGGGATTTCCGTTTTCCGGGCAGGTATTTGATTTTATCCGCCGCTACCGGCGCGTCTACGTGGTGGAACAGAACCGTGATGGCCAGATGTTCGAACTGCTCCGCATGGAAACCGCCGCGGAAGATGTTCCCAAGCTGCGCAGCATCCGGCACTACGAGGGAGTTCCCATTGACGCACGGAGCGTGACGGACGAAATTGTTTCCCAGGAGGGAAAGAAATAAAATGTCGACGACTGCTGTCCCCCCATCTCCACCTCGAAAAGTAAACCGCATCGGGCTGGAACCTTCCGACTATAAAGGGAAGAGGAGTACGCTCTGCGCGGGCTGCGGCCACAATGCTATTTCCGAGCGTATTGTCGAGGCGTGTTATACACTCGGCGTTGAACCGCACCGTGTGGCCAAGCTGTCAGGAATCGGATGCTCCTCCAAAAGCCCTGCCTATTTTCTTGGCACCTCACACGGATTCAACTCCGTCCACGGCCGCATGCCATCGATTGCCACCGGCACGATGCTGGCCAACCGTAACTTGATTTCTGTTGGTGTCAGCGGCGACGGCGACACGGCTTCCATCGGCATTGGGCAGTTCGTCCACCTGATGCGCCGCAATCTGCCGATGATTTACATCATCGAGGACAACGGGGTTTATGGGCTGACCAAAGGCCAGTTTTCTGCAACGGCTGATATGGGCTCAAAGTTGAAGAACGGCGTGATCAACGATCTGCCTCCTATCGATACCTGTGCGCTTGCGATCATGCTGGGGGCGACCTACGTGGGACGTTCGTTCTCCGGAGACAAGAAGCAGTTGCTGGCTCTGCTGGAAGGGGCTCTGGGTCACAATGGCACTGTGATGCTGGATGTGATTTCGCCCTGCGTCACGTTCAACGACCATACGGGATCGACCAAGAGCTACAGCTACGTGCGAGATCACGAAGTGGCGCTTGAAGAAGTCAGTTACGTCCCCTACTTTGAGGACATCACGGTGGAATATGATCCCGGAACCACAACCGAAATCATTCTCCATGACGGGTCCCGCCTGATCCTGAAGAAGTTGAATTCGGATTATGACCCCACCAACAAGACGGAATCGCTGAGAGTTCTGGCGGAGGCCCACGACAAGGGAGAGATTGTGACCGGCCTGTTCTATCTGGATACGCAGCAGCCCAATTTTATGGAGATGCTGAACTTTGTCGATGATCCCCTGGCCACGCTTCCCGAGTCTTCCGTGCGCCCCCCGAAGAAGGTGCTCGACGATGTTATGGACGCCCTGAAGTAGAAGATCGTGGCACGCCGTCGAGAGGCTGAGGTCCTTGGCGGCCCGTCTTGAGACCCCGCTCTACCGGGGCACAGAATCCTTCAAGTGAGACCTGCTGGGCAGGCAGCGGTTACATTTCGCGGCGGCCTTCGAGTGCGCGGAGCATGGTGACTTCGTCCGCGAACTCGAGGTCCGAGCCGACGGGGATGCCCATGGCAATACGGCTGACTTTGACTCCCAGCGGCTTGACCAGCTTGGCAAGGTAAACGGCGGTGGCTTCGCCTTCGACGGTGGGGCTGGTTGCCACGATCAGTTCCCGCACCGTGCCATCTTTCAGGCGGTCAATCAGGTTCTTCAGCTTGAGCTGTTCCGGGCCGATGCCCTGCAAAGGCGAAAGAGCGCCATGCAGCACATGATAGCGCCCGCGAAACTCGTGCGCCTTTTCCACTGAAACCACGTTGTAGGGCGTTTCCACCACGCACAGCACTTCAGCATCGCGCCTGGGATCGGAACAATACTCACAGGGGTCGGATTCGGTCAGGTTGTTGCACACGCTGCAGAGGCGGATCTTGTCCTTGGCGTCAAGCAATGCTTCGGACAGGCGCTGAACGTCTTCGCGCGGCGCGCGCTCAAGGTGGAAAGCGATTCGCTGGGCGGACTTCTGTCCGATGCCCGGAAGGTGCTTCAGTTCATCTATCAGGCGCGCAAGAGGCGCGGCGTATTCGCTCATTTTGCGGAAATCCTGAGGAAGGAGTCTGTTATAAATTGAGCCCTGGCAGATTGAGCCCACCCGCCAGCGAACCCATCTGGCTCGCCACCTGTTCATCGATTTTCCTGGCGGATTCATTGACGGCCGCCAGCAGCAAATCCTGGAGCATTTCGATGTCGCCTGACTTGTATACTTCCGGATCAATGTGGACGGAAATCAGGTGTTTTTGTCCATTCATCTTGACGGTTACCATGCCGCCGCCTGTGGAAGACTCAACGACGAGGTCATCCAGCTGTTTCTGAAGCTGTTCCTGGAACTGTTGAACCTGTTTTAGCATTTGCTGTACCTGTTGCAGATTTTTCATGGATCACTCCCGGCTCAAATCAACCACGTCAACCAGGGTGCATCGAAACTTCTTCAGTAGTGCTTCAACCCCTTCGTCGCTTTCAGCGCGTTCGCGAACGCTGCGACGCTTCTTGAGCCCCGACCTTTCTTCGTTATCGAGTGTAACACAAATCCTGACGGGCTGTCCCAGCGCCTCCGCGCATAGAGCCTGGAGCTTTTCCTGCTGCTCGCGGCTGTTCAACAGGTCGGCCGCCCAGGAGTCGCTCTTGGAAAAAATGAAGCGAACCTCGCCGTCTTCAAACCGCCATGCCGAGACCGGATCAAGGCAACTGCTCAGCAGTTTGGACTGCCCGAACGCAAGGCTCTTGATCTTGCTCAGGCGCGGATCACCTGGGGCTTCCGGAGGTATGGGTTGCGCCGAGGGCGGGGTCGCCGGCGCTTGCGATGGCAGCGAACCGGCGTGTCTTGCCGTGGCGCTTCCCAGGCGTTCAGGGGGCTTTTCGGGACCTTTCGGTCTCTCAGGCTGCCGAGCGGGAACGGGCGCGGAGGACGCCGATCTCGGCATGTACGGGGACCTTCTTTCCGTGACCGGCGCGGAAGACGGCTGGCCTCCGGGAGGCCCTGTTTCCGGCTTGCCGGCCGGTGCGGGACGCGCCCCGCCCAGTTCAGCCAGCAGACTTTCGAGTGATGCCAGCTTGCCGGCATGGACCATTTTAATCAGTCCCAGCTCCAGGTGGAAGCGCGGGTTCAGCGCATGGCGCATTTCGTTTTCAGTGCGCACCAGGATCTGGAAGAAACGAGCGAGGTCCTCTTCGCTGAACTGCTCACGTAGCCTGCCCAGCACGGTACGTTCAGTGGACGGTAGCTGGAGCAGAGGACTTTCCGCTCCGCAACTTTTGGCAACTGCCAGATTGCGGATGTAGCGCGTGAACTCTCCGCAAAAATGGTTCAGTTCATAGCCTTCCGCAGCGACTCGTTCGACGGTCTGAAGGGCCTTCGCCGTGTCTCCATCTCCTATGGCTTCCACCAGTTCAGCCAGGACCTGACTGGGGACCACGCCCAGCAACTTGCGGACATGCGCTTCTTCAAGGCGCTCGGCGCTGGAAGCAATGGCCTGGTCCAGCAGAGAGAGCGCGTCACGAAGGCTGCCTTCGGCGGCTTCGGCGACGGCGCTTAATGCGCCCTCGTCCGCCGCAAACTTTTCCTGCTTCATCACCCATTCGAGGCGGCTGAGAATTTCCGAATAATCCAGCAGGCGGAAAGAAAAGTGCTGGCAGCGCGACTGGATGGTGGTCGGCAGCTTGTGGGCCTCGGTTGTGCAAAGGACGAACAGCGACCGCGGCGGCGGCTCTTCCAGTGTCTTCAGCAGAGCGTTGAAGGCCTCAGTGGTCAGCATGTGGGCTTCGTCAATGATGAAGACTTTGTACAGGTCGCGCGCCGGAAGGTAGCGAACGTTTTCGCGCAGTTCGCGGATTTCATCGATGCCCCGGTTGGAAGCGGCGTCAATTTCAAAAACGTCGACTGAATTCCCCTGGGCGATTTCCTGGCAGGAAGGGCACTCGCCGCAGGGAGTGACCGTCGGTCCCTTGATGCAGTTCAGTGACTTGGCCAGAATTCGCGCCGTAGTGGTCTTGCCCACTCCCCGCGCGCCGGAAAAGATGTATCCATGCGCGACTCGCTGCCGGGTGACGGCGTTCTTCAGTGTGTCAGTGATTAGGCGCTGACCGGCAACGTCATCAAAAAACTGAGGGCGGTATTTGCGGGCGATAACCTGATAAGACATAAGCGAAGGGAACAGTGTTCAGGGCCGGGTGGCGAAGGGTAAAAACCTGGCACATCCTGCCGGGCCCCGAGTCCCTGCAACTGAGATCTGGTCAGACTTCGGGTTGATCTGCGGCACACAGAGCGGCTCGCTACCGTTGCTTCCTTCCGGACCTGGCGGGGTTCACGAACATCCGTTGCACAGAGCCCGAAGTCTGATATGTCATGAAACCGCTTGTCAGGATTCGAAGCGGAATTCGCAACTCATTTAGCCTAACACGCAGAGGCGGTTTCCGTCGATGGATATGGAGCGCCGGCGGACGAATCGCCAGACAAAACGGCTGTCTCATGCTGCGGGTGGCCGGACAGCCCCGGGATACGTTTCTTGCTTTTTTGTGGCTGATTGTTTAGTCTTCATCAAGTGCGTTTGTGGTTTCAGGGGCGGTTAGCGACAACGGGAGGGGACGCCTAAATGACAATCAATGCAGGCTTTAAGCCTGTGATGGAGGATCCAATTGAACAGGAATAGAGCAATTCAGGCGTTGGTCATTGCGTTCACCCTCGTGGTCATGGTTGGCTGCCAGGGCGCAGGGAATCAGGAGAACAATCCTGAAGCAGCCCAGGCGGGAGCAGCGTCCGGCCCGGGAACACTCAATACATCCGTTACCCATCGGCAAGCCTCACGGGCACCGGCTCCCAGAACAGTCGCCGTTCCGGCGGGCACTTCCATTCACATCCGGCTTTCCACTGAACTGAATACAGCCTCGACGGCTCAGGGCAGCACCTTTGATGGCACGCTGGCAGAGCCGCTGGTGGTGAGCGGAGTGACCGTGGCTCCTCGTGGAAGCCTGGTGGGCGGCCGTGTGACCAGTGTGGTCAGCTCAGGCAGGCTGAAGCGGCCTGCGGAAATCTCGCTGATGCTGACTTCTGTTACCCCGACCGGCGGCCAACAGACCTCTGTATCAACCCAAACCTGGAGCGTTTCCGGTAAGTCCCACAAGAAGCGTGACATTACCATGATTGGCGGTGGCGCTGGAGTGGGCGCCGCAATCGGAGCGATCGCTGGTGGCGGCAAAGGCGCGGCAATTGGCAGCGCGATCGGTGCTGCCGGCGGTACGGCGGGTGCGTTTGCGACCGGGAAGAAAGAAATTGACTTGCCGGCGGAAACAGGGATGACTTTCAAATTGACCGCGCCGGCGAAGTTCACCGTGCAATAAGAGCGAATAAAGGGTGATGCGGTGGGGGCGCCAGGGCATGCGCCCCTGCTGCAATCGTAGCCGTTCGTTACAC
>JBAUWE010000305.1:0-5110 GCA_049583595.1 Terriglobia bacterium
GAGGGCCACAACAGCAGGTGGAAATGTTCCGGCATCAGGACATAGCCGAGAAGCCGGAATCCCAACTCGGCGCGCAACTCTGCCAGTGTGGCTACGAATCCGCGCTTGAAGCGCTCGGAATTGAAAATCTGCGTACGGCGGTAGACGCTCGTCGTCAAAAAGTGAAGATCGTTTTCGGCGTAGTATCGGGACGGATATGACACCGCGACATTTTAACCCCGTTCAGCTCCGCTGAAACGCAGACATTAAAAATCAATATCTGCGCCACCCGCCCGCTCACATCAGGGCGGCATTGAACTGCCGGAGGGCCACTTCTTGTCGTCACCTTTAGCCAGTAAATCCTTGTTGAAAATCCCTCCCACCAGCAACCCTATGGCAATCCAGGCGAAAAAAATGTCTTCGGTGGTATCAATGTGACGAAGTTCCTTGCGGGTAGCATATTTCGTGAACCCGTGCATGTTAATTGGATAGATCCTGCCGATGCTCGGCTGGGGAGAACGGGGCAGTATGTCATAGTAATGGTACCACAGCATGTAATACCAGCATGCCCAGGCTACACCGCAGCATCCGAAAATAAAAAAGACACGCCTTAGTACCACCTGCCGCGATCTCCTCATGGCCGCCATATCCCTCCCGGTCCACAATGACCATTAATAGGGACGACCTTTGTACCCGTTACGGCGGGTGGCGCAGATTCGCGCTTTGTCGAGTCTGCGATCCCGCGAAGCGGGACGTTGCTGTTTGTCCTCATGGCATCCGGTCCATTGCGATGATTGATTTGTCCTCCAAAAAATAGAACCGCCAGCTTGACCACGGCTACACGCGATCGTGGCACGGGCGTCCCGCCCGTGGATCAACATGGCCAGGATGGCCATGCCACCTGCGAATCGAAAACCGGGAGGCAGCGAGTTGACGGATGAAGTGTGAACGCCTGCCGCCGGCTCCAATCGCTCCATCGCAATTCCCTCAATCAGTCAATTCTGAAGTGACCCCTCACCCGCCCCGGCTCTGCGGGGCACCCTCTCCCCACGGAGAGGGCTTTGATTGATTCTTTTTGATGAGCGGCCTTTTTCGGCACGAGTGAACCCGTGCCCTTTCTCAACAAGCCACGCGCCACGCGTGGCGCCTGCGCCTTTCGCCCCTGCCGGGGCTGGGGAAGATTTTAACGCCAATCGAATCCCACGGCTGGAGTTTACCCCGGCGAAGTCGGTGGCCGTGGGCTAAAAAGGCCGCGAACCTTGAAATCGGAGGTTCACGCTACGCCCTCCGGCCCTGGGGCTGTAGCGCAGGCCCTTGCGGCCTGCGGTTCTTATCGATGTTTGCAAAATATAGTGACGGTTCGCAATGGTAGCGCCGCCGTCTCGGCGGCAATTTTATTCAAGGCCGGCAAGATGCCGGCGCTACGAAGGCTCGTCACTGTATGATGCAAGCCTCAGTGGATGTTTTCTGGAAGAAGAACCACGGGCCGCGCGACGCGTTCATCCTGGGCCTCCTCGGCTGTCATCCTGAGCAACGCGAAGAGCCGGCCCTGAGCTTGCCGAAGGGAACCCGGTATTTGTATCAAAAACCAAAATGCGGGGGTTCTTCACTGCGTTCAGAATGACAGGGGCGCCGGCCGTGGTTCGCAATGGTAGCGCCGCCGTCCCGGCGGCAACTTTACTCAAGGCCGGCAGGATGCCGGCGCTACGAAAACTCGTCCCTGTGTTATGCAAGCCTCATTAGGTGTTTTCTGGAAGAAGAACCGCGGACCTCGAGACCGGAGGTCCTCGCTACTCCCTCTTTTCATCATTTATCATTCATAATTTCCTCTGCGCCAGCCCCGGTTCGCAATGGTAGCGCCGCCGTCCCGGCGACAATTTTCATGGCCGGCAAGATGCCGGCGCTACGCGGACCAGCCCCTATCTCAATCGAAAGCGAAATGGAAGCGAGACCCCAAATTGGTAACGAGGAGAATCTCTCGTCAGGCCAACACCTGCACTCAAGCGCAGGAACAGCCCGCGTCCGAGAATCGTCGAAGTCGAAAAATTGAAGACTGAAGACAGCCTGTCTGTTCCAGGGAGTTCGGCGCCGTTGCGCTTGAACGCTTTCATATAGCTTTGATCGAGAGAAAAGATCAACGCCGTTTCCGGGCTGACCGCCAACGCTACTCCCTGCGAGAAGCCGATATTGTCACCCGGCCGGATGCCGCTGCCTTCGAAATAGTGAGCGTAGCTTCCGCTCGTCAGGAACACGACGGGGTCCCGCCGCCAATAGGCGCTCAGTTGCGTGGCCAATCCGGAATTTCCCCCGCCGAGGAACACACCGTTATTAATGGCGGAGCCGGTGCCGGTGAGCCAGACGAGACGTCCCACGGCGTTGGGCCGCCACCGCTTCTCCCGGGCGAGCAGCGTGGCCAGGCCGATCTGCAGGTCGCCAAAGCCCGCACCGGTCTGCCCGGCCTCGGACTGGACAGCCCCGCCCACCGCTGTCCCCAGGCCGGAATTGATGACCCGTGACGGGAGGCCGATCTCCAGTTGCGAATTGAAGGGCAATCCCATTCTGATGTCGGCCCGCGGATCGTAGACGTTCAGTGTGCTCCTGACCTCTCCGATAAAAGTGTCATTGCCTGATGTCACCGTCGTGGGAAAATCGCTCTCGTACCGTGAAAAAGTGAATCCGGGATAGACCTCGATTTCTCCCGGCCTGAGAAGGCGCGCGCCCTCCTGAACGAGGCTCCGTTCGAGGGCCCGCTCGGCTGCTAATGCATCGATCTTCAAACCGCCGCCGCCCGCCGCCTGACCTGCAGGGGCACTGGCAGGCACGCTGGCAGGCGCACTGGCGCGCGCGGTGGTGGAAGCGACGGCTTCGGGCTTCTTCGCCGGCGCCACGGCAGTTCCGGTTTCAACACTTTTGCTTGCGCCGTCGCGCTCAGCTTCCAAAGCCTTCACACGATTGAGAAGGTTGATGATGACGGCGTCCCTTTTGGCCAGTTCTTTTTGGAGCATCTGAACGGTCACGTCCTCAGACTGCTGGGGAGGGGCGCCACTGCAAAGAGCCGGCGCCAACAGCATCGCGACCGCGAGCATGACGGCTGATGGATTTAGAAAGCGGGAATTAGAAAACATCATAGTCTCACGCTTGATAACTTCAGTTGAGCCATGGAAAATCGGCTGCCGTTACCGACAACCGGTTGGGTGGAATGAGGCCGTCGCGCCGTCGCACGACAAAAGCGACATGCCCCAGTTTGGCGTAATCGATCCAGGCAGCAAGAAACCGTTGGCGGGACATCGTGCGATTGCCAAACGCGGGATCACCCAACAGGACGTCATGTCCAAGCGCGCCTCGGAAGACAACAAAATGGTTGTAGCCAAAGAACCTGACGGGAACAATCGCAGGCGCCAGAGAGAGCAGATTCTTCCAGGTGACGCTGCCGAACGCCTGCCCGTCGTAGCCCAGCCGGTCCACGTAACGCTTCATGTCGAGCAGCGAGAAACCCTGCCGCAGCCGGATCAACCGGGGGTTCCGAATGTAGACGTCCCGGCTGACAAGTCCGAGGGCAACGTCACGCTCGGTCAGGTTTTCTCCCTGCTGATACCGCAATATCGTAGCCAGCGCCGCCGCACCGCAGCTCAGGTCGAACTTCTGCAGAACGATATTCTGCTGCCTCAATTCCCACATTGAACGCACGGGCGCGGCCGCCTGTGCAAACCCAGGCATCGGAACCAACAACACGATTGCCGTTAGAGCCATCCAACTCCGCACGCATGCTCTCCCGTGAAGGAAATGGGGCGCAGTGACGCGCCCCATAAGGGTTGAGGAACCAGGCGCCTGGCTGGCGGGCATCGTCACGCTAAAACCGGCGAATGCCCGCTCCAGCACGCAAGCAAACCTCTTACGGCTGCACGGCCCAGATCGCGGTGTAGTTGGTATCTCCAGGCGCGGCGTGCGGGCCCCCTGGGAGTCCGGCTCCATCGCCATTGGTCGCCTGGATGGGTACGCTCAGGTGGCCGTTGTTTGCGGTTGCAGGCACCACGGTGTAGTCGCCGGTATCTCCCAATGCGCCAGCCTGTGGGTTGTGTTCCCCCACCGCCTGGCTGGTGATCACCGGGCAGACGAAGGCATCCACTTTTACCACACCGCCCGCGGTTACCTGATCCATCTGGGTATCGTTCAGCGCCACCGGCCCCGCTGCAAGAGCGCTGGAAGCGAACACAACTCCTATCGCTACGGCTAAAAACAGTTTTCTCATTTGCTATCCTCCTGACGTTAAGTCGTGAAGTGCTCTTCCGCGTCGAATGGTTTCGTCAAGGTTTGTTGCTCCACTCGACCGGTAGTGGAAGAACACTTCCCTCTGAACCACTGCAGATTTGACGGTTCATAGCATTTAGTCGCCGGAGCGCCAAATATCCCCCTCTCCCCATCAGGATCTTTTTGTCCCCGGCCAGGTCAGGATGTTCTTGCCTTTCCCGACTTCCTACTTCCTACTCGCTACTCCCTCCCCGTTGGGGAGAGGTTGTCCCAGCTTGGAGTCCTGTCATTCTGAGCGCAGCGAAGGTCCCCTGTATTTCTCCGGACAGTAGCGCCGGGCTTCAGCCCCGGCACCTGGAGTTCGTTTTTAAATCTTGAATCCGGAATTTTGAATTGCCCAACGCAGGTGGGAAGTGCTCTGCTTTCCCTGCTTCCTGTTTCCTGCTCCCTATTGCCTCTTTCTGAGGAGAGGGGGTCACGCATCGCGGCTCGGTTGCGTATTCCAGGAAAAATTGACCCAAAGCAAGATTTTTCATCCCGCGATAACAGTTGGATTACTATAGGCCCATGGCCAATCCGCAGGATGAGATTGATGCCCTGAAAGCACAGGTTGCGGCCTTGACGGCGCGGGTCTATCAGCTGGAGCAGATCAGCGGCGCTGCGTCAGACGTGGGCCAGCAATCGCCTGCTCCGACTTCCGCAGAAACAACGCTTCAGCATCCCTCTGCGAAGACCGTTTCTGATTCACCTCCGCCCGGACCGAAGCCATCAACTCCGCAGCAACCCCTGCCAGTTGCCGTGCCTGCCCGCTCAAAGGGAGACGGGAACCTTGAGACGAAGATCGGCCAGTATTGGCTAAACCGGATTGGGATTGTCGCCATCC
>JBAUWE010000306.1:0-27506 GCA_049583595.1 Terriglobia bacterium
TCGGATATTCTGGCCAGGCTCGACCAGGCCCGAGTTGCAACGGACCAGCTCTTCGAGGTTCCCCTGCGCGAGGCGCTCTACGACCGACCCATTCCGGAACGGCATCGCATTGTTTTCTACATTGGCCACCTGGAGGCGTTCGACTGGAACCTGCTTGGGAATTATGCCTTCCAGGCCAAATCATTCCATCCTGAATTTGACAAGCTGTTTGCGTTTGGAATCGATCCGGTTGACGGCGGCCTGCCGAGTGACCAGCCCTCGGACTGGCCCACGCTGGAAGAAGTCCACGAATACAGTAGCCGCGTGCGCCAGGAAGTGGATGCCCGGCTCAAGAGCGAACCCCTCGCGGATGCCGCGGGTGATCTCTCGCAAACCGGCGTCTATGTGAACGTCGCTCTCGAGCATCGCCTGATGCACGCCGAAACTTTGGCTTACATGCTGCACCAGTTGCCTCTCACTCGCAAAGTGAAACTGTCGGCCGCAAACGTGCCCGCAGCGCCGGTGGAAACCGGCAGGATGATCGAGATTCCGGCAGGGACGGCAACGCTGGGACTGCCCAGGGCCGGCGGTGTTTTTGGATGGGACAACGAATTCGAGCTTAACACGGCACAGGTTCCCGCCTTTGCCATCGATGAATATAAGGTGACCAACGGGGAGTTCCTGAAGTTCCTTCGCGAGGGCGGCTACGATACGAGAAGCCTGTGGGATGATGCCGGCTGGGAGTGGAAGGAACGGGAAGGCGTCCAGCATCCCAGTTTCTGGGTCCCGCGCGAGGGCGCCTGGAACTGCCGAACCATGTTCGCCGAAGTTCCTCTTCCGCTCGACTGGCCGGTCTATGTGAGCCACGCGGAAGCCGCGGCCTATGCCCGGTGGGCGGGCAAGCAATTGCCCACCGAGGCGCAGTTCCATCGAGCCGCTTACGGCACGCGCGAAGGCAAGGAAACCGACTATCCGTGGGGCTCCGGCGCTCCGGAGAAGAATCGCGGCAACTTTGATTTCCAGAACTGGGACCCGGCTCCCGTGCAGGCGCATCCCGCCGGCCGCAGCTCATTCGGCGTGGCGGACTTGCTGGGCAACGGCTGGGAATGGACCTCGACGGTCTTCCAGCCGTTTGAGGGTTTTGAGCCTTTTCCGTTCTACCAGGGCTACTCTGCCAACTTCTTTGACGGCAAACATTTCGTGATGAAGGGCGGCTCGGCCCGGACGGCGGCGTGCATGCTGCGCCGCTCATTCCGCAACTGGTTCCAGTCGCATTACCAGTACGCTTATTCCGGATTCCGCTGCGTCAGTAATTAGATTTTTCTGCAAGAGGACCGCAATGCCACAGGCCGCCACAGCCAACCCGGTTGCTGACTTCACCTCTCAGTTTGCCGCGGACGTGCGCGCGGGCCTTGAAAAACCAGGCCAGAAGGAACTACCCTCCAAATATTTTTACGACGCCGTCGGCTCCGCCCTGTTTGAAGTCATCAGCCTGCTGCCCGAGTACGGCCTGACGCGCGCGGGCGAGCGCATCCTGCAGCGGCATGCCGATGAGATCACGGACCGCATTCCTTCTCCGGTTGTGGTGGCGGAACTGGGCAGCGGCAGCGGCAGAAAAACCCGCCTGATCCTGGAAGCCATCGCCCGCCGCCAGCCCACGCTTTACCATCCCATTGAAATTTCGCGCACCGCGCTCTCGATGTGCGAGCGCGAAATGAATCAAATCGATGCGGTCAGCGTGCTGGGATTTGAAACCGGCTACCTGGACGGCCTGCGCAAGGCCGCCGCCCGGCGCAAACCCGGCCAGCACCTGCTGGTGCTCTTCCTGGGAAGCTCCATCGGAAACTTTGAACGCGCGCCGGCCGAAGAATTCCTGCGGAAGATCCGTGAAGTCCTGACCACGGCCGATGCGCTTCTGCTGGCCACCGACCTTCTGAAACCGGTTGAGCAGTTGCTGGAGGCCTACGACGATCCTTTAGGTGTCACGGCAGCCTTCAACCTGAATCTGCTGGCGCGAATCAACCGCGAGCTTGACGCTGATTTCGACCTTCAGAAGTTCCGCCACCTCGCAAAATGGAATGAGCGGGAACGCCGCGTCGAGATGCACCTGGTCTCGACGGCCCGGCAGACGGTCACAATCCGTGAAAGCAAGATGTTAATTCCCTTCGAGGAAGGCGAAACCATCTGGACGGAAAGTTCGCACAAATACACCGCCGAGGACGTCATCGAGATGGGCCGCCGCACTGGGTTCCAATGCAACGGGCAGTGGTTTGACCACGCATGGGCCTTCGCGGAAAATCTGCTCCTTCCCGCCTGACGAGTTCAGGGCTTCCCCTGCCAACCTCCGCAGGGTCCTGTTCCAGCCGCACCGCAAATATGATTTGCCGCACGATCACAGGCGGATTAGTCTAGTGGGTTTGGGCCTCGACGGAACCAACGCCGGCAGTCTGCTTTCGGGCAGCCGGTTGACCGGGCCTACAAACAAGAGCGAGATGAAATCCTTTTTCAAACATTCTGTCGCCGCCCTGGTTGGGCTGATGGCATTCGCCGCGCTGCCGGCTGTGAAAGCGTCGCCGCGCCCTCAGGCAGCGCCCCCGCGCTATCGGGTCGAAGGCGTTGTGAAGGACCCGAGCGGCGCAGTGGTCACGGCAGCGCAGGTCACACTGCGCGCGGCGGGTTACGAGGCAACCCAAACCACAGACGCCGATGGACATTTTGTTTTCAGCCGCGTTCCCGCAGCGAATGGCAGCCTGCTGGTTCGCGCCAAGGGATTCGCCGAACTTGAAGAACCCTGGAGCGCGGGAGCGGATGACACCGCCTCCGTGGAGGTCGTCGTGCATCCGGCCTCGACGGCGGAGCAGGTGACGGTGACGGCCACCAGGATGCAGACGCCTTTGAGCCAGACCACCGCCGACGTTCGCGTCCTGACGCGCCGCGAGATGGCCGCCACATCGGCCCTCACACTGGACGGCGCGCTCCAGCAGGTGCCCGGCTTCACCCTTTTCCGCCGCACCGGGAGCCGGGTGGCCAATCCCACGGCACAGGGCGTGTCGCTGCGCGGCGTGGGGGCCAGCGGAGCCAGCCGCGCCCTGGTGCTGGTAGGCGGCATTCCGCTGAACGACCCTTTCGGCGGCTGGGTCTACTGGGACCGTGTCCCCCGCGAGGCGGTGGGCCGCATGGAAGTCGTGCGGGGAGGCGTTTCAGACCTTTATGGTTCGCATGCGATGGGAGGAGTTATCAATATCCTCACGCGCAAGGCAACCACGACTGAGTTTGCTCTCGATACGTCATACGGAAACGAGAACACCCCCGACGGCTCATTCTGGTCGAGCATTCAGCACGGGCCCTGGACCCTGGATCTGGACGGCGAGGCCTTCAATACCGACGGCTATATCCTGGTCAACCCGCAGGACCGCGGGACGGTGGACACACCGGCCAATTCTGAACATGAAGCGGGTGATGTAACACTGGAAAGAAAGCTCGGCGAAAACGGAAGGGTTTTCGCCAAAACCACTTACTTTCGTGAAACGCGCGATAACGGAACGCCGCTGCAAAATAACCGGACCCACACGCGTCAACTGGCCATCGGCGCAGACTGGGTCTCGGCCAGAGCGGGATCGTTCAGCTTCCGCGGCTACGGCGGGCCTCAGGTGTTTGACCAGACCTTTTCCGCCGTCGCCGCAGACCGAAACAGCGAATTCCTGGTGCGGGCCCAGCGGGTTCCGGCGCAGCAGACGGGAGCCTCCATCCAGTGGAACCGGCCGGTGGGAACGAAACAAACCCTGCTGGCCGGATTCGACGGGAGGGAAGTCCGCGGTTCCAGCAATGAGCTGGGATTCTTTGGCGGGCGCATGACGTCAGCATTAGGCGCGGGAGGACGCCAGCGCACGGCGGGTGTTTACGGAGAAGACGTCATCCGCCTGACGGCGCGCTGGCAGGTGACCGCTGCTCTGCGCTTTGACCGCTGGCGGAATTACGATGCGCTCTCCACCAGCAAATCGCTTACCTCCACCAATCCGCCAACCATCGTCAACTTTCCAGAACGCACGGAGAAGGCGTTCAGCCCCCGCCTGGGCATGCTTTATCACCTCACCCGCAACGTTTCGCTGGTCGGCTCCGCTTACCGGGCCTTTCGAGCCCCGACGCTGAACGAGCTCTATCGCGGGTTTCGCGTGGGCAACGTTGTGACCAACGCCAATTCCGACCTCCAGGCCGAGCGACTGACCGGCGCGGAAGCCGGAGCGCAATTCGCCGCTTTCCGCCACAAGCTGACCGGCCGCGGCACTTTCTTCTGGAGCGACGTCACCAACCCGATTGCGAACGTCACCCTGAACGTGACGCCCAGCCTGATCACCCGCCAGCGGCAGAACCTTGGCCGCACGCGCTCGCGCGGAGTGGACCTGGACGCTGCCTTGCAGGTGACCCCGACCTTTCGACTGACCAGCGGATACGAGTTTGTCAATGCCACCGTTCTGAGCTTTACGGCCAATCCTTCGCTGGTTGGGCTCCAGATCCCGCAGGTTCCCAGCCACATGGTCACTTTCCAGGCCCTCTATTCGAATCCCACCGCAACCAACCGGTGGCGGCGCCTGACTCTGGGCCTGCAGGGCCGGTATGTGGGAAACCAGTTTGACGACGACCAGAATCTGCTTCCGCTCGGCAGGTTTTTTACCCTGGACACCTCGCTCTCCCGCCGCATTTGGAGTGATACGGAGGCTTATGTCGCCGTGGGGAACATCTTTGATGAGCGATACGCCGTGGCCCGCACCCCGGTTCGTGAACTGGGCCCGCCCCTGCTGTTCCGCGTTGGCTTCCGGATAAACCTCGGCCGACGGTAGATTAGGCCCCCGAAGGCGCTGAGCTCCTTCCAGGATTCCTCCACTCACCGTGAACACTAAATTGCTAATCAGCTGAACTTAAATGGCTTATAAAATATCTGGGGTCCGGCAAGTACTGCCCTCATGGGCAAAATCAATCTTGACAAAAATGTATTGCAATAATCTTGACTAGCCTGTATAGATTCGGTAGCATTGAAGTGGACAAAGAGACAGATTGAGGGTTCGACCAGTCTTCCGGGACGGGCCCCTCAGCGACTTAGAGATTTCAGGGATTGAGTCAGGAGTAAAGCTTATGGGCACGCCTGTAAACAATGTTGAAGAACTCGCCACGCAAGAGTACAAGTACGGCTTTGTGACGGAGATCGAGCAGGAAACCATTCCTCGCGGCTTAAACGAGGACGTGGTCCGCATGATTTCGGCCAAGAAGGATGAGCCGGAATGGCTGCTGGAGTGGCGGCTGAAAGCCTATCGGCACTGGCTGACCATGAAGGAGCCGGCGTGGGCCAACATCAAGTATGACCCCATCGACTACCAGTCGGCGTATTACTATTCCGCGCCGAAATCAAAGGACAACAAGCCCAAGAGCCTGGAAGAAGTGGACCCCGAGCTGATCAAAACGTATGAAAAGCTGGGCATTCCGTTAAGAGAGCAGGAACTGCTTTCCGGGGTGGCCGTGGACGCAGTGTTTGACAGCGTTTCTGTAGCGACGACTTTTAAGGAGAAGCTGGGCAAGCTCGGCATCATTTTCTGTTCGTTTTCGGAGGCTGTTCACGAGCACCCCGATCTCGTGAAGAAGTGGCTGGGGTCTGTGGTGCCTTACACCGACAACTTTTTCGCCACTCTGAACTCGGCGGTGTTCAGCGACGGCTCTTTCGCCTATATCCCCAAGGGCGTGCGCTGTCCGATGGAGCTTTCCACCTATTTCCGCATCAACGCCAAGGAAACCGGCCAGTTTGAGCGCACCCTGATTGTGGCCGACGAGGGCGCCTCAGTGAGTTACCTGGAAGGCTGCACGGCGCCGATGCGCGATGAGAACCAGTTGCACGCCGCGGTGGTGGAACTGGTGGCGCTGGATAACGCCACGGTGAAGTATTCCACGGTTCAGAACTGGTATCCGGGCGACAAGAACGGCAAGGGCGGGATTTACAACTTCGTCACCAAGCGCGGCAAGTGCCAGGGCGTGAACTCCAAGATTTCGTGGACACAGGTTGAGACGGGGTCCGCCATCACCTGGAAATATCCAGGCTGCATCCTGCAGGGCGACAACTCCGTGGGCGAGTTCTATTCCGTCGCCGTCACCAACAACTATCAACAGGCCGATACCGGCACCAAGATGATCCACCTGGGCAAGAACACTCGCAGCACCATCGTTTCCAAGGGCATCAGCGCCGGGCACGGCCAGAACAGCTATCGGGGCATGGTCAAGATTCTGAAGAATGCAACGGGGGCGCGCAACTATTCACAATGCGACTCGTTGCTGATGGGGGACAAGTGCGGGGCGCACACGTTCCCCTACCTTGAAGTGAAGAACTCGACGGCGCAGGTGGAGCACGAAGCTTCCACCTCGAAGATCGGCGAAGACCAGATCTTCTATTGCCGCCAGCGCGGCCTTTCCACCGAAGACGCCATCGGCATGATCGTCAACGGCTTCTGCAAGGAAGTCTTTCGCGAGCTGCCCATGGAATTCGCCGTGGAGGCCCAGAAACTGCTCGGCATCAGCCTCGAAGGCAGCGTTGGATAATATTGTGATGCTCGTGTGAATTCCGGTTGCTGTAGTGCGGAAACAAAGCTTCAAAGGGCTCGCCGCGGGTTCTTCACTTCACGCACTCGATTGAAAGCGAAGAGGGGCGCAGAGGTAGCGCAGACTTGCTCTTTAAGTCTGCGGCCTTCTTTTCTTGCACGAACAAGCCCCAGCCCTGAGGACTCATAGTTGAAAATCACCGAGTACTTCAAGGCAGTCCGAGCCAGGCCAGACCGGAAGATGATTCTAGACGAATGGATTGAACGGGCGATGGCAAGTCCCATTGCCGAAAAGGTGCAACACGACGGACGGATTCGGCGCTGGGCAGTTATTCCCGAGATGGGTAATCGAGTTTTAAGGGTCGTGCTCCTGCCCGATGGAGAAACGGTACATAACGCGTTCTTCGACCGGACGTTCCGGGAGGGATCAAAATGACGATCCAATATTTTGAGGATACAGACACTCTCTACATCACGCTCAAGAGGGGCACCGTAGCGGAAACAAGGGATCTGGACGAAGACACTCTGGTTGAATTTGATACTAAGGGAAATCTGGTTCACATCACCATCGAGCATGCGCGGGAGCGGGCGGAGCTTCCCGACTTTTCGTTTCAGCGCGTTGCAGCGGCGAGGGCGCCGGCGTGATGGCGAGGGCCAGATTTTTCGGCAACGAATCAGAACATCTGATAAAAGGACAACCAAACGAATGTTACTTGAGATCAAGAATCTGCACGCCAATGTAGGCGGCAATGAAATTCTGAAAGGGATTGACCTGACGGTCGGCCTGGGTGAAGTGCACGCCATCATGGGACCCAATGGGTCGGGGAAATCGACCCTGGCGCAGGTGCTGGCGGGCCGCGACCTCTACGCTGTGACCAAGGGTGAAGTGCTTTACGACGGCAAGGACCTGCTCGACATGGCGCCTGAGGATCGCGCACGCGAGGGCATTTTTCTGGCCTTCCAATATCCGGTGGAGATTCCGGGCGTGAACAACACTTATTTTCTGCGGGCGGCCCTGAATGCCGGGCGCAAGCACCGCGGCCAGGAAGAACTGGACGCCATGGACTTCCTCACCCTCATCAAGGAAAAGATCAAACTGCTGGAGATGGACGAAACGTTGTTGAATCGTCCCGTGAACGAAGGCTTTTCCGGCGGCGAGAAGAAGCGGAACGAAATTTTCCAGATGGCCGTGCTGGAACCGAAGCTGGCCATTTTGGATGAGACGGATTCCGGGCTGGACATTGACGCGCTGAAGACGGTGGCCAGTGGCGTGAACTCACTGCGCAGTAAGGAGCGGTCCATTATTGTGGTGACCCACTACCAGCGGCTGCTGAATTACATTGTGCCGGATTTCGTCCACGTGCTCTCCAACGGGCGGATTGTGAAGTCCGGCGGCAAGGAACTGGCGCTGGAACTGGAAGACAAAGGCTATAGCTGGCTGGATGAGACCGTCCCGGCAAACGAAAGAGCGTAACCAGTTCCGGGTTCTGAGTTAGGAGTGCCAAATTTTGAACGCGCGGCCCCTCAGTCCGGCCAGCGATATTTGCGGCGAGCGACAGGGCCTGGAAGAAGAAAGCGGAGATTGATGGCGATTGCACTGAAAGAAAGCGAAGAGCTTTACCTGAAGGATTTCCGGGAGTTTGAAAACCGGCAGGCTGCAACGGCCCCGGCGTGGCTCAGCAAGCTGCGCACGGAGGGCATGCAGGCTTTTGCCGAACTGGGTTTCCCCACTACCCGGCTTGAGGACTGGAAGTATTGCAACGTGGCGCCCATTACGCGGGTGCGCTTTCGGCCGGCGTCTTACGAACTGGATGACAGGATTCAGGAATGGATTGAAGAGATCCCATTTTCCGGGCTGGATGGCACACAGCTGGTTTTTGTGAACGGACACTATGTGGAAGAGCTTTCCACCGTCGGCAAGCTTCCAGCAGGCACAAAGGTCACAAACCTGGCGGAAGCGGTAACGCAGTCGGAAGCCGCGGCGGAGCGGCTGGGCCGCTACGCAAGCCACAAAACACATCCTTTCGTGGCGCTCAACACAGCTTTCATGAAAGACGGCGCATTCATTGAGGTCCCCAAGGGAGTTGTAGTGGAAAGCCCGATCGAGATCCTTTATGTCTCGACCGGCGGTGACGAACCCTGGGTGGCGCATCCGCGCAACCTGGTGATTGCAGGACAGGGAAGCCAGGTGACGCTGGTGGAAACCTACGTGGGCCTGGGCGACGGCGTCTATTTCAACAACGCCGTGACGGAAATCGTGGCCGAAGACAACGCCCACGTCGATTACGCCAAACTCCAGAGCGAGAGCGAAACGGCGTACCACGTGGCCACGGTGCTGGCTTATGCCGCGCGCAACGCAGTCGCCACGACCCATTCCATCCAGTTCGGCGCGCGCCTGGGCCGCGAGGAAGTGACCACGGTCCTGGACGGCGAAGGAGCGGAAGGGCATCTATACGGCCTTTATGTGACCAACGGCCAGCAACTGATCGACAACCATACGACCATTGACCACGCCCAGCCGCACTGCTCGAGCCGCGAATACTACAAGGGCATCCTGGACGGGAAATCGACCGGGGTCTTCAACGGCAAGATTCTGGTGAGAAAAGACGCGCAGAAAACGGACTCCAAGCAGAGCGACCAGAACCTGCTGCTTTCCGAAACCGCAACCATCAACACCAAGCCGCAGCTTGAGATTTTTGCCGACGACGTAAGGTGCACACACGGCGCGACCATCGGGCAGATTGATCCTGAGTCGATTTTTTATCTGCGTTCGCGCGGCATTGGCCTGGAAGAGGCCCGCAACCTGCTGATGGTGGCGTTTGCCGGCGAGATTATCCACCGCGTGAAGGTTGGGCCGTTCCAGAGGCAACTCAAGGCAGCGTTGCTGGCCAAGATGAAAGGGTGATCGGGCGCCGCGCAGGCTGTTTGGAATTCTCGTTTGGAGCATGGAAACGAACCATGGCTATCACCTCGCATCACATCACCGAAACAACCGGCCGGAATTCCTCGCTGAAGTTTGACGTCGAGCAAATCCGAAAGGATTTCCCGGCCCTCGATCAGACGATCCATGGAAAGCCGCTGGTCTACCTGGACAACGCCGCCACCAGCCAGAAACCGCTGGCGGTGCTGGAGGCGGAAGAACACTTCTACCGCCGGGACTGCTCCAACATCCATCGCGGCGTCCATGAACTCAGCGAGCGCGCCACCAAATCCTACGAAGACGCCCGCGTGACAGCGCAGCGGTTCCTCAACGCGCGCGACAGCAGCGAAATTATTTTTGTGCGCGGCGCCACGGAAGCCATCAACCTGGTGGCCAGCAGCTTTGGGCGCAAGAATGTGCAGGCGGGCGACGAAATCCTGATCACCGCCATGGAGCACCACTCGAACATCGTTCCGTGGCAGATGCTGTGCGAGGAGAAGGGCGCGAAGCTTCGTGTGGCGCCCATCAACGATCGCGGCGAGGTCCTGCTGGACGAATTCGAAAAGCTGCTGGGACCCCGGACGCGCCTCGTGTCCGTGGTTCACGTTTCAAACGTGCTGGGGACCATCAACCCCGTCCGCGAATTAATTGACGCCGCGCACCGCAAGAATATTCCGGTGCTTCTGGACGGCGCACAAGCCGCGCCGCACGTCAGAGTGGATGTTCAGGAGCTGGACTGCGAGTTCTACACTTTTTCAGGCCACAAGCTTTACGCCCCCACCGGAGTGGGCGTGCTTTACGGCAAGGCTGATGTGCTGGATGCCATGCCGCCTTACCAGGGCGGCGGTGACATGATCAGTTCCGTGACCTTCGAGAAGACGATTTACAATTCCCTGCCCTACAAGTTTGAAGCCGGGACGGCCAACATCGCCGGAGGCATCGGGCTGGGGGCGGCCATCGACTATCTGGACAAGGTCGGGATGGAAAACATCAGCGCTTATGAAGATGAATTGCTGGCTTACGCCACTGAGGCGGTCAGTAATATAGCGGGGCTGAGGATTATCGGCACGGCGGAAAAGAAAGCCGGCGTGATTTCGTTTGTGATGGAAGGGATTCATCCGCACGACGTCGGGACCATTCTTGACCAGGAAGGCATCGCCGTGCGTACCGGGCACCACTGCGCCCAGCCGCTGATGGAGCGCTTTGGAATCCCGGCCACCACCCGCGCCTCGCTGGCGTTTTATAATACAAAGAGAGAGATTGATGCGCTCGCCGCGGGGATTCAAAAGGTAAAGGAGTTGCTGGGCTGATGCCGGATCTGCGTGGACTGTACCAGGAAGTGATTCTCGACCACAGCAAGAAGCCCCGGAATTATCGTGTGCTGGAAGGGGCTTGTCACGCGGAGGGTTACAACCCGCTGTGCGGCGACCGGGTAACGATTTACCTCAAGCTTGAAAACGACCGGATCAGCGACGTGAGCTTTCAGGGTTCCGGCTGCGCGATTTCAACTTCCTCGGCCTCGCTGCTGACCGAAACGCTGAAGGGCAAGACGCTCGATGAAGCCGACGCGTTGTTTGAGAAGTTCCACGCCCTGGTGACCGGTGAAACGAACGGCGACCAGGCGGAGGACGCCTCGTTGGGCAAGCTGGCGGTTTTTTCCGGAGTGGCGGAATTTCCCATGCGCGTGAAGTGCGCGACGCTGGCCTGGCACACGCTGAGGTCGGCGCTGAAGGGCGAGGAGAAGCCCGTATCTACCGAATAGGAATGGGTTCAGCATGGACGAGAACAATAAAAACAATGGGCAGCAGGCCGCGGAGAACGCCCCCGTCGTGGCAAAGTCTGAAACCGAACAACCGGCTGCCGAGCCGGCCTCAGCCAACGGCGGCGCTGAGGGCGAAGCTCTGAAGGAGAAGGTGGTTGAGGCGATCAAGACGTGCTACGACCCGGAGATCCCGGTGAATATTTATGAGTTAGGTCTGATCTATGACGTCAGCGTCACGCCCTCGTCGGAAGTTGCTGTGAAGATGACGCTGACCAGCCCCGCGTGCCCCGCAGCCCAGTCGCTGCCCGGCGAGGTGGAAGACAAGATTCGCGTGATGGCCAAGCCGAAAGACGTGAAAGTGGAAGTGGTGTGGGACCCCCCGTGGAATCCAGACATGATGTCGGAAGCAGCCAAACTGCAGTTGGGCATGATGTAAGCATCGGCCAGGGAGCCCGATTGCGTGCGGGCGCACGGCAGGGAGATTCAAAATGAAACTGACATCCCAGGAAGAATACGGATTGCGGTGCCTGCTGCGGCTGGCGAGGGAAGGTGAAAGTCTCACCATTCCCAAGATCAGCCAGAAGGAAGGCATCTCCAATTTTTACGTCGCCAAGCTGATGCGCATCCTGCGGCGCGGCGGGTTGGTGAAAAGCGTCCGCGGGCAGGCCGGCGGTTACGAACTGGCCCGCCCGGCAGACAAGATTGTTGTGGGAGAAGCGCTGGCGATTCTGGGCGGGCGGCTCTACGACCCGGGGTTTTGCGAGGAGCATTCCGGCAGCGAGATCTCCTGTGCGAACACTGTGGACTGCTCGGTCCGTTCGTTGTGGCGCGCCGTGCAGCAGGTGATTGACCAGGTGCTGAGCAAGACCACGCTGAAGGATCTGCTCTCAAATGAGCAGGAGATGACGTCGTTGGCCGGACACCTGGTGAAAGTGACTCCCGCGCCGGTGAGGCCGTCGGCCATGCCCGTCCACATCAGCGAATAGGTATCCCGTGAGGGCGCCCGGCAGTTGCTCCCGGGCGCTTCCCATCTTTCAAATCCACCCTTTTCGAGGATAACAACTGATGACAGCAGACCTGATGCGGAGTCCTCTGGCTGACTACCACGTCTCGCAGGGCGCAACTCTGGCGGAATATCATGGCGCTACCGTTCCCTCCCGCTTTACCCATCCCGCTGAGGAGCACCAGGCGGTGCGCACGGCCGCGGGGCTTTTTGATTTTTCGTTCCGGGCAAAATTTTCGCTGGCGGGGCGGGACGCCTCAAAGTTCCTGCACCGCATCGTCTCAAACGACATCAAAAACGTGGCCGCCGGCCAGGGCACTTACGCGGCGCTGCTGAATCCCCAGGGACAGATCCTGGCCGACCTGCGCGTTTACGCCGCCCAGGACCGGCTTCTGGTGGACACGGACGCCGACCTGCGCTCTAAAGCCATGGAAATTCTTCGCCGATACATTATTGGTGACCAGGTGCAGGAGGAACCGCTGGAGACCTTCGCCCTGGCTTTTGAGGGACCCAAGGCGGCAGGATTGCTGGAAAAGACCTTGCACGTGGATCTGCCCGCGATGAAAGAGTTCGAACACTTTGCCACAAACTACGCGGGATTTCCGGTTCGGGTGGTTCGCACCAGCAACACGGGCGAAGAAGGCTACGAGGTGTGGGTGGGTGCAAAAGGCATGATGGGCTTGTGGGGCGCGGCGTGCGGGCAGGCGCCGAGCTACGGCATGCTGCCCTGCGGAACCGAGGCCCTGGAATCATTGCGGATTGAGGCCGGCATTCCCCGCTACGGTTCGGAACTGGGAGAGGATACGCTGCCGCTCGAAGCCAATTTGATGAACGCCCTCAGTTTCAACAAAGGCTGCTACATCGGCCAGGAAATTGTGGAGCGGGCCAGAAGCCGCGGCAGCGTCAACTGGAAACTGGCCGGGGTGAAGATCGAAAGCACCCAGGCGCCTGCCAGCGGCGAGAAATTGACTCTCGACGGGAAAGAGGTCGGCGAGGTCACCAGCGCCTGCGTTTCGCCCACGCTGCAAAAAACCATTGCTCTTGCCTATCTTCGCAAGGAACACCTGGAGGCAGGCACCCGGCTCCAGACGGCTTCCGGCGAGGCGGCGGAAGTGGCCACCCTGCCGTTCTACCACCGCCCGGCTCCAGCCGGCGGGAAATAAACTCCCATGCCCATTGAGAGCTCAACAACCGCGCGCGGCTTCTCCATAATGGAGTTGATGATCGTGGTCACGATCCTGCTGATCCTTGCGGCCATTGAGATTCCCAATCTGATGCGGGCGCGTATGGCCGCGAACCAGGCGGCGGCGGTGTCGAACCTGAAAACCATCGAGGCGGCGGAAATCACCTACTCCGTCACCTACAATCACGGTTACACCTCCAATCTCGCCGAACTTGGCCCTTCCGGACAGTTTGCTTCAAGCCAGGGGGCGGCCCTGATCGACGGCATGTTGTCTCACGGCGAGAAAGGTGGTTATTCCTACCTTTACATCCCGGGGCCCGTGGTGGACGGCAAGGTTGAAACTTACACGCTGAAAGCGGTTCCTTCCATCCCCTGCACCACCGGCGACCAGTACTATTCGATTGACCCTTCAAGCCAGTCCTCTGTCTTCGCCCAGAACTTCCAGGCGGTCGTCCAGCGGGACTTCATTGCCCAGGTTCTGAAAGGATCCCTGGGGCACGGACAGACAGACTGCTCCCAGTAGGCCGCAATTCGCATTTCAGCCTTCAAAGGAATGGGTGGAAACCGCCCCCTCACCGCGCTGCGAAAGCACTCTGATCCTCTTCCTGCCACTCATGGTCCGGCCTTATCCTGACGATTCGAATACTAACGGGCGGAGCGCACGATGAACCCGGTTCCGCAGGGATAGATCAGGGATGACATTCATAAAGGACTCCCGGAAGCGCAGGTCTGACCGGCTGATGGTCAGTATCCCGGTGCGCGTTTCGGGCGTCACCGAAACAGGAGAGGCCTTTGAACGCTCCGGACACGCGGTTGACGTCAACCGGTTTGGCGCTTATATCCAGATGGAAAAGCCGGTCCAGGCGTCCCCAAAAATCCTGCTGACCAACCTGGAAAATAATCTGAGCGGCGAGTTCCGGGTCGTCAAGGTGCTGGAAAGCTCCCCGGCGGGGAACACAGCCTTAGGCGTCGAAGCCCTGGGGAATTATCCCACTTTCTGGGGGATCGACTTCCCGGCGCGTCCCATGAAGCCCAGCGAATCGCGTGGCCTGCTGGAATGCCTGAAGTGCCGCTCCGCGACCCTTCACCCGCTGATGCTGGATGAGATCGAGGTGCTGGAATCCGGCGGTTCGGTCAAAAAGCCGTGCACGTCCTGCGGCTCCAAAACCGAGTGGAAATTTGCGATGGAAGGCGCAAGGGGCACGCTTCCGGAACGTGACCCGGCCGCCCCGGACGAAGACAAAACCGCGGCGGAACAACAGCCGGGCAAACGCACGGTCTACATGCAGAGGCCGGTTTCTGTCCGGACCGCCTCGGGTGAAATTGAGACGGTGCAGACGGAAGATCTCTCAAACAACGAGTTCCGTTGCGCCAGCAAAAAGAGCTATGAAGTAAACCAGGTGGTCACGCTGGAGTGGGAAAGCTCCGGCACGGGCCGCAGGATTCAGACCCAGGGGCGTATCCGGCGCCGACAGAGCGTCGCAGGAAGTCCCAGGGTCATTTACAGCATCCGTTATGAGGGACAGTCCGCCGTCCTGCCTCCTGCACCGCTCAAATCAATCCGAAAGCTCTATGCCGCCATGGCCGTCCTGGTGGCCGCCGCCTCGGTCCTGCTGGTGATCAACGTTCGGGGACTTGTTTTCAGCCTGACCGTTCCCTCCGGGTCCGTGGCCCGTCGGGTCGCTTACCTGGGCGCCATCCTGCTCCTGGTCTCACTGGCGCACAAAGTCTGGAAAACCATCCTGGCCCGCGAGCCTGAAAACCGGCAGATGCTCAGAAAACGGCACCGGGCTATCGCCTGGCTGGTGGCGATTGTTTTTCTGGGATCACTGGGGATGGGGGCCCTATACGGCGTTGCCAGTGGATACCAGCGCCAGCAGACATTGAAGGTCCTCAACGACCTTGCCATGGCCCGCATCTTTGAAAGCAATATTGATTCCGCCGAGAACCGCCTGATGGACAGTCCGGAAAACTACGCCGACGTCTGCGCGACCCTGGCGCTGCTGGCCGGAAAGTGGCAAACGCACCTGGATGCACTCTCGGCCGATGCGCTGGAACTCTACCGCACTCAGTTGTGGCAAAGTGCAAAATCCCGCGAAGGGATGAAGGCCCTTGAAGAGGTCCTCGCGCTCGACCGCCGGAAGCTCCGCGTGGTCGAGGAACAGATCGCCCTCAGGGCCGAAGCGAAAAACCTCAGCCCCGACCAGCAGCAGGCTTTCTGGCAATCCAACTTCCCACCCCTGCGGCAGAAAATCGGCGATCTGGACCGGGAGAAAGATCGGGTGGTCAAAACCCTGATTGCGGAAAAGTAGCCGCGCCGGTCGCAGGATAACAATGCCCGCGCGGCCACAACAAAGTCTCGCGTTACCATTTTTTCGAGTTGACATTTCGCCTTTTATTCGCCCATAATGGCAGCACACGTGGGACGCAGTCCCTGACAGGAGGATTCCATGACCATCAGTGAAGCGCTTTTATCAGAGTTCGACCATGAGATGGCAAATACACGCAGGACGCTCGAGCGGGTTCCGGCCGGCAAGGGCGACTACGCCCCGCATGAGAAATCGATGCCGATGGGCAAGCTGGCAGCTCATGTGGCCCAGTTGACGAGCTTCGGCCTCTCGGTGCTGACCACGCCAGAACTGAACTTTTCCGCGGGCACCTACAAGCCGCTGCCGTTTGAGTCCGCGGAGCAGCTGGTCAAAGTGCTGGACGAGGAGGCGGCCAAAGTGCGCGCAGCTCTGGCCGGCACAACCGACGAAGCGTGGCAGCAGAATTGGAAGTTGTCATTCGAGGGCAAGACGGTTTTTGAATCGTCACGCTTTCTCGCTTACCGCAGCATGTTTCTGAACCACGTGGTTCACCACCGTGCGCAGCTCGGCGTCTACCTGCGCCTGAACGGCATTCCCGTGCCGGGCCTCTATGGCCCGTCGGCCGACGAGCCGTTTAAGGGATAAGAAACGCCGGCACCGGCCAACCCATCGTTGCGGGCAGCCACGAATCCGGCGCCCACCGAACATTGCTATCAGGAGCGCTTAGGGAGTCTTCTTCTCCGCAGCGCGTTTGAGCTTCATTTCAGACTCGCCCCACGGTCCCTCGACTTTCAGGTCAATGGTATCGCCGGAAATGGTGCCTTGGTGGTCGATGTCGTTGTCGTTGAAGTGCGTCTTGAATGAAAGGTGGTCACCGTTCACCTTGCCGTCGCTGATGGAATTTTCGCCGTTGGGTGTTTCCACCGTGCCGGTCAGCTTGCTGCCTTCAACATGGAAGTTGAAGACCAGTTGGAAGTCGCCATTGGGGCCGCTGATTGTGCCTTCCCAGCGGCCGTTCAGATCGGCGGCCAGGCAGACTGCCGCAGAGAGCAGCATCAGGATTCCCGCCGTCAAGACGTGCCGAATCATGGTTGGTCTCCTTATAAAATTTCCCGGGATTTATCTGGCTGGCAGCGAGCATACCTCAGGCCAGAAGCGGAGTCAACGCGGCTGGTGCTTAGTCCTGAAAGGAGGCTGCACATCAAAACCAGCCATCAATGCAAGCCCACGGCGCCGCGGACGGATTCAATGAGTTTGGCGGAATCGTAGCCGACACCTTCCTTAAAAACGGTCTGCACTTTTTCCATGTCGTTGATGTTCTTTGCGGGATTTCCGTTGATCACAACCAGGTCGGCGTCTTTGCCCGCGGCGATGGTCCCGATCTGTGAATCAGCAGCCAGAAACTTCGCGCCGTTTTCCGTGGCGATGTGGATGGCCTCCTCGGGCGTAAATCCCGCCTCGACCAGCAATTCCACTTCGCGCTGGTCGCCAAAGCCAGCCAGCACTCCGCCGTATCCGGTAGGATCCTCTCCGGCCAGCAGCAGGCCGCCCGCCTTTACAAAGTCGCTTTCAAACTGCATCTCTTCCTTCAGCAGCACGGCCGCTATTGAATCGGCGCGTTCGCCGACCATGGCCCGGATGGTGAGGTAGTCAATGCGTGCAGCCGGAGAAAGCGCGGCCAACACGCGCGGCTCCAGCGGAGGCCGCCCGGGAACGCTGAGTTCAAACACGGGAAGAGTGGACGTTACGGCCACGTGATGCGCCACGAGATCGCGGATCATCTTCTGGACAGGCGCGCTTTCAATATCGAGCGAAGCCAGGGTCTTGCCGGTCAGCGGCTGCGGCGGGCAGACGTCCGGTTTCTTCCCGGGATCGAATTCCGTATCCACAAACAGGCCGTGCTCCAGATCGTCTATGCCGAGGGCGGCAGCTTCGGTGAAGCCCACACTGCACAGGTGGCCGGTAATCTTCAGTCCGTGTGCGTGCGCCGCATCGACGGCGGCCTTCAACTCGGCGTGGGTGATGTGCATGTAGGCCTTGAAGGAGGTCGCGCCTTCGCTGGCCCAGTAGTTGACCATGCGCGTAGCGTCGTCGGGGCCGGTAAGCTCATGCAAGTTGGGCGTGAAGGACCCCTCACCCTCGAGGTAAGGCCCAGTGATGTACATCGTGGGTCCGGGAGTTTTGCCCGCGTCGATCAGCTTTTTCAGACTGAGATCCGTGTAGGGTTCAATGCTGCCGGTGGTGCGGAGGGTGGTAACCCCACATGCCAGATAAAGCCTCGGGAAGCTGACACCCATTTCGTTGTAAAGGATCACCGGCCCCTCAATTCGGCCTTTAGCAAGCTGGCTGGGATAGAAGAGGTGGTCGTGCATCCCGACCAGACCGGGAATGACGGTATGGCCTTTGAGGTCCAGAACCTTCGCTCCGGCAGGCGGTGGCGTAGACGCGGCATTGCCGACAGCCGCGATCCGGCCGTGGTCAATCACGATCGTCTGGTCTTCGCGCGGTGGCGCGCCCGTACCGTCAATCACCCGAACGTGCGTCAAGGCAACCACCGGGGCATCCACGGAAACATACTGCCGAGTGAACGGTGAAAGTTTATGGGACGATTGCGCCAAACCGGCGCCGCAAGACAAAATCAGCAGCAAAATTGCGGAAAGAATAGAACGCATAGCTTTCTCCTTCCCAGCTTTAGGATTTCGGGATCAGCCCAATAAATAACAGTGGCAACGGATGGTACCATGAGGGTGATTCAATTGCCATGCCACCCAGGCGGCCGCACAGTTGAAATTGGCCAACCGCCTCGATCCTTACAATGGTGAATACAAATACGCCGCGAGTTGATCCCGAGATTCAAGAAGCCTGGCTTGACATCCGAAACCATTCGCATATATAAGAGAAAACCGAAAAATCAAAATAGCAATTCCGGGTGAGACCCAGGTGGAAAGAAAAGGACATCCTTCGCGGCGCAAGTTTCTGCAAACAGCTTTCGGAGCCCTGGCGATGGAGGAAGCCTTTTCGGCCTACGGTGAAGGCTCCGGTCAAACGTCCCGCCCCATGCCCAATGTGACTCGTCTGAGCGCGCTGCCCGAGTTTCTCAGGCCTGATCCTTTTGGCGGCATTGTCGCGCCCGATCAGGCAGGCGCAGAGCAGAATGCAGAAGTCGCAAAATGGCGGCATGCGGTTGAAATCCAGGCAGCGCGCGGGGGTTACGCATCCTTCCATCTGGTCGCCGAAGTTCCGCAAGGCCGCCGCTACGAGCTGCGCCTGTCCCTGGACCACCCTGACAGCGGAATCAAGACGGACGCCTACCGCGAATGGCATCACTTCGTCGATTCGAGCAGCCACTACTATCCCGATGCTCTCATCCCGATCACTCTGCCCTACCGTTCCACCCTTCCCGACCTGGACAACCGGATCGAGAAGCAGACCGCCGCAGCCTTCTGGATTGACGTGTGGGTTCCGGCCGGCACCCCTCCGGGAGTGTACCGGGCGAAGGCTGTTCTGTCCGACGGCCATTCACGCCGCAGCTTGCCGATTCGGGTCAATGTCCTTCCGGTGACGATTCCCAGGGAAGACGCTTTGTCGATTGACCACAACACTTACAGCGCGGGCTGGGTCAGCCAATCTTTCCCGCGCCTGGCCAAACGGGTGGGCCGCTCTTTCTGCAAAAGCGATGAACTGTTCCGCATGCTGCAGGCTTACCATCGCATTTTCTACGAACATCGCGGGACGTTCCACGACCTGGGGTATGGCCACGCCGGCGGGGAAGATCCCGGCTTTGCGCCGGTGCTGGAAGGCTCCGGGCGGTCAAAGCACATTGCCTCATGGGAACTGTTTGACCGCCATTACGGCCCGCTGTTCGATGGCTCGGCATTCGCCGGCACGCGCCGCGGCCCGCGTCCCATCCCTTCGGTCTACCTGCCCATCAATCCCAACTGGCCGGCTTCCTATCTGTGGTGGGGAGAGCCCGGCTATGAAGCCGAGTTCGTCAACGTCGTCTCCGCCATGGAAAAGCATTTCCGCGAGAAGGGCTGGACCCACACGCGGTTTGAAGTCTTCTTCAACCACAAGAAGCGCTATCGAGGTTTTTCCTGGGACGGCGATGAGACGGTTGACGCTGGGGAGGTGCACTACTTCTTCGAATACGGCCGGCTGCTGAAGAAGGCGCTGCCGGCAAGCTCGCCCGTTGATTTCGCTTTCCGCATGGACACAAGCTGGCGCATGGGGAGGGACTTCGACCGGCTGAAAGACATCATCAGGTTCTGGGTCTGCAACGGCGAGATTATCAGTTGGTATCCACACCTGCCTGAACAGCTCAAGCAAAACGGTGACTCTGTGTGGTACTACACGCACCTGCCGCCCATCACCCGCCAGGCTTCCGCCATTACGTTCTGGCCGCTGCGTGGGTGGATTTACGGCGTGGAGGGCCTGGAGTACTGGCAGACCATTGCGGCCGGCAAGGACCCCTGGTTTCATTCCAACGGCGAAGGCCTCGCGGTGGTGTATTCCGGCGAGCGGTTTGGAATCGAGGGCCCGATTCCGAGCGTGCGGCTGAAGATCCAGCGCAACGAGGCGCAGGACCTGGCGCTGCTCCGCCGGCTCGAGAGCCGCATCCCCCGTGACCGGTTGAAAGCCGAAGTCACGCGCCGCTATAACGGAACGCAGCCGGGTGACTGGTGGTTTCCACGCCCCGCCATGATGGAAGAATCCAGGTCCCATTGGAAAGGGAGTGGGATTCGGCTTGCCGCGGGCATCCCCATGGCCAAGCTCCGCTCGAAGATTCGGCCGGATTCGTGGCAGAGCGTGCGGGAATATCTCTGGTCGCTCGCCAGGGAGGAAAAATGACGGAGCGCACCGTTGGCAGCGTGGATTCTGCCGCAGGCGGCCAGACTGAAAGCGCCAAGACGCTGCCACGCGCCACGCTGGTCCGCGACCTTGACGAAGTCGCTCGAACTGCCAGCGTCATGGTGGATGGCGACCTTTGCCAGCGAATTGTCGATGGCTACACGCTCCGCGAGCCGGAGTTTACGCAGGTCAAGAAAACGCTGATCCGCCTTTCGCGTCTGATTTCACATCCCTGTGACGTGAACCTTTGGATGCCCGTGGAGGGTGCGCCCGGCCAGATTCAAATCGTCATCCGCAATGAAAATGAGTTGAGCCAGTTCTGGGTTTTCGGAGCTCGCTCCCAGCCCATGATTCCCCAGATGAGCGAGGTGTTGAAAACCGGCCAGCGCGTCACCGTAGAGAAACGGTCGGAAATGGTCTCGGTGTTGGCGCCTGTCAATAACAGCCTGGGCGATGTTGTGGGCCTGGTCGAAGTGGTCAGCAAGGAATCCTTTCCCTGCCGTTGCGCGCCGGGCGACTGAAGCCCCCGCGGGGCGCAAGCACGACAGCCACACGGCGCTCCTTCCAAACCAAACCCTTTGGGAAATCGCAGGCCCGACAGAGCGGCGTTGGCGCCAGACCGCTGCGGTGCAAGCTGCTTTGGGAAGATTACCCGCGCCAGCAAATCAGTTTCAGTTCGGTCATTTCCTCGACGGCGTAACGCGGGCCCTCGCGCCCCACGCCGCTCAATTTGGTGCCGCCGTAAGGCATCAGGTCAACGCGGAAGGCGGGAACATCGTTCACCATCACGCCTCCCACGTGAAGGTTGCGTGCCGCGTCAAATGCCTTGGCGATATCGCGTGTGCAGATGCCCGCCTGCAAGCCATACGCGCTGGCGTTGACGGCGTTGATCGCGTCATCCAGGCGCGAGTAGCGATGGAGAACCACAAGCGGTCCAAATGCTTCCTTGCAGCAGACGTCATCGTCCGGCGGCACGTCAGTGAGAACGGCCGGCTCGATGATGGCGCCGCGGCGTGTTCCGCCGGTCAACAGGCGTGCCCCGCGCGCAACGGCCCGCTGGATCCAGATCTCCACCCGTTTCGCCGCCGCCTCGCTGATCAGCGAAGCCATGTCGGTGCTTTCCTCGAGCGGATGCCCGATCTTGAGCGCCTTTGCACCTGCCACGAAGCGCCCCATGAAATCCTCGGCAATTGACTCGTGCACGTAGATGTTCTGGACGGAAATACAGACCTGCCCCGCCAGCGCGTAGCTGCCCAGGACGCATCGGGGAATCAGCAGGTTCAGGTCGCAGTCCGGCTCGAGGATAACGGAGGAGTTCGAACCCATCTCCAGCGTCACCCGGCGCAGCCCCGCCGCGGCGCGGATTTCCTGGCCAACTTCGGGACTGCCCGTAAAGGTGATCATGGCAATGCGCGGATCGTTCACAATCTGCCGCCCGGTCTCTTCCCCCGGTCCCGTCACCACGTTGTAAGCGCCGGCGGGCGCTCCCGCCTCAACGGCCAGCCGCGCCAGTCGCACCGCGCTGAGCGGCGTGTTCTCAGAAGGTTTGTGGACCACGCTGTTACCGGCCGCGAGCGCGGGGCCGATTTTGTGGAGCGCAAGGTTCAAGGGAAAATTGAACGGGGTGATGGCGGCAATCACGCCCAGAGGCTCGCGCACGGTCATCGCCCAGCGGCCTTTGCCGGTCGGCGCGGCCTCCATGGGAACCACTTCGCCTTGCAGGTGCCGCGCTGCATCTGCTGAAGCCGCCAGCGTTTGTTGCCCGCGCGCCACCTCGCCTCGGGCTTCCCGAATGGTTTTGCCGGTCTCAAGCGTCACCAGTCGCGCGAACTCTTCCGCATCGCGTTCCAGTAGGGTCCGCATGCGATGCAGCAGCTCAGCGCGTTCATATTGGGTCATGGAAGCCACGGCCTCGGCGCCCTTCGTCGCTGCCACTACAGCGCGATCGACGATGGCTGCATCGGCGTCGTAAACTTCTCCCGCCGGCGTGCCGTCGTAGGGAAGGCAGATGGTTCGCACCTGAGGCGTCCGAACCCAATCGCTCCCTATCAGCATCGGAAAGCTCTGTTTTTCAATGGTTTCTTTTCCCATAACCAACTTCGTTTCTGCCACTTGGGACCTGAATTCGTCTTTGATCTTATCAGCAGTCAAACCTCAGGGGCGAAACCTCGCGATAAGCTATCACCTCTATTTTGAACGAATCAGGAGGGCATGGCCAGCACTTCAATTAGCAGTAGAACCGGGAAGGCAGGTTGGCCACGCGGGCCCATATGAAAAACCCGGCGGGACGGCCATCAGACCCGGAGTTGTCCCAATTTGGAACAGTTCCGGGACCCGGCAGCCCGGCTCCCGGTTGCAGAACGGCGGCAATTCCGCTAAGATACGCTTCACGAGGAAAAGTCCTGGTAAGGCGCTGCTAAGGCTAAGCGCAGCCATGAAAAAAGGGCGGGGTGTAAGATCTGTTCCGTAAGCTCCTGACCTGAAAATCCCCGGTCGGATGAATTCCTGATTTGACACGATGATTACCCGTAAAATTGGCGACGTTTGCTGGTATGCGTATGACGCGGTCATACGGTCGTTCGTAAAGATGAGGATCAATCCCAACATCCTGAGCTTTACGGGCTTTGCCATCAACGTGGTCGCCGCTTATCTGTTTGCGTACGGCTATTTCCGCTGGGCTGGGGTGACCATCATCCTGGGCGGCGTGTTTGACCTGACGGACGGCCCGGTAGCCCGCCGGACGCGCCGGGTAACGCCTTTTGGGGGCTTTTTTGATTCGGTGCTCGACCGCTATTCTGACCTGTTTCTCCTGACCGGCCTGCTGGTGTATTACGGCCGGGTCAACCGCTTTATGTACGTAGTGGTGGTGGCGCTGGCCATGATCGGCTCGGTGATGACCAGCTATTCGAGGGCGCGGGCGGAGAACCTGATTCCGTCCTGCAAGGTAGGCTTCCTGGAGCGCCCTGAGCGCGTGGTGCTGATCATTATCGGGGCGCTTTTTAACCGCATGGCGCCGGTGTTGTGGGTGATAGTGGCCCTTTCGAACCTGACCGTGATTCACCGCGTGATCCACACCTACCGGGAGGCCCGGCGGATGGAAACTGAAGCCCATGGGGCTCCCCAGGCGGAAGGGCCATCCAGGAAACCCGTCACCCCCGTGACCCAGTCTTGACAGCAGCTTCGAGCGGCCGATAACATGAAACGATTCAGGCCCTGGGAGCTTGAAACGGGCCTGATTCCCTGCCTGCCCATGGCACAACAGTCACAATTGACGGAAGCTGGACAAATGTTCCGGGACAACGAAATCCTCCTGACCGGGGGCAACGGGTTCCTGGGCAAAGTGATCCTGGCGATGCTGCTGGAACGCTATCCGGACCTGAAGCATCTCCACGTGCTGTTGCGGCCCGGCCAGGGTCTTTCCGCGGAGGAGCGCTTCAGGGCCCAGGTCATGGACTCACCCGTGATGGCCGCGCTGGTTGCGACGCGGGGTGAAAAATTTATCCGGGAAAAGGTCAGCATCTGGCCCGGCGAACTCAGCCGGCCCGACTGCGGTCTCGACGAGCAGGCGCTGAAGATGATTGCAGCCAGAGTGAAGCTGATCATCAACTGCGCCGGCAAAGTGGAGTTTTTTCCGCCGGTTGAAGAATCGCTCCAGGCCAATGTGGACGGCGTGCAGAACGCTATCGCGCTGGCCAAACGCGCGGGCGCCCGGCTGCTGCACGTATCCACCTGCTTTGTTTCCGGCGAGGCCAACGGCCTGATTGAAGAAACGGAACCCATCCTGGGCTTCTATCCGCACCGCAAAGGTCCCGAAGACAACGCGTTCGACGCTCTCAACGAGCTCGCTTATTGTCGCGAGCAGATCGGCCTGATCACGGAATCCGAAGGGGGCGAAGAAACGGCAACGTCGCAGGCACGCTCCAGGGAAACGGCGCAGAAACTGGTTGCCCTGGGCAGGCGGCGGGCGGAACACTGGGGATGGGTCAACACCTATACCTATTCCAAAAGCCTGGGCGAACAGTTGATTGCCAGGGAGAAGGATCTGGACTGGTCCATCGTGCGCCCGGCCATTGTTGAAAGCGCTTTGCGGTTTCCTTTCCCCGGCTGGATTGAAGGCGGAAGGACTGCGGCCCCGCTGGTGCTGATGGCCATGAGCGGCCTGAAGCACTGGCCCGTGCGGCGCAACACGCCTCTGGAAGTGGTTCCCGTGGACCTCGTGGCGGCGGCGATCCTGGCGGTGGGCGCGCTGCTGCTGGACAGCCGCGCTGAAGATGTGTATCAGTTGGGGACGGCGGACGTGAATCCCATCCGGCTGGGACCGCTGGTGAATCTGCTGCGGCAGGAAGCGCAAAAAAAGGCGGACCGGAATGGCAAAGGAAGACTGCCCATCCGCATCGCCGCTTCGCGCGGGCGGGCGCGTTTTATCTCGGTTGAAGAAGCGCGGGCCCGGCGGCGGAGGCTGGAAAAGCGAATCGGCCGGGCGCAGGCCATCATTGACCGCATGCACAGCGCGGTGAAAAATGCCGGGCTTCCAGGAAGGAAATCGCTGGCGAGCTGGCAAAGCGCGTTACGCACGCTGGGATTGCAGGCTCGGTTCCGCGAGCAGACGCTTGACCAGTACCTGCCGTTCATCCTGTACAACCGCTACGTTTTTGAATCCGAAAACATCCGGACCGCCTACCGGAAGATTTCCGAAAAGGATAAGATGCTGCTGCCCTGGGACCCGGAACGGATTCACTGGAAAGACTACTGGATTCACCATCAGATTGCGGGAATTGAGAGATGGGTCCAGCCCGAAGCCGTGAAGGAGTGGTCGTTTAAGATTTAAGGAATCCCGTACAGCAACTGCCATCGAAATGCCCACCACGCCTCGACAAATCGACGCGGCTCAGCTTGAAGAACAGATGCTGCAGATTGTCCGCGAGCTTCTCACCGAGCTGGGATCGCTGCGCGCGGCGGAAGCCGTCACGCTTCGCTCCTCGTTGGAGCGCGACCTGGGCCTGGGAAGCCTGGAGATGGTGGAGCTGCTGGTGCGCACGGAAGCGCACTTCAACGTCCGGCTGCCCGACCGAATCGCTGAAGAAGCCGACACGCCCGCCGACTGGGTGCGCGCCGTGGCAGGCGGTGAAGAAGAAGCTCCTGCCGCCTCGCAGCGCTACACCATCCGGCAGCCCGGGCGAGTTGCCCCGCCGCCGCCGGAGTCTGCCCGTACGCTGATCGAGGTTTTGCGCAAGCATGCCGAGGTGGACCCGGACCGCGTCCAGGCGCACATGCTGGAAGGCAATTCCGGAGAGGACATCAGCTACGGCAAACTGCTGGCCACGGCCTCCGACGTGGCGGCCGGACTGGTCTCTGCGGGGTTGCGGCGGAATGAAACTGTGGCCATCATGCTGCCCACCTGCCCGCAATTTTTCTACGCTTTCTTTGGGGTCATGCTGGCCGGAGGAATCGCCGTTCCCATCTACCCTCCGGCGCGGCCCGACAAGATTGAGGAATACGTTCGCCGGCAGGTGGGCATTCTCCGCAATGCGGAAGTGCGGTTTCTGATCAGCTTTGAACCCGCCCGGAGGGTTTCCGAACTGTTGCGGCTCAACCTGCCCAGCATTCTGGGCGTGACCACCGTCGAGGACCTTGCTGCGAGCGGCGCGCGGCTGCAGCCCGGAGCCATTGAAGCGGCCGAGGCTGCTTTCATCCAGTACACCTCTGGCAGCACCGGCGAACCCAAGGGTGTGGTGCTCACGCAATCCAACCTGCTGGCCAACATTCGCGGCATCGGCTGGGCCGTGAACGTGCAACCCTCCGACATCGTGGTGAGCTGGCTGCCGCTTTATCATGACATGGGCCTGATCGGCTCATGGCTCTACAGCGTCTATTACGCGCTGCCCATCACCATCCTTTCGCCCCTGGCCTTTCTCAGCCGGCCGGAAAGGTGGCTGTGGGCGCTGCACGACTCCGGCGGCACGCTCTGCCCCGCCCCGAATTTCTCCTACGAGCTGTGCTCGCGCAAGATTCCGGACAGCGCCCTCGAGGGCCTGGACCTCAGCGCCTGGCGCGTGGCCATCAACGCCGGCGAGGCGGTGCTGCCCGGCACGCTGGAACGCTTTGAACAGCGATTCAAGCCTTACGGTTTCCGGGCGGAAAGTTTTGTGCCGTGTTACGGCCTGGCCGAATCCTCCGTGGCCCTGGCCTTTCCGCCCATCAACCGCCGCCCGGTGATTGACCGCATCCGCCGCGACATTTTCGAGTCTGAGGGCAAGGCCGTCCCCGCTGAACCGGAAGACTCCAGCGCTCTGCGCTTTGTGGCCAACGGCAAAGCCTTGCCGGGACACGAAATCAAAGTGATCGATCCCGATGGCAAGCCGCTGGGTGAGCGCATCCAGGGCAAAGTGCTTTTCCGCGGCCCGTCAAAAACCGCGGGATACTTCCGCAATCCCAAAGCGACGGCCGCCGTCACCACCGAAGACGGCTGGATGGATTCGGGCGATCTCGGCTACTGGGGCGGCGGTGAAATTCACATCACGGGCCGCGCCAAGGACCTGATCATCAAGTCCGGGCGCAACATCGTCCCGCAGGAAGTGGAACTGGCCGCGGCGGAAGTTCCGGAAGTGCGGCGGGGCTGTGTGGCGGCCTTTGGCAGGCGCGATTCCGAACTCGGCACCGAGCAACTGGTGGTGGTAGCGGAAACCCGTGTGGCCAACAAGGAAGACCTCGACCGCATTGAGGCGGAAGTCATCGAGCGCGTCGGTCTGGCGGTCGGCATTCCGCCCGACAAGGTGGAACTGGTGGCGCCGCAGAGTATTCCCAAAACTTCCAGCGGCAAGATCCGGCGCAATGAGACTCGCATGCTTTATGAGCGCGGCGCTCTGGCGCTCAACCGCCGGCCGCCCTGGCTGCAGATTTTGCGGCTCTGGTGGGAAAGCCTGG
>JBAUWE010000307.1:0-5105 GCA_049583595.1 Terriglobia bacterium
GTCCTGATGGCTTCCGGGTTGAACCTGGCAAAGGAAGGCCGCTTGAATCCTGTTGTTGGGTTATGGACGGCCAATGTTATTTTCGGGGTCGCGGGACTCATCATGCTGCGCCAGACCAATCGCGTGAGAACAGGAGTGGACTTTCTGCACGCCTGGCTTGAGAAAATCGGCCACACGCTCGAACGATTCCATATGGGAGGGCGCAAACAAGCCGCAGAGCAGAACGGCTTAAAGCGCCGGAGGTTCGTATGGCGGGCTTTCCAGATTCTGGATCTCTACGTGCTGCGGAGCTGGCTGTTTTACCTGGCCATCCTGCTGGTTACCTTCACGGGCATTTACATTATTTTTGATTTTTTCCAGTTGCTGGGCGACATTGTGCGAAACCACATCACGGCCCCGCTTTTAGTGGAATATTACTGGTATCTGATACCCCAGATTGTCTACCTGATGCTGCCGCTCAGCATTCTGGTTTCGACACTGGTCAGCTTTGGCCTGCTGAGCAAGTCGAATGAGATCACCGCCATCAAGTCCGCAGGAATCAGCCTCTATCGCATTTCTGTGCCGATTCTGGTGTGCGCAGGTCTGTTCAGTGGAGGCATGTTCCTGCTGGGCAATAACTATCTGCCTGAAACCAACCAGCAGCAGGACGCCATCAGGAACCAGATCAAAGGCAAGCCTGCCCAGACCCTGTATCGGCCTGACCGGCAGTGGATTTTCGGGAAGTCCGACAAAATTTACAATTACCGCTTTTTCGACCCGGACCTGAACGTTTTTGCGAACCTGTCAGTATTTGAAATTGAGCCCAATACCTTTCGCCTGAAGCGGCGGGTCTATGCCGCCCGCGCCTTCTGGGAGCCGCACGTTCGACGCTGGGTCCTCGAGGACGGATGGGTGCGGGATTTTTCCGACGGCCGTGTTACGGATTACCAACCCTTTGCCGTGCGTACCTTCAGTGAGGTGGATGAAGCTCCGTCCTACTTCAAGAAAGAAGTCAAGCCCTCGGAGCAGCTGAGCGTGATCGAGTTGCGCCAGTATATCCAAAGCCTCAAGCAGAGCGGGTTTGATGTGGTTCGCCTCTCCGTTGCGCTCAACCGAAAGTTCTCTTATCCACTCATCGCATTCGTTGTCACGCTGATCGCCATTCCGTTTTCCTTTTCTACCGGGAGCCGGGGCGCGCTGGCCGGGATCGCGCTCAGCATTGGCATCGCCATTGTCTACTGGTCCGTGTCGAGCCTGTTTCAGGCCATGGGCAATCTCAGCCAGCTACCTCCGGCTGTGGCGGCGTGGTCTCCCGATGTCCTGTTCGCCTTGGGCGGCATTTACCTTCTGGGACGGATCAAGACTTGAGAAGCATTTCCTTAACTGAAGTCAGCGGCTCCCTATAGCCGGATGGGGCGGGATAGAGCGGATGTCGACGCGTCGACATTGAAAAGCTTCGCTTGAAAACAACAGCGATCCCGAACCCGCTACCTTAAATTCAAGACCTAAAGCATTGCTTGATATTGGATTCAGGGATCGCTGCTTTCATGTAACTTAGGCTGTTGTGTACGCTTCGGTCGAAGCGCTCTTCTTTTGCTCTGCTTCACGCAGGGCTGCTTGAGCAGCCGCCAGCCGTGCGATCGGTACACGATAGGGCGAGCAGCTAACGTAGTTGAGCCCGGCGTCAGAACAGACCTGGATGGATGCCGGATCGCCGCCGTGCTCTCCGCAAATACCAACCTTGAGTTTTGCGCGGGTCTTGCGGCCTTCAGAGGTCCCAATTTTCAACAGCCGTCCGACACGCTTCGGGTCCAGCACGGCAAAAGGATCAGCCGGCCAGATCTTCTGCTTCACGTAAGCGTTGATAATTTTTCCGCAGTCGTCGCGCGACAGGCCAAAGGTGGTCTGTGTAAGGTCATTGGTGCCGAAGCTGAAGAACTCCGCTTCTTCCGCGATCTCCCCGGCGGAGAGTGCCGCGGCGGGCAGTTCAATCATGGTTCCCACCAGGTATTTAACCCGAACACCTTTTTTCGCAAAAACCTCTTTAGCCACGCGGTTGACAATCTCCTTTTGAAGCGCCAGTTCCCGGACATCGCCCACCAGGGGGATCATAATTTCCGGCCGGGCATCGATGCCACGCTTCTTGCATTCGATGGCCGCCTCAAAGATGGCCCGGGCCTGCATCTCGGTAATCTCCGGATACATGATGCCAAGACGGCAACCCCGAAGGCCCAGCATGGGATTGAATTCATGTAATCCTTCAACTACTGCCAACATATTCTTCAATTCGTTCAGCTTGGTTCCCTTCTTTCCTTTCGCTTCGAGGGTGGCGATTTCCACCATGAGTTCTTCGCGCTTGGGAAGGAATTCGTGCAAGGGAGGATCCAGGGCTCGAATGGTTACCGGCAGGCCGTCCATGGCCTTAAAAAGACCCTCAAAGTCCTTCCTCTGCATGGGAAGAAGCTTGGCCAGTGCCATGCGCCGCTCCTTCCGGTAGCGGGCCGCTTCCTTTTCGTCCGTCGTGTCCTTGCAGGCCATAATCATCCGCTGGACGTGCGGGAGCCTGTCACTGGCAAAAAACATGTGTTCGGTCCGGCAAAGCCCTATGCCCTCCGCTCCAAAGCGGCGCGCCACCCCAGCATCTCGCGGAACATCGGCGTTCGCCCGAACTCCCAGGCGGCGGACTTTGTCGGCCCAGCTCATAAATGTGGCGAACTCGCCGCTGGACGGATCGGGAAGAAGTGTGTTTGTCTGGCCAAGGATCACTCTCCCGGTCGAACCGTCAAGTGAGATCCAGTCGCCTTCCTTGAGCGTCAGCTTGCCAATCCGTAACTGCTTCTTCTTCTCATCCACTTCCGCGGCGCCACAGCCGGCCACACAGCACTTGCCCATGCCGCGGGTCACAACCGCTGCGTGCGAGGTCATGCCGCCTCGTGAGGTCAGAATGCCGGCGGCCACTTCCATGCCATGGATGTCATCCGGTACCGTTTCAGCGCGAACCAGAATCACGGGATGATGCTTCCCTTTTTCCACAGCATCTTCGGCGGTGAACACTATCCGGCCAACCGCTGCTCCTGGTGAAGCCGGCAAGCCTTTTGCAATCACCTTCAGAGGCTTTGATTCATCAAGTATTGGATGAAGCAGTTGATTCAGCTGGTCGGGTTCAACCCTCATCAACGCTTCGTTGCGTTTGATGATCCTTTCTTCAACCAGGTCGACAGCAATTTTGACGGCGGCCTTGCCCGTCCGCTTGCCGGTGCGGGTCTGGAGCATGTAAAGCTTGCCTTCCTGAATGGTGAATTCGAAGTCCTGCACGTCCTTGTAGTGGTGCTCCAGGCGTGAGGTAATTTTCCGCAACTGGTCGAAGACCTCCGGCATGATCTTCTGAAGTTCGACGATGGGTACGGGCGTTCGGATGCCGGCCACCACGTCCTCACCCTGGGCGTTCATCAGGAATTCGCCATAAAACTTGTTTTCGCCCGTGGCCGGGTTGCGGGTGAATCCCACGCCCGTTCCGGAGGTGTCGCCCATGTTTCCAAACACCATGGCCTGGACGTTGACCCCGGTCCCCAGGCCATCGGGGATTTTGTTCATGCGCCGGTAGGTGACGGCCCGCGGGTTGTTCCATGAGCGGAAGACGGCTTCGATTGACATCTTGAGCTGGGTGCGAGGATCCTGGGGAAAGTCCGTTCCGGTGGATTTGCGGATGACCTGCTTGTAGCCTTCAATAACCTGCTTAAAATCTCCGGCCGTCAGTTCCGTATCCAGTGTGAACTTGTGCTTCTTTTTCTGGGCTGTGAGAATATGCTCAAACTTGTCTTTGGAAATCTCCATGACGACGTTGCCGAACATCTGAATAAAGCGGCGATAGCTGTCATAAGCAAACCTTGGATTTTCCGCCTTTCGTGCAACCGCCTCGACAGCCTTGTCGTTCATGCCGAGGTTAAGGATGGTATCCATCATGCCGGGCATAGAAAACTTGGCGCCGGAGCGAACGGAAACGAGAAGCGGATTCTGTGCGTCACCCAGGCGTTGCTTCAGGAGCTTCTCCAGCCGCTCAAGTGCTTTTTCGGACTGCGAAAGCACCTCCTGAGGAAGACGGTTTCCGGCTTCAAAAAAGGCACGACATGCCGAAGTCGCGATCGTAAATCCGGGTGGAACCGGCAGGCCCGCGTTGGTCATCTCCGCTAGCCCGGCTCCTTTGCCGCCCAGAATATCTTTCATGGTTCCGTGGCCGTCGGCTTTGCCGTTTCCAAAAAAGTAAACAAATTTTTCCATAATTCCTGCTCTCCTTGTGATGAAATCTGAACACGGCTCGAGGCCGGGGAATTCTTGAAACGCCTGCAATCGCGCCGCTCAATCGGTAAACGACGGCGACAACTTAGAGTGTTGGCATCGACCGTCAAAGTCGGCGCGCCGACAATAGTTGAGGTAACACTTTAGGTGCGCGCGTCTGCGTACATGCCGGCACACCCAACTTAGCGCCCCTGCTTTGAGGAGCCGTGAGTCTCCACTGCAATCTCTGAAAGCTCCGCAAGCCGGGCAAAAACATCACGATTCAAATGGACCAGCAGCCGAAGCCGGTTTTCTCTGACGGCCGGGTCCTGGGCCATTACAAGGACCTTGTCAAAAAACAGGTCCACCTGAGGCCTGATTTTGGCCATCGTTTGGAAAGACGCTTCGTAGTCCCCTGTTGCCTCGATGGATTCCAGGCTCTTAGTGATGCCTTCGCACGCGGCATATAACTCCTGCTCCGGACCTTCACGCAGCAGATCCGTATTCACAGACGATGTGCCGCCCACGAGGTCCACTCCCGCCGACTTGGTCAGGATGTTGCGGGTCCGCTTGGCGGCGGCAGCCAGCGCCAGGAAATCTTCTGTATCGCGCACCTTTTCCAGCGCCTGGGCACGCGCCAGCGCAGCGGCTGGAACATCGGCGCCTGCGGGAACAGCCGGGCTCAGGACGGCTCGAACCGTGTCATACCGGAGCCCCGCGACCTCACGGAAATAGAACTCCATCCGCTCACGCAGGAAGCTTTCCACCCGCTGGGCAAGATTTCTCACCTTTGCACCGGGCAGGTTTCCTTCAGCGCATTCAATAGCCTTTGCCGTAACGCGGGCCATATC
>JBAUWE010000308.1:0-17603 GCA_049583595.1 Terriglobia bacterium
CGTCTTTGCCTGGTCCTGTGTTGCCGTTGCGGCGGGATGGATTCTTGTGTGGATGCTGTTTCCGGGTTTTGGCCGCGCACAGCCGGTTGAAATCCAGAGAAACCTTGAGGAGCAATCGTGATTGAAGATCTGACAAGAGAATTTGACGAGTTGAAGCGTCGAGTCCAGGAACTTCGGAGTTTTCTTTGACGCTGCAGGACAACGTCGCGAACTGGAAACGATTGAGAAGCAGATAACCCGCCCCGACTTCTGGGAAGACCAGCAGAATTCTCAAAAAATCCTTGGGCAACGCAAACGCCTGGAATCGGCCATACAGTCTGACGAGCGCCTGGCCGCAAAAGTTTCTGATCTCGAAGCCTACTTTGAGCTGGCGGGAGAGGGCGAAAGCGTTTTACAGGAAGTCCGGGCTGAGATAGACATCTTGCGAGCTGAGGTCAGCCAGTTGGAGACCACCAGCCTTCTCCCAAGCGAAAACGACCAATTGAACGCCATCGTGACCGTCCATCCGGGCGCCGGCGGGACCGAATCGCAGGACTGGGCGGAAATGCTGCTGCGTATGTACCGCCGATGGGCTGAGCGGCACAACTTCAAGTTCACGCTGAACGATTACCAGGCTGGCGAAGAAGCCGGTTTAAAGTCTGCAACCTTCACCGCCGCGGGTGATTATGCTTACGGCCTGCTGAGCGCGGAGAGCGGCGTGCATCGGCTGGTCCGCATCTCGCCCTTTGACCAGGCGGCGCGGCGGCACACCTCGTTCGCGTCGGTATACGTCAGCCCGGAAATCGACGACAATATCAGTGTTGAAATCAAGCCTGATGAATTAAGGATTGATACTTACCGCTCCTCGGGGAAGGGCGGCCAACACGTCAACACCACGGACTCCGCCGTGCGCATCACGCACCTTCCCACCGGAATCGTGGCGCAGTGCCAGAACGAGCGGTCGCAGCACCGCAATCGAGAGATGGCCATGAAGTTCCTGCGCTCCCGGATCTATGCCCTGGAACTCCAGCGGCGGCGCGAGGCGGCGCAGAAGGTTGAAGATTCCAAGGGCGAGAATGCGTTCGGCAGCCAGATTCGCTCCTACGTGCTGCACCCCTACCGCATGGTGAAGGACCACCGGACCAAATTTGAAGTGGGAGATACGGACCGCGTTCTCGATGGTGACATCGATCCGTTTATCCAGGAATATCTGAAGTCGCGGCGCGCCGTGGCGAAAACGAGTTAACCGTTCCGGGTCGCCGGGACCACCGGACCTGGGTTTTGTCGAGGAAGGCCTGGTCGAAGGGCGTCCCGTGAGGTTACTGAACGCCGCGGGAGATTTATTGGAGCCGCGGAGACCGGGGAAGTCATCCATTGAGCGACCTGACCGCTTTTGGACTTTTTGCGGTGACGGCCATGCTGGTCTGCTACGGGCTGGAGAAGCGCAGCCACTGGTTCATTCTGGCGTTCGCCGCTTCGTGCCTGATGGGTTCGATCTATGGATTCCTGCAGGGCGCCTGGCCATTTGGCCTGGTGGAATCCGTATGGGCGCTGGTTGCCCTGCGGCGCTGGTGGGCTGAGAAGAATTTAGGGCGGCTCGATAGCAGTCCGTAACTTAAGTTTTCCCGTCTCGGCTGATGGAAGCAATGAAATGCAAAGGGGCTGCTTGACAGCTTTGGCGGAACTCACTGGCGGATGGCATCAGAATCTCCGGGAGAACGGTTGGACCCCGCAACGGCGCTGTTCGCTGTAGGGGAGTGAAACCCGGATACCAAATGGTTGACGGTTTTGGAGACGCTGTGCTAGCGTTGCATATTTGCACAGCGGGGGATATTTTCGCATAGAGGAAGGAGACCCACGTGGCTGGGCTTGATCATCATTACTTTTTCACTTCCGAGTCGGTGACGGAAGGACATCCCGACAAAGTGTGCGACCAGATTTCGGACGCGGTGCTTGACGCCGTGTTGGCGGCGGACCCAAAGGGCCGCGTGGCCTGCGAGTCGATGGTTAAGGATGGCGATGTTTATGTGATTGGCGAAGTCACGACCAGCGCCAAACTGGACATCGAGCGCCTGGTGCGTGACACCGTCCGCTCGATTGGTTACACGGACCCCGAAGGCGGCTTCACGGCAGATGGTTGCAAGATTCATGTCAACCTGACCCGGCAAAGCGGTGACATCGACATGGGAGTTTCAACCGGCGGCGCCGGTGACCAGGGCATGATGTTCGGCTACGCGTGCAACGACACCGACGAACTGATGCCTTTGCCCATCACCCTGGCCCAGAAGCTTTGCCTGCGGCTGGCGGAGGTGCGGAAGAAAGGTATCCTGGATTTTGTCCGGCCTGACGGCAAATCGCAGGTCACGGTCGAGTATCTCGACAACAAACCCCTGAGGGTGGAAGCCGTGGTGGTTTCCACGCAGCACTCTGCCAGCGTTTCCAATGAGACGCTTCGCGAAGGCATCATTGAATGCGTCATCAAGCCGGTCATTCCTGCCTCGATGATGGACGCGAACACCAAGTACCACATCAATCCGACAGGACGGTTTGTAACCGGCGGACCGGTGGGTGACTCCGGCCTGACGGGCAGGAAGATCATTGTGGACACCTACGGCGGGTGGGCCCGCCACGGAGGCGGCGCGTTTTCCGGAAAAGATCCCACCAAGGTGGACCGTTCTGCCGCCTACATGACGCGCTACATCGCCAAGAACATTGTCGCTGCCGGCCTGGCGACTCATGTGGAAGTTCAACTTGCCTACGCCATCGGCGTTGCCGAGCCGGTGTCCGTGCTGGTGGATACTTTCGGCACGGGAAAAGTGGAGAACGGGCGGTTGGTTGAGTTGGTCCGGAAGCACTTCCAATTGTCGCCCCGGGGCATCATCGAGTCGCTCGATCTGCTCCGTCCGATCTACACAAAAACAGCAGCTTATGGTCACTTTGGACGGCCCGATCGGGAATTTGCATGGGAACGGACTGACAAAGCTGCGATTTTGAAAAAGGAGAGTGGTTTGTAATGCCTGTAATCAACAAAAGTGCTTACGATGTTAAGGACCTGGGCCTGGCCGCCGAGGGGAAGAAGCGGATTGAGTGGGCTGGCCAGTGGATGCGGGTCCTGAAAAGTATCCAGGATCGTTTTCTGAAGGAAAAGCCCCTGCAGGGGATCAGAGTTTCGGCCTGCCTGCACGTCACCACTGAAACCGCCAACCTGGCCATCACGCTTCGCGATGGCGGCGCGGACGTTGTGCTTTGCGCTTCCAATCCTCTGAGCACCCAGGATGACGTGGCGGCTTCATTGGTGAAGGACTATGAGATTCCCGTTTTCGCCGTCCGCGGGGAGGACAACGACACTTATTACTCTCACATCCAGTCGGCCCTGGAGCACAAACCGCAAATCACCATGGACGACGGTGCGGACCTGGTGACCACGATTCTGACGAAGGGCAAGGACCTGATTCCGGGCATCATCGGCGGAACCGAGGAGACTACCACCGGCGTCATCCGATTGCGTGCCATGGCCAAGCAGGGCGTGTTGAAGTACCCCATTATTGCCGTCAACGACGCTGACACCAAGCACCTGTTCGACAATCGCTATGGAACGGGGCAATCGACGGTGGACGGCATTATCCGTGCGACGAATATCCTGCTGGCCGGCTCGAAGGTTGTTGTGGCTGGTTACGGATGGTGCGGACGCGGCTTTGCCATGCGGGCGCGCGGGCTGGGCGCTGACGTGATTGTGACGGAAGTGAACCCGACGCGTGCGCTGGAAGCCCGGATGGACAGCTTCCGCGTGATGCCCATGGCCGAGGCGGCAAAGATCGGCGAAATCTTCGTGACCCTGACCGGCGACAAGTCGGTTCTGAGGAAAGAACACTTTGAAGCGATGAACGACGGGGCCGTCATCGCCAACTCGGGCCATTTCAATGTGGAAATCGACATACCAGCCCTTGAAGCTCTCTCAACTTCCAAGCGGAGGGTGCGCGAGTTTGTTGACGAATATGTCATGGCAGATGGCCGAAAGCTCTATCTGCTGGGCGAAGGCCGGCTGATCAACCTGGCGGCGGCGGAAGGACATCCGGCATCTGTGATGGACATGAGTTTTGCCAATCAGTCGCTTTCCGCTGAATATCTGGCAAAGAACAGCAAGAGTCTGACGCCTCAAGTCTATGCTGTTCCCGCCGACCTCGACGAGATGGTTGCCCAGCTGAAGCTGGCGACGATGGGTATCGAGATTGATACGCTGACTCCGGAACAGGTGGAGTACCTGGCATCCTGGTCTGAAGGGACGTAGGTTCGCTGGCAGGAGGGCATGCTTCTTCCCCTGCGGCATTGAAGAATGACGGTAAGGCCGCTTTACTGGACGGCCTTACCGTTCACCTTCCTCGTTAAGTTGCAATCCATGATTGTTTTCAGGACATCCGGTTCAGAATTCGAGAAAACCCGGACGAAGAAACGGTAGAAAAGCAACGATTCCGTTATCGGGCAGGTTTGTGTAATGAAAGAGCTCGGAGCACTGGCAATCGATGCAGCAACCTCGCAGGGTGCGAGTTACGCTGACGTTCGCGTGATGGACGTCCGCCAGCGGTATCTCTCCACCAAGAACGGTGAAACGGCGCAGGTTCGGGAATCGGAGTCCTTCGGGCTCGGAGTGCGCGTGATTGCGGACGGCTCCTGGGGATTTGCCTCAACCGACGACCTCTCACGCCAGGGCGTCCTCGCCGCCACGTTAAAGGCGATTGAAATTGCCAAAGCCAGCGCTCTGGCAAAGAAGCACGACGTTGAGCTGGCGACGGAAACAAAAACCGTGGACCAATGGGAAGGTCCTTGTCGGATTGATCCTTTTTCAATTCCTGTGTCGAGCTGCCTGGACCTGATGTTGAAGGTGGATGCCGAATTGCGCAAGGTGAAAAACATCACGCTTTCGGAAGTGGCCATGGACTTCCACCGTATTGACCAGCTCTTCCTTTCCAGCCTCGGCTCGGAAATCCGCCAGATCAAGAACCAGACCGGCACCGGATTCGTCGCCACGTCGTTTGCCGGAAACGAAATCCAGCGGCGCTCTTACCCCAACTCGTTCGGCGGACAATACCAGACCAAAGGCTACGAACTGGTGGAGGAACTGGACCTGTTGGGCAACGCTCCGCGCATTGCCGAGGAAGCAGCGGCATTGCATGCCTGTGACCAGTGCCCGGCGGGCGAAATGGACATCATCCTGGGCGGCTCGCAGGTGGGTTTGCAGATACATGAATCGATCGGGCACCCCATTGAGCTTGATCGTGTTCTGGGCACGGAGGCCAACTTTGCCGGCATGAGCTTCCTGACGCTCGACCAGCTGGATAAGCTGAAGTATGCCTCCGACATCGTGAACGTGGTGGCCGATGCGACACCCGCTCACGGGCCCGGCCTGGGCACGTTTGCCTATGACGACGAGGGAGTTCCGGCGCACAACACGCCGATTATCACAGAAGGTTTGTTCACCGGCTACCTGACTTCGAGGGAAACCGCGGGGGCGATCGGCCAGGAGCGTTCAAACGGCAGCATGCGGGCCGAAGGCTGGAACCGGATTCCGCTCATCCGCATGACCAACGTCAGCCTGCTCCCCGGCCAGGGCGCGCTCGAAGATCTCATTGCCGATACCGATGACGCTATTTATATGGAGACCAACCGGAGCTGGTCGATTGACGACCGCCGCTACAATTTCCAGTTCGGAACCGAGATCGGATGGGAAATCAAAAATGGCAAGCGGACCCGTATGCTGAAGAATCCCAGCTACGGAGGCATCACCACGGAGTTCTGGAATTCCTGCGACGCCATCTGCGGTCCGGAAGAGTGGACGCTGTGGGGCACTCCCAACTGCGGCAAGGGACAGCCGATGCAGACCATGGGCACCGGGCATGGAGCTTCTCCCTCGCGCTTCCGGAAAGTCCAGGTGGGCGTGGCGTATTCAAAGTAACCGGGGACGTCCGGCCGGCTGTTCAACTCCTCCTTGCCGGGTCGCGACGTAACCCGACGGTGACTGGTATAACGATGCTCAAACGCGAACGCGCAAAAGAAATCTTCAAAAAGGTTCTGAAGTATTCCACCGCCGACGAAACGGAAGCTTTTATCACTTCGACGTCATATTCGTTGACGCGCTTCGCCAACAACTGCATTCATCAGAACGTTGCGGAAGACGGGTTGGACCTGTCGGTCCGTGCGGTGGTCAACCAGCGAACGGCGCGGGCCAGCACCAACAAGCTGGATGAAGACTCCATTCGGCAGGTTTGTGAAGCGGCCCTGGCGCTGGCGCGCCTCCGGCCACCCAATCCTGAATTGCTGCGGATGCCCGGCCCTCAAATGTACCGGTCGGTCGATCGGTTTGACACTGAGTCTGCAGAATTGGGCCCGCAGGCGCGCGCGGAAACGGTCCGTGTGGCGATCGAACGTGCCGAGAAGGATGGCCTGACGGCTGCCGGTGTCTATTCAAACGGTGTTCACGTGACGGGTCTGTTCAACTCACGCGGCCTGGAAGCTTTCCACGAGGAAACCAGTTCAGAGTTCTCCATCACCATGCTGAAAGAGGGAAGCTCCGGCTGGGCCAAGAAAACCTCACCTTCCTGCCTGGAGCTTGAGCCGGAAGTCCTGGCGGACCGCGCGGCGGGCAAGGCCCTTGAAAATCGGGACCAGCAGGACATTACACCGGGCAAGTACACTGTGATTCTCGAGCCGGCCGCTGTTCTGGACCTTCTGGGTTTTCTCTTCTTTGATTTTGGGGGCTTGTCGGTCGACGAGCGCCGCAGCTGCCTGTCGGACCGCGTGGGCCAAAAGCTTTTTGGCGAAAACATCAACGTCCACGACGATGTTTTCCACCCCTTGCAGGCCGGGGCGCCGTTTGACGGAGAAGGGATTCCGCGGCAGCGCGTGAATCTGGTGGAGAAGGGAACGGTCAGCAATCTTGTCTATGCGCGGGCGACGGCCCGCAAGATGGGAAAGACCGCCACCGGCCACGGCTTTTCGCTTCCCAATGAATATGGCGAAGCGCCCATGAACATCGTCATGGAGGGCGGCAGGACGAGTGTTGACGATATGGTGAAATCCACTTCGCGCGGGCTGCTCGTCACGCGGCTCTGGTATATCCGGGAGGTTGATCCTTATCAGAAGATCCTGACCGGAATGACGCGCGACGGGACATTCTGGATTGAAGACGGCGAGGTCAAACACGCCGTCAGAAACCTTCGTTTCAACCAGAGTCTGTTTGACATGCTGAACCGGGTGGAAGCTATGGGCGGGCCACAGCGCACAGCCGGCGAAGAGTCTTTTGAAATGGTGGTCCCTGCCATGAAGGTGAACGAGTTCAATTTCTCTTCGTCCACCCGGTACTGACCGGCTTACGGAATTCGTGTCCGGAGACATGGCAGGAATCGGCAATATCCGGCCTGCGACTTGACAGCCTTCGAAACCGGGTGTTAGAAAAGTTATACGTATCCAATGGCGCTATCGTCTAGGGGTTAGGACGCCAGATTCTCAATCTGGAAACCCGGGTTCGATTCCCGGTAGCGCTACCAAACCTCCTTCCGCGGAATCCTGTGGCTTTGCCTCTCAGTTCGATGGCCTTTTGGCTGCGTCGTTAGACGTTGTCACTTTTGCGGGTTCAAGGGCTGTATAACTGCAGGCTTAGATTTGCTCGCGCCGGCTAAGTTGTTGAAAACACAAGAGCAGCTCCGGCGCGCGTTTGTCTCCGTCTGGTTGTTCAGTCGGGGAAGTGTTGAACATGTGGCGCAAGGGGGTTTCGCCTGCGCCAGGGACCGCCGGACCTGATCCAGGCGAATGCCGGTGCTCGCAGAGTGGCTACAAGCAGCGGCTGTCCTTGCTGCCGATATTGCATGCCCTGGCAAGCCATCCCTTTCTCTTTTTCTCCGACGACAGCACGACGGAGCCGAAATAGTGCTTCCCGACCAGCTTGATCCCCGTCAAGCGTGTCACGTCTTTCATCACCTTCCCGCCCGGGTCAAGGTCGTGCAGTTTCATGAAAATCGGCGGCGCATCCATCGTCGAGATCAGTGTGGCGGTGCGCCCGTTGAGGAGCCGGTCCCAGCGGGGAGTCACGCCGAAAAGGGGCTTGTGGCACTTGAAGGCGAACCGGGAAACGATGACCATTTCTATAAAAAGCGTCAGCAGAGCAGGCGGCATCGACCAATACGTCCGATAGGCGAAAACGATATGGTCACTCCAGGCGATCAATTCTTTTGACCGTTCCAAATCCTCGGACGCGGGCAGCGAATCATGGTTGTGGCTCCAGTCGTACTTGAGCCAGGGCTCCAGCTCCAGGTCTCTCAGGTCCAGCGTCCTGCCCTCAGCATCGTTGGCTTTTGCGCCCGAGACGTACCTTTCGACAAGCGCGTTCGCTACTCAGCCTTGCTGATTGTTCCGAACAATCGAGCCGCACCATCCCACCTTCTGAAACATGATGGCTTGGCCGAATTCCCCGAGAGCAACTCATTGGTTTTTCAGCCAGGCCCTGATTGCCGCCCAGGTGGCATCGTCCACAGAGCTGAAGTGCCAGAAACCGATGGCGGGCAGATCCAATTCGTCGACCGTTTCCAGTTGCGCCTTCGTACTCTCGGCATCGCTGGCATAAAAGATATGAGGCACCGCATCCTGCGTGTAGAGATACATGGGGAGCCGCTCGTACCACAGCCAGAACTCCTTAGCGGGTCCCTCGATCTGGGGCTTGGAGGCATAGACCTGTTTTCCATTCCCCTGAGGGTCTAGGGCATAGTCGTTGGAGTAAGCGGGAAGTCCCATCACCAGTTTCTCGCGGGGAACCTGCCCCAGCCAGAAGCGCATCCCGGCCTGCGCCCACTGATAAGCGGAAGTTGGCCCCACGCCTGTTGGGTGAGGTTGATTCCCGGACTTCCGGCCTGCCCATGTCCATCCTGGCGCCCAGTACATGTCGTAACACATCACGCGGATCAAATCGCAGGTCTCGCCGACCACCTTGGGATCGTAGAACTTCCCCTCCGGTGTTGTCCATCCCGGCGTCGGGTAACAGCCCACGCAAATGCTGAGCTTCTTGCCGATCCTGTGCAGCGCTGTGGACATTTGTCGCAGAAAATCCGAATAGGCGCTTTGGAGAGAGACATCCAGGTGCTCATAATCCAGGTCGATCCCATCGAAGTCCTTCACCTGGCACTCATGCACGTACCGGTCCACTGTAGCGCGGCGATGAGCGGGCGTATCGATGTCAGAACCCTTTCCTGAGACCAGATGGTAGACCTCAATATGGAGCCGATGGCAACGGCGTATGAATTCTTCCGACGGATTTCCCTCGACACTTAAGGAGTTCAGGATGTCCGCGTATTTCTTGATCCTATGAAATCCCTTTTCCTGATTCAGCACCAGCCAGGTGTCGATCCGTTTACGCCCCTTCTGTACGTCCAATCCCTGCCCGCTGGCAGGAAGGGTTGAAAACAGGAAGAGAGCCAGCAGCGGCCAAAGCAGGAACCGCCAGTCGAATCGCAGCTTCATACTCATTTTCCACCTCGCATTCAGGTTCAACATCAATTTCCCATCGGGGTACGGCTCGACGGTTGCCACCCCGTTTGTCGCGTTCTTGCTATGGACCCGGAATTGACGCTTTGGCCTTCCGGCAATTGAAAATATACATCCACTCGGGTGCAGGCAGCACATGTTTTCACCCGGCGGTCACATCCACTGCCCACAGCCCCTCCGCGGCTGGCGCCCCGATAGATCGGGAGGTTCTCTCGCAGCGAGAATGTAGCCCCGGGCTTCAGCCCGGCATGTTCCCAGTCCTTCTGCCTTTTCCTTTTGCCGACTTCCTATTTTCTAGCCCACCCTGCCTTTTTCATCCTTACATCATTCGCGCGAGTGAGACATGTCTTTCGCCCCTGCCGGGGCTGGGGAAGATTTTAACGCCAATCGAACCCCACGGCTCACGCCGCGGGCTAAATTCTTTCGGCCCTCCGGGCCTGGGAGGTCAGAAGGCAGCAAGCAGCAGGCAGAAAACAGCAGGTAGGAAGCAAAAGGCAGGCCATGAAAGCCAGCGGCGAAGGCATCATGCTGCCAGGCCCCGAAGGGGGCGGAAGACTTTTAGCCCATGGCGTGAGCCATGGGACAAGAAACCGCAACAGGCAACCCCAGCCCCGGAGGGGTGAAAGGCAACGGCTAACCCGCTTTTCTCACCGATGATTTGAAGAGTTACCTTGAGGACGGTTTTTAGCGTGTGAAGGGTGTCATGAGCAGTGTGGAGGCAAAGGGTTGAGGGGCCGGCTCGTTTTCATCGTGAGATTAGGTGGTTGGCGCCTCATTTACCGTGTGAGAGAAGGCGGGTTCGACACACTTCGGCCTGGGGGTGGAGTCGTTTGAGACCCTTTTGGGGTAGAAGGACTTTTTCCAGCACCGTAAGGGGAGCGCCCTCAACCGGGCACAGGCCTGCGCGAACAATTCTCCGTAAGGGCAGCCGCTCGCCATCGACACCCAGACCCGTCGCACCGTAATGCGGATCAGCGCTCCGATCTTCAGGAGCTTCAGGCGAATCGTCGAAGACTGTGCCCGGGCCAGTTCGGTCTGTTTTAATCCCAAGCGGCGCAGAGCCTCCATCAGCACATAGGCCATCGAGGAAGAGTAGAGGCGAATCCGATTGCTGCGCGGCTGGCGCAAACGCTGGCCTTGTAGGGTCTGCGACCCCGCGCAGCGGGACGTTTCTGCTTGCGCTCATGGCATCCGGTCCATCGCAATGATCGAAGCATCCTCCAAAAAATAAAACCGCCAGCCTGACCACGGCTATCCTCTGCCTACTCCCTATTTCCTGCTTCCCACTGCCGCTTTCATCCTTCATCCTTCAAAGTTCATCATTCTCTGCGCCACGTTCCGGTCATGCTTGAAATGACTATCTTGTTAGGTTAAACTTCTGACAACACGTTCTTAAAGCTTGAGCAATCCAACCTTCGCACGACCGGGGAAAATGATGCGACCCGGGAAGACTTATTGGCGGATTCCTTTTCTGTGGGTACGTAAGCACAGCAGGCTGCTCTTCTGCTTGTTTGCTCTTCCCTTGATTGCATTTCTTTTCTATTCACTCAGCGTGTTCAACGTCGGCGGAGTTTCAAGTTATGTGGAGCAAGTTTACTTCAGCTTTGTGACTCATACCGCACAAAAGACCCTGTCTAACCGGATCCGCCTTGTCTATATGGACGCGGAACACAATAAAAAACTGCTCGATGCCAACCAGGATCTGAAGGATTTCATGACGGATGACCTTGAACGTGTGCTTTGGCGCAGATTGCATGCGAAGCTGGTATCCAGATTGGCAGAAGCAGGGGCAGTGGTCGTTGCTTTTGATTTTAGATTTCCCTCTTCCGGCGTGGCCGAAGAGGGGGCGAGCCGGAAATTCTTGCAGGCTATCCGCAATGCCGCCAGAGACGGTCGGACCCGCATTGTCATCGGGAAAGTACCCCGCGAGGGAACAGACGACGACCTCCGCCAGGTACCATCGCTCGGGTATGGAAACCTGTTGATCGGTGGAGAGGTCACTGACGCAAAAAACCGCCGAATTGTGAGCCGGGTCGCTGTGGCAATATCCGATGGCCGCTCTGCCGGTGGAATGAGCGCAGAGCCTCCTGAAGATCCGATGCCCTTGCCTTTCTTGTTATTCTTGAACGCCGAATGGCCCGAAAATCCCTTCGTCTCTTACGGGCTTGACGCCGGGGGCAGGGACATTACGATCTACCAGAAGGGAACTCCTGTCCATCACATTCATGCCCAGATGGATCTCTGCAGGGCTGACGACCAGAATTGCGAGGTGCCGCCTGGCTTTGACTGGCAGAGAATGGCTCTTCTCCCCCTGGTTATGCCGGTTATCGACTCGCGCATCGACGTGCCTTATGAAGATGTCCTGGGTGCTCGAGACCTGTCCGATTACCAAGGTAAAATCGTTATAGTCGGCGCGCGGTACAAGGAAGAAAAAGTCTCTATACCAGGGTCTGAAACGGGCACCCAGTTCTACGGCTACCAGGTTCATGCCGCAATTCTCAGCGATCTGCTGAATGATACTTACCCTCGATACCAGGGTCCATTTTTCCAGTTACTGATATTTTTTGTGATCGCCGGAATGGCCGTCATCGGCCGGAGATGGCTCCCGGTCAAAGACATCAAGCTCAATACCATCTTCTTCGGGGAACGGCAAGTCCCTTCAGGGCTGCTGATCCTCATCGGGATCTACCTAATCAGCGGAGTTGTTGCGTACAGTGCCGATTATTTAATCCTGAATGTCTCGTATGACCTCACTTTATTAGTCGTTGCATATTTTTCCTATGGCAGGAAGTCCCCCGCCACTGTTGAGCCAGCAAAGTGATTGCGGCTCCCGGTCGGGATCATTGCCAACAGGAGGTTAGCCATGCGGAGAACTTTTATTCTTCTTCTCGCTCTTGTTGCCGCCGTGCCGATTGAGGCCAGGGCTGCCTCCACGTGCGACACGGCCATTGGCCGTATTGACGGGATCAACTTTGGCGGCAAGAAAGTCGACGTGGCTCCCCGGGACGCGATAAACCTGAAGCGTGCTGACGAATCGATGCAAGTGAGCAACGGCCTCCCGGTTTGCGCGGGAGACCTGATCTCGACGGCTCAGAACACACAACTGACAGTCCGGATGGGGAACAACGCTGAGCAGGAGAATGAGATCACAATCTACGGTGGAAGCACCGTCGAGCTTTCAGCGTCGGATTCCCTGCTGATGAAGCTGGGGCGTCTTTTTGCCTTTCTGCGCCACCCATTCACTGCCAACACGGTGTTTGGCTCGCTGGGAGCCAGGGGAACTGCCTTTGAGCTTGAAGCCACCGCTGACCATGCCACCCTGGAACAGCTGGAGGGTTCAGTCGAGTTCAACCCCCAGGTATCCCGGCTGTTACTTCCCGGCTGGGGTAAAACCCGGCCAGGACTGGTCCGTGTCAGTTTCCTATACGTGCGTGGGCAGATTTCGGCCTCAGCACCAGGCCCGGAGGCCGAGACAGACCCTCCTGCCCGCATACCCCGGTTGACGCGCTTGACTTTTGGCCCCCACCAGGCGGGCAGCACTCAACAACTCTCAGTCAAGACCTGCGAGGCATGGGTTCAGAGGAACAGCGAAGCGATTGTTGCAACCCGGCCCGAGTTTCCATCCCAGCCGGTAGCCACAGGCATTGAAAACGTTTCCGGCCGCTACGAGAACGCAAGAAAGCAGGCCATATGCGCTGAAAGTGCCAATGCACTTCAAGATCTGGCTGAGGTCTACGCCGCATGGAACCAGGCGGGAGACGCAGTGCACGCCCTGGACAAAGCCCGCGCCGCTGGACAGCTCAGGTCAGCCAGCCCGATTGCCCTGAACAATATGGGCAACGCCTACCGCCTGGCTGGCGACTTGAAGACTGCCGGCCGGTTTTACGAAGAGGCCCTCAAACGGGATTCAGCATTTGCATTTCCTTACAACGGGCTGGGTGACGTCTTCCGAGACGAAGCGCTGATGGTATACGCCCAATCCAAAGGTGATAACGTGGCTGATGTGAGGGCCAACCTTGAGAAAGCCAGGCGATATTATCGGCAGTCGCTGAGCAGTGGGGTCTGGGGCAAGGCAGCAGGCACCACAAATCGCGCCATCGCCCTGTATAACCTGGGCGATGTGAATCTGCTGCTGGCGATCGTTCAGCCGGACAATGCCGATCCGCTTCTCAAGGAAGCCGACAGGTTGTTTACGGAAGCAGGGCAACAGTCAAATTTCCCGTTTGCCGATGTCGGCCTCGCTCGGGTTCAACTGACCCGGGCGCAGCTCGTCCGCCCCCGGGCGGTTCCGAGTGGCCTGGGTGCGTTGAAAACCATGGCTGAAATCATGGCCGAGACAGTCCGCGTTGGACTCGAGCGCAAACCGTATCTCAAACGGGCGGCGGACATCTTGAACCGAGCCCTTCAGCGGTATCCGAACTTCTCTGCGGCGGCAGAGACTATGGGGGAAGTGGTCCAGGTGCGAGGGAACCCCCGTTCGGCGGCAAAGTCCTATTTGCGGGCCATCGAAATGGATCCGCATAACGCTGTGGCATACCTGCAATATTCAAAGACCGTAGGGAACCACAACGAGTCGCGGGTCTACGCACAAGTCTCCCGCCAGATTGAGCCGCCGGCCAGGACTGCCATTAACAACGGCAGGATGAAGATTAGCAACCCGCCTGAGCCGAAGCCCCAGCCTCAGCCGGAAGAGAGAGGCGAGCAGCACGGTCATCCAACAATTAAAGCGCGGGCAAGTGTGAAACCAACGGCAGTGCACTTCAGTCGTCCGGGAACAGCATCTGTGCTGCTCACGAATTCCGGCCCCGGTCCCCTGGTTGTCCAGTCTGTACGTTTAGAAGGAGCCAACATGAATTCCTTTCTTATAACCAACAATGGCTGTGCCGGCCAAAGCCTCCCGGTGCACCGAAATTGTTCAGTGAAGTTAGAATTTAAGCCCAAAGCTGAGGGGACGCATGGGGCTACATTGCTTATCTTCCACAACGGCAGCAATTCTCCGGCAAGAGTTCCTCTGTCCTCCGGCCGAATCGTTATGTAAATTCTCAAGGTCACTTCAAAGATCGGCGACCCGCCAATCCTCAACGAACTTTCGAAGGCGGGTGGCGCTGATAGGTGCTTTGTCGTGTCTGCGTTCTCGCGCAGCGAGAGGCTCTTGCTTTTCTTCATTCCGCCCGATCCATCGCGATGATTGATTCGTCCTCCAAAAAATAATATCTCCAGCTTGACCATGGCCATTTGCCTGGCGAACTGACCAGCCTTCGCGTCACGGGATTATTGTGCATATCATCCAGTTTTTCCAATTGCTTCTTCTCGCTATAGATGCCGTAGGGGTAAAACCACGGCTGCCACACCCGGTTGTGCGATTCATCATGGGCCGTCGGCGGCAGCGCCACCCGCGGAACAGTGGTTGGGGTAGCGCCATCCGTCCCGCTCTGGGGGGTCTGCGGATTTTGGTCATTCGGCACGAAGAACCGCGAACCTCCGCCGCCAACACATGGGAAGTCCCGAGCGCTCAATGCTTTTCATTGGCTGATGAGCACTTTTTAACAAAGCTATGAGCAATATTGAACAGACACGCGATGGATCCATGTTTAATACTGCCAATCTAATCATTTCAATGCGGCGTTTGATGGAATGATTTTCAGGTATTTCCATTTGCGCATTCGGGGAGATAGGGGGTAGCAGTGCAATGGTCAGGCCAATGCCAGAGCGGCAATCCCCTTCAAGCTCATTGCCAGAAAAAATGCGGTATGAAGGTGAGCGACTTGTTCCCGGAGTCAGGCGCATGGGTTATCTCCAGCTTTAGGAGGAAGCTATGGCGAAGAGACTGATGGATGATATCGCGAGGCAGGCTTCTCTGGATGAAAAGCAGTTCAGGCTGCTCCTGGTCGACGAAGATGTTGACGAGCTGGATTATTACGCAGAGATCCTGCGGTACCTTGGATATGAGGTTCGGAAAGTCGGCTCCTACGCCCAGGCTGTGGAGTTGCTTGGACACGAACGGTTCGATCTGGTCATGGTTGACCAGGGAAGCACCAGTTTTGAGGGACGATCGGTTCTGAGTCGCGCCGTCGAGGCTGACCGCCATGTGCCTGTGCTGGTGTTGACTCGAACGGTGGATGCTGACTGCTGCATCGAGGCGTTGGACTTGGGCGCTTACGAGTATGTCCAGAAACCCCTGACAACGGCCGAGGTTCGTGAATTAGTGAGTGACTATTTGAAGCCGCTCATGGCGACGGCTTCAGCCGGTCGCGATTATCCATCCCAGCAGGCAGTAGTAGACTCCCTGCTTCCTGCGTCCTGAGCAGCGGGTGGCGCGAACCTCCGGTTTTGAGGTCCGCGGTTCTTTCTGGAGTGCGAGAGTCTGCTCTCGCCTTGCGCATTCCCACGCAGCGAGAGGCGCTTGCTTGTTTTCATTCCACCGGGTCCATTGCGGCCATTGCGGCGGCTCGGGCGCTCGACAAAAATTCCATAGCCCTCTACCTTGAGGAGAGGATGGCCGCGCCAGCGGCCGGGTGAGGGGTATTCCGCACACACCGCTTAGGCGCGATGTATGCGCCACCCGCGACAGAGGTTGCCCAAGTACCGAAAACGTCGTTGTTCAAGGAGAAAGTCATGCCGCACAATGCCAATGGTTGGAAGAGTCTTCAATTGGTTCCTGTATTAGCAGCACTGTTGCTGGTTGGCGGCGCGGCGCGCACGCGATCATGCAATAACTGCGAGCAGCGCATCCAGAGGGCCGAGGGAAATCTGCACAAGGCAATTCGCCGCCACGGTGATCGCAGCCGCCAGGCGGAGAGGCGTCGCCGCGAGCTTGAGCAGGCCAGGAGGAGTTGCCGCGACGGTAACCGCGACAGGCGCTAGGAGCGCCATTCTCATCTTTACGACGCCAACCGCGAGTTCCGCGGCTTTCTGGTAGCGGCGGGTTGATCCCGCCATCCCGATTCAAGCGTGGCAAGGTGGCTGGCATCCCGATCTATCGGGGCGACCTCGCGGGTGCCTTTCCCTTCATGAATCTGGAATTTTTTAATCCCTCTGGGGTGGGCACGCAGCCGGCAGGTGGCATGTAGCATGTGCCAGGTAGCGCTCCGGGTGAGGGGTGTTTTCCTGTACGGACGCCTGGCATGCCGGCTGCAGAACTTGGGTTTGAAACGAACCGGCAGAGCGTATACTCTTGGTGCAGAGGGGACCAAAGGAAAATTCCAGTTAAGGAGAAACTTCATGAATCAACTGAAGGTTTCGCTGCCCCTGCTTCTGCTCCTGGCCGCTCCCGCCCCGTGGCTCCGTGCACAGGGCAGAGTCAACAAGTCCGTTGCACAGGCCAGAGTCAACAAGTCGGGTGCGCAGGCCGAGGCATTGCGTGCACTTGGCGAGTCCGCTTCCAACCTGGAGCAGCTCGACAAGATTCACGCCGACACGGTGGAGCTTAATAAGAAACTCTCAGCCCTCTATTCGGGTCTCCAGAAGAAGGCGGACAACCTGGCGAAACTTGCCGCCCGCAGCAGCACCACGCGCCAGCAGCTTGCCGAGGCCGCCAGGCAACTCCGGGAAATGCAGAGGAGCTACAGCGTGCAGTACCTGCAGCTTCAGCAAGAGATGCAGAGCGAAAACCGCCGGTACACGATGCTCAGCAACATCATGAAGACCAGGCACGACACCGCAAAGAACGCGATCAATAATGTGCGTTAATTGCGGCCGGCGCTGAGGCAAACCGCCGGCTCCAAAATAGCAAGCCCTCTCCGAGAGGGCGAGGGCTTCCATTCATGAACTAAGAGCAGCAGAGTTCAAGGACAACTCTGCGCTACCAAACTTCAGTCCTGGCTGTACTTCAACACGGGCGGAGCGGCGATATCCTCGGGAGCGGTGGGATCGCCTTCCGCAGGTCCGCGCCAGACGCTTCCGCCGAAGGTGGTGATGTAGATCATTTCGGGGTCGTAGGGGTCGGGAATGACCCGGTGGCCCCACTTGAAGTTGTACCCGCGGATGCGCTGCCAGGTCTGGCCGCGGTCGCTGGAGCGCCACGCCGAGGACTCGAACCCGCAGGCGTAGAGGACGTTGGGCTGCCGGGGATCGACCGTCACATCGTAGACGTGCTG
>JBAUWE010000309.1:0-6534 GCA_049583595.1 Terriglobia bacterium
CAGCGCGCAGTACTCCTTGAATCCGTGGATCAGGACGATGTTTTTGTTCTCAAAGGTGTAACAAGGATGCATCCACTTCACCTCTTCGGTGAGCCCGCAGCCCAGAATAATGCCTCGCAATTTCTCAAATTCCTGCCGCCACTATTTGGCTCTGCTCAAAAATGCATCGACCCTGGGATTCATACCGTTCACTGATTGATTCTCGAAATTGAATTTTCCATCTGCCGCCCAGAATGCCACGATACCACAGCCGGCAACCGCAGCGCGGTCAAAACACAAGGCGAAAGACGTTTGCCATGCCGGGCCCCGGGCCGCCCTTGCGGTTGGTGGGTTTGATTCAGGTGCGACGCGATTACATGAGCAAACCCTCACATCACAGGGCGAACGTTGCGCTACAATCTTTTACAACGAAAAGTCCGCGAGACGCAATCGGTGCGATGGGCTGCCTGCCATTGACATCCGTAGATGGACCACGGAGAATCCATGAAAATATTCGGCCGCAACGTCACCATGAAAGTTCGCGAAAAGGGTCGCCCTGTCGTGGAAGCACGGAACCTGCGTGGAATGATCATTGGTCGAGGCTTACCACTTGCCGTGGCGGCCCTGATGCTTGCCATGAACGCGGCGGCGCAAACTTCCACAGCCTGGACAGGCGGCTGCGCGGGCGTTTCCGCCAATACGGTTGGCAACGTGGCGTGGATGCCGGCGCTTTGCCAGGAATTCAACAGCACGACGGTGGGCCCGCCCGAAACGGCTCCCTGGTCCGTCTGGAGCTACGACCTCGGCAGCGGCGGGTTCGGGAATAACGAGGCGGAGACCTATTGCGGGCCGCCGGGATATCCCGGTAATCCAGCGAACTGCCCGGCCACTTTTGATCCCGCGACGGCGAATTCCTACGTGGATGGCCAGGGCCATCTGGATATTCAGATTGTCAACAACGACAGCGGCACCTGGAACTCCGCGCGAATGACCACCCAGAATACGCAGGCTTTTCAGTACGGCCGCATCGAAGCGAGCGCTGAGTTGCCGGACCTTTCGAGCCCGGGATTGTGGCCGGCGTTCTGGTGGCTCGGGACGGATATTTCCTCGGTTTCGCGGCCGGCGTGCGGCGAGTCGGACATCATGGAAGCCTGGGCAGATTCCACCCCTTGCGGGTCGCCGGCAGGAAACACCACCAACCACTCAACCATTCACTACGGCCAGAGTTCATCGAACAGGCAATCGAACGGCAGGAACTACACCTTGCCGGGCGGCGAACAGATGAACACGGCGTTTTACGCCTATGGCGTGATCTGGTCGGCGAATATGCTGCAGTATTACGTCAATCCTCCCACGCCCCCCTCGCCGGCAACCTCGACGGTCCAGCCGTTCTTTATTGTGACGGCGAGCGACGCAAAAGCCGGCTTGAGCTGGCGCTTCAACGTTGTCAATTCAAACGCCGGTCCCGTTTTTTTGCTGCTGAATGTGGCGGTGGGAGGAACGTGCGGCGGCTCCCTGCCTTCGGGAACCGGTCCCTACCGGATGTTGGTGGACTACGTCCGCGAGTACAAGCCTTCCGCGATACCCGCGCCGGGGATGGGGAATCCGCCTGCCATCATTCTCACGGCCGGAGCCACGACGGGAAACACAAGCAGCTTCACGCCCACGCTGGCGCCGCACACGGGCTACGTGTATTTTTCCTGCGATACCACGGCGCCGAATGCAACTTGCTCGATCCTGACGACTGACCCGCTCGACCCCTATGTCGTCAACTCCGATGCCATTCTGCCGGAGGCCGTCATCGTGAAGGTGGATACAACGGCCAGCGCTGCCCTGCCGCCGGCCTTGCTGGATTGGAAAGGAACGTTTCAGCGATTTCCGCTCCTGGCCATCGCGATGCTGGTCCTGCTCGGCGTGACGGCCCGCAAGACGGTCCGGCAAGGGCGCTCGCCCTCCACCTTTGCGGGCTTCGCCATGCTGGTGCTCCTCGCAACGCTGATGTCGAGTTGCAGCGGCGGGGGTTCGACGGGCGGCGGAAATAGCGGAGGCAGCGCTCAGGGCGCAACCCCGGCGGGCAATTATACGGTCACGGTTTACGCATTCACCGAAAGCAATACGTCGAACGGCGCCAATGCGAACGCCGATGCCAAAGTTTCAATTCCCCTGACGGTCCAGTAGCGTTGTCGCTTCTTTTGTTTTTTTCATCAGTTCCCTGCCCTCCCATTTCTGAAGACAATTCAAACTGAATGACACCGGGCTGTCGACCGTGGCCACCATTCTGTGCCCGCCCCGAAGGATCGGGACGGCATCCTCTTCCCAAGGTAGAGGGTTGGGGAATTATTCGAGAGGATGCCGGGCTGAAACCAGGCCTACTGAAAAGGTCCCGCAGGTGCTACAATGCGGTCGTCTGCGGTAACCGGCGGCAGGCGAGGAGTCCTATGACCCAGGATTGGAAACAATGGGAAGGCCAGGCGATCGACGGAAAATTTTTTCTGCGCGAGTACCTGGGCGGCTCGGAACACAGCGCTGTGTTTCTGACCGCGGACCGGGACCGGGGAGTTGAAAAAGCCGCGGTCAAGCTGATCCCGGCAGACCCTGCGAACCCGGAGTTCCAACTCTCCCGATGGAAAGCAGCCGCGAAGCTTTCGCATCCTCACCTGATACGGCTGTTTCAGACGGGGCGCTGCCGGCTTGGGGACAGGGACCTGCTCTACGTGGTGATGGAGTACGCCAAACTGGACCTGTCGCAAGTTCTTTCACAAGCGCCCTTCCCCCCAGAGGAAACACGAGAGACGCTCAGGGTGATTCTTGACACCTTGGCCTATCTTCACGGCAAAGGTATCGTTCATGGCCACCTGAAACCCGCCAACATCATGAGTGTCGATGGTCAACTGAAGCTTTCCAGCGACGGGCTCTGCCGGAGGGGCGAGTCGGGCGGCGGCAGAGGGACGTCGGCTGACTACGACCCTCCCGAGGCTGAAAGCGGAATGAAATCGCCGGCTGGGGACATCTGGTCGCTTGGGATTTTACTCGCTGAGCTCATGTCGCAGCATCCGCCCGTATGGGTGACGACGGAAGAAGGGGACCCGGTGCTTTCCCGGACGATTCCGGCGCCGTTCTTTGATATCGCCCGCAACTGTTTGCGCGGCGACCCCGAGCGCCGCTGGACTGTTGCCCAAATCGCGGCGCGGCTGGAGACGCCAGCCCCCGCGTCAAAGCCGCGAAAGGCGGCCTCCAAACGGCGGTACATTTTTGCAGCGGCCGCAGCCGCGCTTACGCTGGCGGTGATCCTGGCAGGACTGAAACTGCTGCACCGTCACAGCGCCGAGCCGGCGCCGGTCCAAAGCCAGGTGGCGCTTTCAACGGAGCCGCCCACCCAGAGGCCCGGCGGCAAACAGCCAGGCTCCGTCGGCGCAAGCCCGCCCCATCCCTCCCTTCCATCCGCAGCGGAGGCGAAGACATCCGAGGGCAGTGTTGTCCAGGGCGGGGTCCGGCAGAAAGTTTTGCCCGATGCGCCCCAGAGTGCGCTGGACACCATCCGTGGCACGTTGAGAGTCGTCGTGAAAGTCGCGGTGGACCCGTCAGGCAACGTGGCGGATGCGACCCTCGACTCTCCCGGACCAAGCAAGTACTTTGCCAGGCTGGCTCTCGAAGCCGCGCGAAAATGGAAATTCCAGCCTGCGGAGGTGGATGGCCGGCCCGTATCGAAGGAATGGCTTCTGCAATTTTATTTTAAGAACACCGCCGTTGAGGCCGTTCCGGTGCAGGCCGCTCCTTAGAGGACATCCGTAGACCCTTTGCGCGCGGATGTTTGCGAACTCGCGGCAGAAGGCAAAACGCTGCCCTGGCTGCCCCCTTGCCTTTCAGGCCGTCATCTTACTCTTGCCTGGCGATATCGACCGAAATCTCCACCGCCAGATCCGTTCCTCTGTTCTCCAGCCAGTGTAGGGTGTTCCTGTCCTCGGGCCAGCCCACGCCCGGCCCATAGTCCGTGGCAACTCCATTTCGATGGTCGGTGATGGTTCCCTGCAGTATGTAGACGATGCCCGGCCTGTCTTTGTGGTCGTGGATCGGGCCGAAGACGCCTCCCGGCTCGATGGTCACCATACGCATTCGAAGCTGGCGCCCTGCCAGGCCCTCGATCTCAGGGCCCAGGTCAACCGTTGCCAGATGCTTCACCGTCACACCTTTCGTCTCAGGCGCCGCCTGCCCGTTGCTCATCGCGATCTCCTCTCTGTACGTCCGGTTCCTAACGCATCATCGCACGAGTTTCGCGCGCGGCACAGATATTGATTTTTGATGTCCGCGTTCAGAAAAGCTGAGTGGCGCTGGATTGGCCGCGGGTGGCGCATACGCGGGTTGCGTCACCCGCGAAATAACGTCGCTCCAAAACAGTCAGTACGTGGTATATTTTGGCCGAAGGGAATGCCAGAAAGGAAATTCTGGTTAAAAAGACGACTCTGACAACAACGCGAGCAGGGAGCCTGGTGCATGGAACGGGAGTCCCTGCCCCGCCCCGTAAGCTTGATGGGGCGAGGCTTGCGCGTGTTGATAACTCGCGGTGCCGCGGCGAGAGGTGCTCAAGTGACGCAGGGCCGCTCCTGCGGTCGGACGCTGATGGCTCGTCGCCACGGGCTCCGTGAGCATGATTCATCCTGCACAGGGAGGAAATTATGTTTGAGGAGCTTGAACAAGAAGAAAGAGACGAGAAGGAATCTCGCAATAGGCTTCTGCGGGTCAGTGCAATAATTGTGGGCGTACTCGTGGTCATCGGCGCCATCGCCTACGTGGTCTGGCGGCCCGCCCCCGTCGCTTCGACAAAAGTGTCTGTTCCTACCCCGGCGGCCAATGTCGGTCCTCCGGACGCTACCCGCGACCTGAAACTGGTGCGCCTCGTCATGGGAAAGGATCCCTCGGGACTTAGAAATATGTGGTCAGTGACCATCCATAATGAGTCCACCGTCTACACCTACTCCAACTTCAAGTACGAAGTCGAATTCATGGGTCCGGACGGAAGGATCTTGTACAATACCGCCGATACGATCCCAGGCAGCGTGGGGCCCGGCGCCGACGAAACCCTCCCAGACTACCTGGGCGGAATGTACAACGCCAATGCCTCCACCTACCATTTTCATCTGGTGGGCGCCGAGGCCCATCAATAACGGCGGGCCGAAAACCGCACGCACGCGGGTGGCGCGTACGTGCCGTATTTTGGCATGTATGCGATCAGACTGTCCTCGCAGTGGCAATGTTTCTGTCGGGGGCGTCGCGCCATTCTACACCAGCGGCGTTAGGGCAGCGCTTGATGTTGTGAAAGACAGGTCGCATACATCGCAAAGAGCGCGACGTATGCGCCACCCGCATGATTGGTTATATACTGGACGGCACAATATCAGGCTTGGCAAGAGGAGCGCCATCAATGGCTGTGCCGAAATTACAACTCCGCTTCCCGTGCGACGAAATCGCCTATTGGGAAAAACGCTACATCGAGGAACAAGGAGACGATGGCAAAGTCATAGAGCCGGGGGATCGAGCTCGATCTATCGGGTATTTCGACAAACCCGGCCTCATTGAAATGTGCAAATGGAAAAGCCATCGCATCATTTCACGGTGTCAGAAGAACTCCGACGAGTTTATCGGTGCTGTAACGAAGGCGGCGCTGAGTACGCCGTGTGAGGAATTCCGTATCTACGCTCCAACTCTTCTGCGAGGCGTGGGCTGGCGAGTTTCCTCGGCCTTGCTTCATTTCGCTCACCCTGAACCGTACCCGATCATCGATTTCCGGGCTCTTTGGTCGCTGAGTTGGGACCTCGATGCGGATAGGGATGATTACGACTGGGAGTTTTGGTGGACTTATGTCCAGTTCTGCCGAACTGTGGCATCAAAATGTGGCGTGTCGATGCGAGCTCTAGACCGTGCTCTCTGGCAGTACTCCAAGGAGAAACAGAAGCGGAGCTAGCCGAGCGGCAAAACCAGTTTCAACTGACCCACTACCGTCGGATGTGCCGCCTTTCAAAACAGGAATTGCTTGCCTATAATTTCCTGAACCGCGGGTGGTGTATACGTGCCGGATTTTGGCATGTATGCAATCAGTCTGTGCTCGCAGTGGCAATGTTTCTGTCGGGGCATCGCGCCATTCTACACCAGCGGCGTTAGGACAGCGCTTGATGTTGTGAAAGACAGGTCGCATACATCGCAAAGAGCGCGACGTATGCGCCACCCGCGAGACTGCTCCTATTGGCCGAGGCAGTTCTACCGATCCTGTGAAGTCTCCGCTTGCCTTTCGGTTAGGGCCAGACCAACCACATCTCTGCTAAGAAGGTCTGCTTTCCAATAAGAGGATTCCTGGTCGAGGGTATAAAAGCGTCGCGCTACAAGGTTAAGTGTCTTCCGCGTTTTGTCACAAGTTAGATCGACAGCAACGAAATACAGATTTCCATTTATCGAGGTTGAAGAAAATCCCCTAGCAGAACACCCCGACTCCTGGGCTTGCACATAAGCATTAGCGACCTCACGAACCTTCGGAATGTCCTCTCCGCCAATACCGTCTATAGC
>JBAUWE010000310.1:0-14109 GCA_049583595.1 Terriglobia bacterium
TCTTGTTCGGGGACGTCAACCCGGCAGGCAAACTGCCGCTGACGTTCCCTCTCAAAGCGGATAGAATTCCCACCAGGACTCCGCAGCAGTGGCCGGGCATAAACGGCAAGTCGATCTACAGCGAGAAACTGAACGTCGGCTACCGGTGGTACGACGCGACCGGCACAGAGCCGCTATTTCCGTTCGGGTTTGGGTTGTCGTACACCACTTTTCGGCTCAGCCACCTTGTGGTCACTCCCACGAGCATGAGCAAAGGCACAGGCGCCATCCACGGGACCGTCGACGTAACCAACACCGGGCATCGCGCCGGAGCCGAAGTTGTCGAAGCTTATGTCACCCAGCCTTCCGGGAACGGTGAACCTCCGCGCCAGTTGTGCGCTTTCGCCAAGGTCTTTTTGAAACCCGGCGAAACCAGACACGTGGGCCTCACGATAAGCCCCCGGTCTCTTTCGTTTTATGACGCATCAGCTCATCGCTGGACGCTGGACGCTGGCACCTATCGAGTCCTGGTTGGAACCTCTTCACGCAGTCTGCCGCTGCATCGTGATGTCACTATAACGGAGGGCACAAACTGACGAGATTCGGGCGGAAAAACGGGGCGGTGATCCCGGCAGTTCGATGTGTTTCATGCCATTACTTTTCCGCAAAAGGGCGAAATTATTCTACCGATTTCGAGCCTACCACCTCGTTTGACTTTCCAGGGGCCGTGACGTAGAGTACCTGCTTCCTGCGGGCAATGTTGATTACTCTACGGCCTGGTCTGGTCCATGTGGGGCGTGTCCTGACCGATGTTTGCTGGAAAACGGAAGCGAATCTATGGCAAGAATGATCATGGGGGGGAATCCTCAACAGGGGTTCGCCCCCTGATCCACGGAAGTTTTGAGATTGGCCGGAACGCCTGATCCTGCTTCCGGTTTCACAACGGCTCGATCAAAGGAGGATGCCAATGTCCACACCCAATGATGCAAACGCGTCCGCAGCCCCAACGGCGCGACCGGCAGGGAGAATTTTTAACTTCGCCCCTGGGCCGGCCATGCTTCCCGACGCAGTGATGGTCCGCGCGCAGCAGGAATTCTTGAATTACGGTGGCCTTGGCGCATCCGTCATCGAGATCAGCCACCGCTCCAAAGACTTTGTGGCGGTTGTGGAAGAAGCCGTCGCGCTTTTCAGAGAACTGGTTTCGCTGCCGGAAAACTATGCCGTGCTTTTCATGCACGGGGGGGCTCGCATGCAGTTTTCCGCGATCCCCATGAATCTGATTGGATTGAAGCCGGCGCACCGCGCAGCCTACGTGGAAACCGGAGTGTTTTCAGCCACCGCGATTAAAGACGCGGCGCCTTATGGCACCATCGAAACCATTGCCAGCGGCAAAAGCGACAATTTTGTGCGCATTCCGGAATTGGACGTGGAACGCGTCTCCGGGGACACTTCTTATCTTCACATCACCACGAACAACACCGCCTATGGAACGCGCTGGAACAAGTTTCCCGAAATGGGAGATTTAACCCTGATCGGGGATGCGACTTCGGAAATTCTGTCGCGCGTGATGGACTATTCACGGTTTGGGCTGGTGCATGCGAGCCTCCAGAAGAATCTTGGCCCCGGGGGGACCGCCATCGTCGTCGTCCGAAAGGACCTCTTAGGCCACGCGCTGCCGATGACCCCGCCTTTGCTGAACTACGCCACCGTGGAAAAGGGCCAGTCGCTGGTTAACACGCCGAGCTCTTTCAACATTTACATCACCCGCGAAGTCCTTCGCTGGATCAAGGCGCAAGGTGGCGTCGGCGAAATTGAACGGCGCAACAATCAGAAGGCCCAGCTTCTCTACGACGTTCTGGACCAGTCGAGTTTTTACAAACCATATGTGGACAAAGCGTACCGTTCCACCATGAACGTTACGTTCGATCTGCCCGCGCCTGAGGCGCTTGAAGCCTTTCTCAAGCAAGCCGCCAACGAAGGGCTCCATTCCCTGAAGGGTTATCGTGCGGTTGGCGGCGTGCGCGCTTCCATTTACAACGGAATGCCGATCGAGGGCGTGGAAGCCCTCGTTTCTTTTATGAAAGAGTTTGAGCGATCGCATGGATAGAAACCGCGGCGTTGATTGAGGGTAAGCCGCAATCATGGCGAGGGGAGGGGGAACCGGCCCGGAGGTTCAACTGATTTTGGCGCGGCGAACGAGATGAAGATTCTGGTTGCTGACAACGTTTCCCAGAAGGCCGTGGAAGTACTGCAGTCGGAAGGTTCTTGGAATGTGATTTTCCTGCCGAAGCGGAAAGACCTATCGCTGACCAAAGAGATCAAGGACGCCGACGCACTGGTGGTGCGAAGCGCCACCAAGGTGACAGCCGATCTGCTGGCGCACGCCAAACGCTTGCGCGCCATCGGCCGGGCGGGCGTGGGTGTCGATAACGTGGACCTCGAGGCCGCCACGAAGTGCGGTATCGTGGTGATGAACACACCGGGCGGCAGTGCGCACAGCGTTGCGGAGCAGGCTGTGGGGCTCCTGGTATCTCTGGCACGGCGCATTCCGCAGGCCGACGCTTCAATGAAACGGGGCGCCTGGGAAAAGAAGAAACTGACGGGCACGGAGCTGCGAGGAAAGACGCTGGGGTTGATCGGCCTGGGGCGGATAGGAAGTGAAGTGGCGCGAATGGCCCGGGCATTTGAAATGAGCGTAATGGCTTACGACCCTTATGTGCCTGCTCGCCTTGCCCGGGAGCAGGGAGTGGAACTGGTTGAGTTGGATGAGCTGCTGGCCTCAAGTGACTTCATCAGCCTGCACACCGCAGCCACTCCGGAAACCCATCATCTAATTAACTCCGAGTCCCTCGCGAAGATGAAGTCCGGCGTTCGAATCGTGAACTGCGCGCGCGGGGAGTTGATCAAGGAGGACGACCTTCTCCAAGCCATTGAGAGCGGGCAGGTTGCCGGGGCCGCGCTCGACGTTTTTGAAAAGGAACCGCCCACGGACTCCCGTCTGGTGGCGCACCCGAATGTTATTGCCACGCCGCATATCGCCGGTTCCACCGATGAGGCACAGGAAATTGTAGGTATCAGCATCGCCGAGCAGGTCCGGGATTACCTTCGGCTGGGCGTCCCCCGAAACGCCGTTAACATGCCTGCCATCTCGCCTGAAGAGTACAAGAAGCTGGAGCCTTACATTCAGCTGGGAGAAAAGCTCGGCGCCTTTGTGGCCCAGATTGCCGCCGAGCGCCTGGAAGAAGTGAAGATCAGCTACGATGGAGGGCTGGCGGAACTGAATACGCACCTGGTGAAAAACGCCGTGCTCAAAGGAGTTCTCAGTAAGCCTCTGCTGCATGAGATCAACCTGATCAACGCCGCGTCGATGGCCCAGGAGCGGGGGATTGAGGTGGTCGAGGTCAGGAGCGCGCGGCGCGCGGCTTATTCAAACTCACTGGGCATTGCACTTCGCACGGATAACGATTCACCTTCGGTTCTGGGTATGGTGGGAATGCGCGGCCTGCGTATTCTCGGCATCAGCGATATCGACATCGAGGCGCCGCTGAAAGGGTTCCTTCTTTTCATTCGTAATCAGGACGTGCCCGGAGTGATCGGCCGCGTGGGAACGATTCTGGGAGAAAAGAAAGTGAATATCGCCAGCTTTGCTCTGGGCCGGAACCCGCAGTCCGGAGAAGCGATTGGGCTGGTCAATATCGATGAGCCCATTTCCAGGGAGTTGGTGGACGAAATTCGGAAGGTGCCGGCTGTTCGCTTTGCCTGTGTTGTGAAAGTCTAGTCCCGCGCCGGACATCGGACGGCGCAAAGTTGAAGAATTCCCTTCAAGTCCTGTCCTTCAGCCTCGTTTGGGCGCGGATCTTTTTGACGGTTGAATACGCCCCGAACCCGATCATGGCACCGAGCACAAGATAGACCCAAGCGGGGATATTGCGCCCCACAATCAGAAGGTAGAGATACGCAGAGATGAAAAAGAAAGAAGCTGCCAGGACAGGCAGCACGATCGGCTTTTTACGGCGCAGGTTGCTGATGATCCAGCCCACGCAGAGGGTGAAGAAGGGAATGGCGCCCACATAGATGCCGCCGAATATGGCTGGATTGACGTTGTACTTCCGTCCCAGGTTTGCGAACCAGTTGCGAAACCAGTTCACCAGCCAGTGGATCCCCAACTGAAATGACGAGTAGCCCTTGCCCCATCCGGACTGATCGTTTAAGCCCCAGTGATACTTGGCGAAGCGGATGGCGAACTTGCCGTCCCTTAGCTTTTCCATGGCCGCCGGCGGACCGAACTTGATCAGGAACCCGCGAAGACCTCCCGGGTAGGTATCGAAATCCTTGCCATACCACTTGAAGATCGGGCTGACGGTCGCCAGACGTCTGTCAGGATCAAACTGATTGAGCGCGGAGTTGGCCAGCCATTCGCGCACGTTCGAATCCAGTTGCTCGTCGATGGTGGCGGCCGTATAGGCTTCGCGTCTGAGCGGAGGGCAACTGCGCGCGGCGCACACCAAAGCGGCATGAATCCTGGGGTCCTTCATTTCGCGAAGGCGGGACTCGATCTCATCCAGTGAGACGGCTTCCCCCACCAGATGAAAGCGACGCGCTTTGAAGGGCCGCGGCGTGTCCCAGATGCTCTTCACCGGGTAATTCTCAACAATCCACTCCAACGTCAAGGAGTTGTAGGCATTGATGAGAAGGGCTTTTTTCTCGTCCGGCGAAAGCTGCTGCGGTCCCTGCCGGCCCAGGCTGACAACGAAGTCGCGGAGCTTCTTCCAATCTTTCTGTTTCAACCTGGAGTAATCGACGAGATGCTGTTGATTCACGTACTGGTGCAGGATTTCGTCCCACGGCGCCGGATTAACATTGGACAGATTGCCCGCGCCGGACGGCAGCAGGAAGATAAGCGCAAAAAAGGCTGAATATAGCTTCACCGGAATCGCCACCCCTGTTGTTGCTCAAACCTTGGCATGGCAGGACGGACGGGCAAAAGCTCCTGCCCTTTGGCCCCCCTCTCGTTCTAATGATGAACGGCTGCCTTTTCGGTTACATCAAGAAAGCACTTTCGAGTAACCATCTTCACCGGCTGTTTCTGGAATCGGGTGGGCTCTATCACTGACTGCGGCATGCGGCAGGCTACCGTTGGCGATCGTTCCTGTCAGTTATAGTGCCATAGCTTGAGGCTGGAGTCCGGAGGCGCGTTGGCAGCGGCGTGACCGGCCATCATGCGAACCATGTTCTCCTGGGTGGTAGCCTGCCACCCATGACCTTTTTCGGGTCGGCCGTATTTGAACTCCCCATCGTAGTAGGGATGGGTGGTGCTCTGCAGAAATTTCTCCAGGTCGTAACAGGCCAGGTTCAGATAGTAGTTGTCCATGTCGCCCACGTTGATGTGGATCTTGCCCACCAGGCTGGGACCGATTTTCGCCCAGTTTCGTCGCAAATATTCTGTGAGATCGTAGCCGTGCTCGCGCATGTAGTCGGCCACGCTGTGGTCGATTTTGCCCGTGCTCTTGTCCCAAAGCGGCTTCGGGTACCCGTCGGCACCGACCGGTCCATACACCGCTTCCCAGGCTTCGAGTTGCTGGCCTGAGCGGCCGTGGCTGCCCAGCACGTCTTCGAGCTGGCTCTCCTGCTGCTCGGTTGTAGTTACCTGCCCGTCTGCGTTGCGCCTGAGAGGCCTGACCGCCCGCAACCATCGACGTCCCGGCGCGAAGAAGGCATTGTTGTCGCTATAGATGTTGATCAGCTGATCGTGCGTAAAGTCGACGGGATCGGGATAGAGCGTCCAGGTGCCGCCAAAGAACCTGGGATGGAAGACCTGCAGCGCCAGCGATTCCCATCCGCCCGTCGATCCTCCCGCCAGCACGCGGGCATAGGGCTTGCGGATAATGCGGAAATGCGTCTCGACGTACGGAATCAACTCCGTCATGATGGCGTCGCCGTAGGGCCCGTTGTTGGCGGAGTTCACTGCGTAGGAGTCGTCAAAATAGGGTGTGGGGTGCTGGAAAGTGACGGCGATCATGCGAGGAAAGTCGTCTGAGTTCCAGGCCCGATAAAACTGATAGCCGGTCTCAACATTGTAAGAACGCATCAGGTTCGTCCAGCTTCCGGACGCCTCTTCATCCGTGGTCGAGAACCTGAACGGAGGCTCCAGTCCAAAATGCCCCTGCTCGTAGATCACCGGGTAATAGCTGTCGGGATGCGAGTCGTAGCCCCTGGGCAGCAGAACCACCGCGCCCAGATACATGGGACGTCCCCAGAACCTGCTGAGCAGTTTGCTCTGGATTTTGATGTGTTTGACCCAGGCGGTATCCGCCGGCTCTTTCACCCGCGGGATCACTTGCGTCAGGCTCAGTTTGACGTCGAAGCCGGCGGCGGGGTCGAGATGCACGCGCCGGACCTTGCTGTAAAGATTTCCCGGCGAGCGGTTGAATTGCTGGCCTTCCCACTGGTCCATGTGTGCCCAGATGGTATGGCCGTCTGACCGATGAAACTTTGTGTAGATGTTGACCAGCCCCTGCACGTAGTAGTCGCCTGGCGGAAGGTCTTTCAGGCTGCGAGTCGGAAAGCCAGGCGTGCTTCCGGTGATCACGGCAGACTGCCCCGCCGTCAGCCGGCTGACGTCCAAACCGAAAAAGGGTGGGTGGCTGCCCCATGACCCGACCTGGAAACGCGGTTCAGGGTCCTGTTCATCGGAGACCATCACGTAGACGCGCCCGGTGATGGGTTTGCTGTGGACCGAAGCTGGAAATGAAACTTCGAACTTCAACTGGGGCGTTGCCGCTCTCGCTACTGCGGCGGTGGTGGCGGCCGTTAGCAGGATGGCGGATAATGCCAGAGCAGGAGCCCAGCATAGACGTTTTCGAGCCTTGTGAATCCTCATGGTCTCCTTCAGGCCTACCCCCTATTGCGGGCCAGATTCAAAGTTCGCGCGCTACAAGTGCAGGGTATTGCGAATGATCAGGAACACTGCCAGCGCGGCAAGGACATAGCCGAAGAACCGCTTCATTTTGGTCTTGTCCATCTTAACTGAGGCGCGCGCCCCGATCTGAGCGCCGATAAAGATGCCGGGCATTAGAATCAACGCCATCTTCCAGTCAAAATGGCCCGCTATCAGGTGACCCAGGAATCCTCCACCGGCTGTGAGCCCAACCATGAACGCGGAACTGCCAACGGCCAAGTTCATCGGCACGCCGAACAGCAGGACCAGCATGGGCACTTTAAGAATGCCGCCGGAAACACCAATCAAACCACTCACCACGCCGGCGATAAGGGCTATGGGAAGGGCCAGCCCCAGGTTGACGCAGTATTGCTCGGATCCAATAACCCGTCGCCACCTGAAAAATCCACCGGGGTTTTCGCCGCAGCGGTTTGGTACTTCGAGGTGCTTCACCATAAAAAACGCGGCGATGGCAAGAACCCCTGAGAAGATGTCGGTCAGAACTGCGCCTGAGAAGTGGCCAGAGAAAAGCCCGCCGAGAAAAGCCCCGGATGTCGTTGACGATTCCAGCACAATGGCCAGAGGCCAGTCAACCGCGGCGGCCTTTCGGAATACCAGGGTAGCCGAAAGCGATGTGACCATAATGAGGAAAAGGCTGGTGCTTGCGGCTGTGTGGAATTCGATGCCAAAGAAAAGCTGGACCGGCGTATACAGAACACCGCCGCCCACACCGAGAGATGAGAACACCGCCGCAATGGCGAACATCACCAGAAATAAAAAGGCGAAAACCAGGAGGCTCATTCGGACCCTTTGTCTTGGCTAAGGGAGGACCGGCCCTCTTGATGCTTTTCATGCGGCCGGGCACCTCAGCGTCCATCTCCCACAACCGCCTGTCGGCGCGGGTGCCAGCGCACCTGCCGAAAGTTTACGAGGGCAGCTAACCAGTTTAGCTCAGCGATGGCAGTCCTGTCCCTCTTTTCGCCGACCAGGCCGATGGAAACGGTTTGCGGCGCCCTTCCGGCCTTCGTTTTGCCGGACGGTTCTTACAGGGCTGGTGATTTCAATCGGACTTGGGTCCCCATGTCCAGTAAAGCCCAAGATAGGCGTAATTTTCAGTCTGTCCTGCAACGGTGTGCCCGTAGCAAAACAGCAACTGGAAGCCCGGATCGTGCAGGGTGTAGTAGCCGCCGATATCAACCATCGTGGCGTAGCGCGAACTTAGGAGTCCGGCTGTTTGCCTCCCGTGGTAATAGACTTCCCCACCCAGCCTCAGTTTCTTGTTCACGTCGTGCTGAACCATTGCACCGCCAAACGGAAAATTCCGAGCGCCTGGAATGTGGCTGATGTTTTCTCCGCCGCCCCAGTTGAATGTCCATTCGCCAACTGACTTTTGCATCCAGATGGGGATTTTCCATGAAGGCTTGCCCGCCCCCAATCCCCGGTCCGGATTGCCCGTGGGGATCTCCAGCATCGTAAAGGTTCCTACCATGGGCCGGTGCTTGGTTTCCTGGATAAAACGGTATTGCAATCCCATTTCGCTGTCGCCAAGGCCAAAGGTGGCCGGACCGTCTGAAGGGAACGCCGTCGCTGCGGGAACAACGAAGTGGAACATGACGTTACGAATGCCGCTCCAGTTCAGTTCCAGGGCGGGGGCGGCGAGGTCGGTCTCTCCTGGAGCGGAACCCGCTGCTGAGAATGTATAGAACTCAAAATTCCTGTAAGGAATCACATCGGGATCGTCCAGTTGGAACGGAGGACCTGCGAACAACGTGATTGGGCAGGAGGCCAGCAGGAGTAATAACGCCAGGAAAAATCTCATAATTCCTCCTCGAAAAGTTCTCCGAACAGTTCCTTGACTCGCTGTTTGGCCATTTTCAGCGCTTTCCGGCCTGCCGGAGTGGCCCGGTAAAACCGGCGAAACCTGCCGGCAGCCAGCGGGCGTGATGAACGCAGCAGGCCTTTCTTTTCCAGCCCGTCCAGCAGGGGATAGTGGGTTCCAGGGCTCAGGCGGTAACCATGGCGGGCCAACTCCTCAATCATACCCAGGCCAAAAACAGGTTCCTGGCAGGCATGGTGAAGAACGTGCAGACGGATCAGGCCGGAGAATAGTTCGCGCTGGTGATTTAACATGGGCTCACAAATTGCGGCCAGCAGCCGCGCGTTTACTTGCCGAGTAAGAGATCCGCCAGGGGCGGAAAAGTCAGTAACAGGGAAAGCCCCAGAAGCACAAAGGCCAGCGTATTAACCTTGGTGATGGCAACCGTCTTTGACCGCCACCGCCTGGCCAGAATCAACCAGGATAGCAGCCACACCAGCATCGCCGTGGTTGTTACTCCTGACAGTGGCCCCGTTGGCAGGTAAAACGTTAGCCAGTGGGTGGCGGCAGCAGAGCCGTCTCCAATCACGGCCAGGATGCCCAACGCGCAGCAGCCGATTCCTGCCGACAGAATCGCCGCGGCCACGGGTCCACTTGGAAGCTGGTCCGCCGCACTCGAGTTGTCGCGTTCCGCTTCTTGTGATTGGATGTCGTTCATTTGCCCTCCGACACAAGATGGATTGTGGCTCCGCCTTTGACAGGCGCGTGGTTGTCAATCATTGCTCCAAAGAAACCTGCGATGTCACCCGACACAAGCGCCGCCAGAGCAAACACCAGCACGGCTGTGCGAATTTGTGGATATTTCCTCATGACCAGCCGGTGTTTGGCCATAATGTATGCAACCATCGTGATGGCGATGGGTGCAAACCAGCCGGCGTGTTCTTTCCATTCCATGCCCACCCGGTGCCAGCCGGAGGTGCCTGGCCTCGACAGCAGGAGGCGCTGCGGGTAGCCCGCCAGGCTGGCGACGGTCGCAGGAGGAAGGGCCCTATACCACGGGTAGACAATGTAAGCGCCCAACAGCACGGCAATCCAGCCCAGCGCCGCGGTAGCAAACAGATAAAAGCTCTTCAGCGACTGTCCCCTGGTTGTTCGGGCTTGCCTTCCAGTGTAGCTATCACGCCGGGCGGCAAATTTCTGGCGTTTCCCACAAATTGGCTCACCTCCCGGATTTGCTGCTCGGTGAGGGACCCCTTGAAGCTAGGCATTCCTGTCAACCGGACCCCGTTTCCCACTTTCCAGTAAGCCTTGGGGTTGAGGGGGCGGAAAGGGCGGCTTGCATCGTAAGTGGTGGGCCGGTCAGGCCGGAAAAATTGCGGGGGGTGAGGATACATTCCCTTTGAGATCGCGGTTTGAGGCGCGTTCGGGAGTCCATGACAAAGTGCGCAGCTTTCCCGATACAGATTCGCGCCGGCTTTCAAATCGGCCTCCGTCGGCGGAACCGTATCCGCCTTGGGGACATCGTGCGACAGGGTCGCGCGCATGGCAAGCCTTGCAAAAAAACGCTCAAAGGGCAGCGGTGATGCCGAAGTGGAGACTGGCGCGTATCCGGACCGCAGGTAGAGATAAATTGCCGCCGGAACCAGAAGGATTCCGGCGACGAACACGAGCACGTATTTTCTCATCGTTTCAAGTGCCCTTTACCCAGAATATCAGTTGGCCAGCGTCAAACGTTTCGGAAGCACTCCGGCACACCGATGATGACCGACCGGCCCTGGAGATACCATTTCGCCCTCGAAACCGCCGGTGTATTCAGCGTCCGTCCATGACCACGGAATAGCGGGCTTGGCATTTGACGCTTGGCCAGTAGTTGACGGTTTTGGTCAGGCCTTTGGCGCGAACGACAAAGGCGAGCGGAGGTTTGTGGACTTCTTCAGGCAGGCCCACAAACCGCGCTTTGCCCTCGTTGTTCGTCCCGACTTTCAAGTCCATTTTCTTCATGCCCATAAAGCCGTAGGCAATCTTCACAGAAATCTCGGCATTGTAGAGAGGCTGCTTGGCCTTTTCGCTGACAGTAAAATCCACCGTGCAGGGACCCAGGTTCGCATTGACCTGGGGAACAGGGACCTGCTGCTGTTGCGAGGCGAGCATCACTCCAGCAAACAGCAGGTTGAGCGCCAGCACCTGGATGGCGTATTGCGCAAGGCGGGTCCTTCTGATTGAATTCCACGTCATGGGTTGAAACCTCGCTCGAGAATTGCTATGGGACATACAGCATCTTATTCTCAGATTCCGTTCCTGGCCTTTGAGTTGCCGCGTGATATTCATCGTCCTGTCCTGCTGCTTGGCGGACAGTCCGTTATAATAGACCGTCTGGGAGATATTTGACCATGCCTGAGCTTGAGATCAGCCGCTGGCCGCAGGACCGGCCTCTGGAAATGCGGAGTGTTGCGGAAGTCTGGGCGCGTGACGGATTCAGTTGCGATCTCTGGGTGGACCCTCCCGGACAGCAGTGGCTCGATTTTGTGCACCCGACCGACGAGCGCGTTGTGGTGAAAGAGGGCACACTCGAATTTAAAGTGGAAGGCGCGCGCGCCATGCTGAGTCCCGGCGACGAGGTCTTCATTCCTGCAGGCAGCCGCCACAGCGTATGGAATCGCGGCTCGTCCACCGCCCGCTGGTTCTATGGCTACAGGCATGGTTGATGTCATCGGCCGGGCTGGCGGGCGGCAGCAGAGCCCTCAAGGCCGCGTTTCCCCCTGTCTAAATACAAAAATCTGTAACTGGAAGAACACTTGTCTCCACAACCCGATTTCTTAAGCAGCCAGCCCGTAACATCCGGAGTCAGAGTCATCAGAACGGTTTCGGTCACCGTATTGATCCTGATTCTGGTCTTTATCATGTTCATTGGACTCTTCGGAGTCATCGTGCATTTTGGAGACCACCGCGAAGTGGTGCTTCCCAAACCCTCCGGCCCTTACGCGGTTGGCCGGGTGCTTTTTGACTGGAAGGACCCAAAGCGTGACGACCCCTACTCATCGAAGATTGGAAAGCATCGCGAGTTGATGGTGTGGCTGTGGTATCCGGCCACCGTTCGGCCGCAGGCGAAACCTGCTGAATATATTCCCGCGGCTTGGGCTGCTGAACTCCCCTGGCGCCCTGTGACGATTCCAAGCCGAATCCGCGTCCATGCCGTTGCCGACGCGCCCATTGCGAACGGCCAACCGGCGTATCCCGTCCTGGTTTTTTCCACCGGTTTTGGCAATCTGCCCAGCGATTACACTTCTTTGATTGAAGACATCGTAAGCCATGGCTACGTCGTCCTGGGGATTACGAACACATACAGCGCGCCCGTCGTGCGGTTTCCTAACGGTCGTGTGGCCCACCATCTGGCTGACGCTTCGTTCCCGCGCGGCCCCAGTCAGGCCGTCCGGTCGGCGGGCAATCGGATGGTGAAAGTCTGGGCGGCGGACATCCGATTTGCCATCGACAGCCTGGCGCAGATGAATTCAGATGCGAAGAGCCGTTTCCACGGACGTCTCGATCTTTCCAGGGTGGGTCTTTTCGGTCAGTCTTTTGGCGGTGCCGCAGCCGCTGAGGCGTGCCGGGCAGAACCCCGTTGCAAAGCAGCCGTCGACATCGACGGAAATCTGTTTGGCGATGTGCTGAATGAAGGAATCCAGCGGCCCTTTCTTTTTATCCTGAGCGATTGGACGCTGCGTCCTCCCTGGCTGCAGAAGACGCTGGCGAGTGTTTCGGTTCAGAGATTTCAGCAGGAGCAGGCGCGATTGAAGCAGGAAATGCAGGATACCTGCCAGGACTCTGCCCACTGCTGGCAGGTTCACATCCCCGGAACCCGGCATTTCAACTTTACGGACCTTCCGGTCCTTTACAGCCCGGGAATGAAAATGATGGGCTACGTTGGGCCGGTTGACGGCGCCAAAGGCCTGGCCGAAACATCTTCCTGCGTGCGACTCTTTTTCGACAAGATGCTCAAGCCGCCTTTGCAAAGTCAGCCCCCTGGATCGTCTAACTCCGGTTGCAGTTTTCAGCCACTGGGCCATAGCCCTGCAAATCCAGATTCTGTTGCGCCATGAACTGATCTGTCGTTCCAAGCGGATCTTCGCACTCTTCAATTCGCGGATTTCATTCGGCTGATACATTGAACCCGCGTCTGCGATATGATTCACACGGCGTGCGAGGGGCGTGGTTTCTTCCCTCAGGAAACGGAAAATGAGGAGGAGTGATGGAGAGGCGGAAGTTTCTTAAGAGTTCAGTTCTTGGGGCAGGAACGCTGATGACGAGCCTGGGCCACGGAAACCGCAATGCTGAAGCGGCGGAAAGTTCAGCAGAGTTTGATCAGGACCAGACTTCAACCAGTGGATGGGTCGAAGTGCCCGGCAAAAGCTACCAGGTCATCGACGAGCTGACAAAGGTCCCTGTAACCGTCACTATCGGAAAGTTTGTCATCGCTTCAAAGGAGCTTACCCAGAGGGAGTTTGAAGAGGTTATGGGTTACAACCCTTCGTTTCACCGGGGAGCCGATCTACCCGTTGAGACGGTGAGCTGGTGGGATGCGATTCGTTACTGCAACCTGCGCAGTCTGCGCGAAAACCTCGAACCCTGCTACAACCTGGAAACCGGCTTCTGCGACGTCAGCAGGAATGGATTTCGGCTTCTCACTGATGCTGAGTGGACCCACGCGGCAGGCCCTGTACCCGCCCTGAAGAGCAATGCCGGCGCCGCCAACCTGGGTACCACAGACACGAAGGATGTCACGCGCCTTGCTGAAGAACTGAAGGCTGGGGGTACGAGGCCGGTGGGGAATTACCCTCCCAATTCACTGGGTCTCTACGACATGTTCGGGAACGTCTGGGAATGGACCAGCGATTATTTCAATCCTGAGCGGACGCCGCAAGCTTCCTATCATCCTGCCGGGCCGTTGCGCGGACTGGCCCGGATCGTTCGGGGTGGCTCATTCATTAGCACCACGTCACAGTGGGCCCGCGGATACCGGTCGTCTATCGAGCCGTCTTACAAGAGTCGATTCACTGGATTCCGGATCTGCCGGACGGCCGCGTCCCGGCCTGTTCTGCCGCCTTCGCAGCATTCGACGGATTGGTTCAAGCCTTATAACAACCCACCTGCCGGTTTTGAAACATCGATAGGCAGCCTGTCCTTGCTCGTTGCCGGAGTCGGCTCCATTCCGGAATGGAAGGCTCGCCGCGGGCGCATCCAGGAGAAATGGTTCCAACTGCTGGGCTCAATGGAAACGAACCCTCCTTCTCCTCAAACACGGCTCGTTGAGACGGTCAAAGACCAGAACTACACCGCCCGCCTTATGTACCTCCAGGTGGAAGCGGACTGGTGGGAAAAG
>JBAUWE010000311.1:0-6165 GCA_049583595.1 Terriglobia bacterium
AGCTTTGCTGCTGCTCCTTCCGCCGAAAATGATGGCCCAGTCAACCACAACTGGAGCGATCACGGGACAGGTTATTGATCCGTCAAGCGCCGTCATCCCCAATGCCACGGTAACGCTCAAGAACACAGCAACAGCATCCGCAGCAACGACCGTAACTGACGCGAATGGAACCTATCATTTTGCCCTCCTGGATCCAGGCAGTTATACGGTTAGCGCAACAGCTTCGGGTTTTCAGACGACCACCCGGGCTGTGGCCGTGTCGTTGGGCATGACCCAAACGGCCGACATCGAGCTCCAGGTCGGCGCGGCACGCCAGTCCGTGACCGTAACAACGGAAGCCCCTCTGCTGCAAACAAACACCGGAAACATTTCGACGACGATGGGGCAGCTCCAGATCGATCAGATCCCCAACCCGGGCAACGATATGACTTTCATCGCACAGATGGCCCCCGGGACGGTGATGAATACCGGGGCCGGGTACGGAAACATTTCGGTCTACGGGCTGCCTGCTACGTCCAATGTGTTCACGGTCAATGGAATGAATGATATGGATCCGTTGTTCAATCTGAACAACTCCGGGGCCGTCAATCTGATGCTGGGGCAGAACAACATCAAAGAGGCAACGGTTGTCCTCAATGGGTATTCGGGCGAATACGGGGGTTCCGCGGGGGCCAACATCAATTACGTAACGAAATCGGGATCAAACGGTTTTCACGGGAACGCGAACTACTTCTGGAACGGCCGTGTTCTCAATGCCAACAGCTTTTTCAACAATTCCACAGATACGCCCCGGGCCTTCGTCAATGCCAACCAGTGGTCGGCGTCATTGGGCGGCCCGATTATCAAGGACAAAGCTTTCTTCTTTCTGGATCAGGAAGGGATACGGTTGCTGATTCCCACGAGCACGCAAGTAACCATACCCTCGCCGCAATTTGAGAACGCAACCCTCACCAACCTTCAGAACCTCGGACTGGATGCGTCCCTTCCCTTCTACCAGAACATTTTCGACCTTTACAACGGCGCTCCCGGTGCCGGCCGTGCCACACCCTTGTACGATTGCGGCACCGTGGGGATTGGCGATGCCAACATTGCCGCCAGCGACCCCTGTGTTCTTTCCTTCCGATCGACGGTGGGACAGCAAACAACTCAGTGGATTCTGGCCGGCCGGCTGGATTTCAACGTCAGCACGCGTGACAGAGTGTTCGTCAGTGGAAGGATGGACCGTGGACACCAGGCCAGTTTCACCGATCCGATCAGCCCGATATTTAATCTGGTCAGCGACCCGCCTGATAATGAGGGCCAGATCGGCTGGACGCACCTGATGGGCACGAACAAAGTGAATTCGCTCCGCGCCACCCTGCAATATTATTCAGCACTTTTCAACGCTCCCGACCTGAATAAATCGCTGCAAACATTCCCGACCACTATGGCTTTCTTTGACGGGTCCCTCACGAACCTTGGAGGTGATACCTACATCATCCCCCAGGGACGGAACGTCACTCAGTACCAGTTTGTAGACGATTTCTCCTGGATCCAGGGAAATCACAATATGAAGTTTGGGGTCAATTATTATCGGAGCCTGATCAGCAACTACGACTATGGTTACCTGTCGAACGGAGAGCTGGGCCTCTATGGGCTTTCTGATTTCTATAACGGAGGGTCAACAGGGGATTTTCTATACAAGTATTTCCCCTCTGCCCTGGTTCAGCCTTTTGCCCTGTACCGGCTGGGGTTTTATGCTCAGGACGAATGGCGAGTATCGAGGGCGCTTAAACTGACGCTGTCCATCAGGGGTGATCACGCGTCCAACCCGGTTTGCCAGCACAATTGCTTTGCGCGCACCGTGCAACCCTTCCCCAGCATGAACCACGACTTCAACATCCCTTATAACCAGGCCATCCAGGTGGGCCAGCGCCAGGAGTTTGCGGGAATGACGAAGCTGGCCTGGCAGCCGCGTTTCGGCTTTGCCTGGCAGCCCTTTGGTCCACAACACAGCCTGGTGGTGCGCGGTGGAATTGGCTTGTTCTACGATGGCATTTCGGGCTTTACGACGGAAAGCATTTCGCAAAATCCTCCCTATTCGAATCCATTTTATGTTGGTTTCAACAATATTTCTCCAGACGAGCCGTCCAACCTTTTCAAGGATGCCGCAGACTCCAATACTGCCTTTTTGAACGCCTTTGCAAACGGTGGAACGCTCCTCGACATCCTGAATACTGTTCCTGGCTTTTTCCCTCCGAACCTGGGAAGTGCTCAACAGTTCATGCAGTTGCCGCAATACCAGGAGTGGAACCTGGAAATCCAAAAAGGGTTCGGGCCCAACACTGTTCTCAGCGTTAATTACGTGGGAAACCATGGCATCCATGAGTTGGTTCCGAATTTTTCTGTCAATGGATACGCGGACAATTTTGTGGGGATGCCCTCGGCCCCCCCCGACGAGAGGTTCGCACAGGTGAACTACCTGGAAAGCGCCGGTGTTTCAAGCTATAACGGCGTGACCGTCTCCTTCCGTCACAACTTTTCGCACGGACTGGTCACCGCAAACTACACCTACGGCCACGCTCTGGACATCCTCTCAAACGGCGGGAGCACGCTGCCCTTTATTTACAGCACCAACGAAAGCACGCTCTACCCGCAGAACCCGTTTAACCTGAAGGCCAATTACGGCAACGCCGATTACGACAACCGGCACAACCTGAATCTGGCTTACGTATATGATCTCCCCATCAGGAGGTTCATGTCTGGCCATGGATGGAAGTCGCTGGTGGATGGCTGGCAGGTCTCCGGCTCGCTCTTTACCCACTCGGGTTTCCCATTCACCGTCGAGGATTTCAACGCAGAGAGCAACCTCGGCGGACAGAATTTCGGCGGCCCGATTTTCGCCACTTATCTGAACAACTCTACCTCGATGGTTGCCTGCAATAGCCCGGACCATCCCTGCCTTACTGCTTCGCAGTTCGCACCAACTTCCGGCAACCCAGGTCGTTTTGGCGAACAAGGAAGAAATATGTTCTTCGGGCCGGGGTACTTCAACACCGATCTGGGCATCAACAAAATCACCTCGTTGCCAGGTTGGGAGTCGGCCAGGTTCTCTCTCGGCTTCCAATTCTTTAACGTGCTCAACCATCCAAACTTCGGCCAGCCTGTTAACAACGTGGCCGACCCGCAGTTCGGGCAGATTCTTAATACGGTCAGCCCGCCGACCAGCATCTTTGGATCGGGTCTTGGCGCCGACGCTTCAGCACGGCTGATCCAGGTGCGGGGGTCGCTTACGTTCTAACATCAGAATCCAATGGAGTGGTGGGCTGCTCTCAGTCAACCAGGGGGCGCACCACTCCAACGTTTTTCCGGACACCTCACTACGCCAGCCAGCAATGATCCCCGTATGAGGCTTTGCGCATCCAAGTTCGTCGCAGGAGTGCGGGGCCTGACGCGCCTCTGCTTTCAGCCGCAGCAACCCGCACCCGGCTGCAATCACGACAATTGCTAGATCTCTGTGCAAGATGGCTGGAGAGCGGCGCCAGGCAGGTCGGAGTCTATTTTGACTTGGGGCACTCGGGATCCGCGGCGCTGAATGCCATGGAGTTGCAGGAAATGACAGTGAAGCGGGGACTCTGAGGCCGGAAGGTTCTCACCTTACTTTCCAAAGCTTGCATTCGCCACCCCTGCCGGGCAAATCAATAAAACAGATATTTCCGCCAGCGCTGATCGGCCCGGCCCAGCATCCGCATGATGTGGCGGCTGGTGTGGAGGGTGAAAGGCCGCGGCTGGCGGCGCAGTTTGAGCCCCGCCTCTTCAGGCAGCCGGTCGCCCTTCCGGCTGTTGCAGGCATGGCAGCAGGCAACCAGATTGTCCCAGTCGGAGTGGCCGCCCCGGGAGCGCGGAATAATGTGGTCCAGCGTCAATTCGGAAGCCGGAAAAACCTTGTAGCAGAACTGGCACGTGTAGCGGTCGCGGATCAGAATGTTCTTGCGGGAAAGCGGACGCGACTGATGAGGGATCCGCCGGAACTCAGTGAGCCGGATGACGGAGGGGATCCGGTACGCTGTCCGCGCGGAGTGCAGATAGCTGCCGTTCTCTTCCTCGGTGATGGCATTGCCTTTCAGGACAAGCACAATGGCGCGCCGGGCCGCAGTCACATTGATGGGCTCATAGGTCGCGTTCAGAACGAGAACTGGCGCCTGCAAAAGGCGTTCGCTCGCCTCCGCCATGACTTTATCCTCTCAAGGGGCGCCACCCCCTTTTCCAACAAAAATCATTATGTCCAGTCACGGCCAAATTCGTCAATACCTGACGTATGGGGCCAGAGGTCGACGTCCGGAAATTGCGGTGTGGCTCGTGCCAGCGCCAGGGCGTAAACTCCTGCCGCCCCTCGCTGCTTGAGCGCGGCGGCACAGGCTGACAACGTGGCGCCTGTCGTCATGACGTCGTCGACCAGAACCAGCCGACGGCCCTGAACGAGGTCCGGTTTCGCCACCGCGAAAGCGCCGCGCACGTTTTCCCTGCGGGCCTCAAACTTTAAGCCGGTTTGTGGAAGAGTGGCACGCGTCCGAACCAGCAGGCCGGGCTCGACCCTGATTTCCTTCGCGCCCGGCATGGTCTCAAGGCGATGCCTCAACCCATCAGCCAGGAGCCGGGACTGATTAAAGCCGCGTTCGCGCTCGCGTAAGCGGAAAAGTGGAACAGGCACAATGAGAGAAGGTTCGCCGTCAGATAATCCGTCAAGTCTTGTCCAGACCTGCACGAGCAGCTCCCCTAATCTTCTGCCCAGCCGTTCCTGGCGGCGGAATTTCAACTGCAGGATCAGCAGGCGCAGATTCCCCCGGTAAATCCCGAAGGTTCGAGCGCAATCAAAAAAAGGGGCGCTGGCGCGGCACGCGACGCAAAGCACCTGGGCGGCGTCATCGGCACGCTCTGAAACAACAGGAAGTCCGCACCGTGGGCAGGAAATCCCTTCCCAACCTTCAACCCGGGACCAGCAATCGCGGCAGACACGCAGTCCGTCTGCGCTGGCGACTTCACCATCGCAAAGGGTACATCCGGTAGGGAAAACAACCGCGAACAAGCTGTCAGCCAGTTCTCGAAGAAGGGGACGGCAACTCGAAATGGAAGGCAAGCCCGGAATGAAAGCGAACCTCGCTTCCTATGGACTGAGGCCCGTTACAACAGGCCTTTTTCCTGCTTCTCCTGGCACCCAAGACAGTGGCGGGCCCAGGGAACGGCATCCAGGCGTTTGGCCTGAACGTACTGCTGGCATTCCACACAGAGCCCGTACGAGCCATCCTGCGCCCGGTGAAGGGCGTCCTGGATCAGCTGAAGAATACGGCGGTTGTCATCACTCTGATGGAAAAGAAATTCCTTCGTGTAGGAATTCGCGGCCCGGTCTCCAGGGTCCTGAGTGAGCTCGATGTCGGCCTCGCGGCCGTCCTGGTCAGAACGAGAGACCATCCGGCGAATTTCTTCCTGCTTGGCCAGTAACTGTTTTCGGTAACGCTGTACCTTACGTTTATCCATAACCCTCTTGTTTAAAACACCTTCGTGAACTCAAACGCTGCATTTTATCGTCTATATTTCAAAAGTGTCAACCTGAGTGCTCCATCCGCCATGAACCGCCCATAAAACCAATGACGCGGCCAATTCGTAAGCCGTTAGCATGATGGATGTCTTCGGCAGGATGGGCAAAGCTTCACAACACCTGTGTTGATAAAAAGCGCGAGCAAGCCTGTAAGCCGAATTTTGTTCCCCAGTTGCCCGGGGCGACGATCATTCGTCTAGCCCCACCATTGCTGATGGGGTCAAGCGACCTACCCGAGAGTCACCGGCCCGTAGCGGCGATCGATGACCGCTGTTGTGCAGTCAGCAGTTCCCGCGATCACAGATCGCCGCTACGGAACCTTGCGGAGCGGGTCACTCCTCCCCTCCTATTTGGTCTTGCTCCGTGCGGGGTTTGCCCTGCCCTCGACATCGCTGTCGAGGCGGTGCGCTCTTACTTTAAGCCCGCCAAAGCGGGCCGCACCTTTTCACCCTTACCCCGAAAAATCGGGGCGGTATATTTTCTGTGGCACTTTCCGTGCCGGAAGCGTACACCCCGATTGCTCGGAGATCCCCTTCCGACCCTCGCTGTTAACGAGCGCACTACCCTTCGGAGTTCGGACTTTCCTCCCC
>JBAUWE010000312.1:0-14230 GCA_049583595.1 Terriglobia bacterium
TGGATGAAACAGTTCACCATCATGGCTGTCGGTAATGCACACATTGACCTGGCGTGGCTGTGGCCATGGACCGAAACGGTGGAAGTGGTCCGTGACACCTTCGGGACGGCCCTGGAACTGATGGACGAATATCCCGGCTTCATCTTTGCCCAGTCCACGGCGCAGGATTTTCTATGGCTCGAAAACAAATATCCCGATCTCTTCAAGAAAATCCAGCAGCGGGTCAAAGAAGGACGCTGGGAAATGGTGGGTGGTATGTGGTGCGAGCCGGACCTCAACATGCCGTGCGGCGAGTCACTGGTGCGCCAGCTTCTGACCGGCAAGCGCTACTTCCAGCAGAAGTTCGGCGTGGATGTGAAAATCGGATGGAATCCAGACTCCTTCGGTTACAGCCGGCAGCTGCCCCAGATTTACAAGCGTTCGGGTGTGGACTATTTCGTAACGCAGAAGATGGCCTGGAATGACACGGTGCCGATGCCTTACAAGTTGTTTCAATGGGAGGCGCCCGACGGCAGCCGGGTGCTCACTTATTTCCCCCACGACTACGTAAACGGGATCAATCCAGTCCAGGACGCGCAGTATATCGGAGAAGACACCGTGCTTTGCTCGGGCTTTCGCACCCAGATGCTGCTCTACGGAGTGGGTGACCACGGAGGCGGTCCGACCCGCCAGATGCTGGACGCCGCCGTGCGCTGGCAGAAGTCGCCGAAAGCGGCCTTCCCGAATTTCAAGTTCAGCACGGCGCAGGAATTCTTTGATGAGGTTGACAACAACCTCACGAAATTGAACCTTCCGGTCTGGAACAACGAAATGTACCTGCAGTTTCACCGGGGGACGTACACTTCTCAGGCCGACAGCAAGAAACACATGCGGCAGATGGAGCGGTTACTGCTGAATTCGGAAAGATTTTCATCGCTTGCCATGCTGACTGGACGGAAGTATCCACAGGATCAGTTTGAGGATTGCTGGCGGCGGGTGCTGTTCAATCAGTTCCACGATGTCATGGCGGGCTCGGGAATTCACATTGTTTACGTGGACGAAGCGGAGAGCATGGAGTTCGTCAAGCTGACCACCGAACCGATCCTTGACGGCTCCATGAAGAACCTGGCCGCTCGAGTTGATACTCGCGGGCCGGGCATACCCGTGGTGGTGTTCAATCCCCTCAGCTGGGAACGAACAGATGTGACTGAGGCTGAGGTGCAATTCCCAGCGAGGGCTGAGAATGTAGAGGTCCACGATCCTGACGGGCATGCTGTCCCCTCCGCCGTGGTCTCGCGCGACGATTCGACCAGCACGGTGAAGGTGCGTTTCCTTGCGCGGTCTGTGCCCTCCACCGGATACCGGGTCTTTCATCTGGTTTCCGTCCATACCCCCGTAAAGGCTTCTTCAACGCTCAAGGCCAGCGGCCTCAGTATGGAGAACGAGTTTATCAGCGTTGAAGTTGATCCGAAGACGGGATGCGTGACCAGCCTGATCAACAAGAAAGACGGGAAGAACATCCTGAGACCTGGCGGGCAGGGCAATCTGTTGGAAACTTTTGTGAACAAGCCCAGCGAGTACGACGCCTGGAACATCAACGTGAACTATGAGAAATCCAAAACCGAATTACTTGAAGCCGAGGAAGTGAAGCTGGTGGAAAATACTCCGGTTCGTGCCGTGGTGCGCGTGAAGAAGCGCTTCCAGAAGTCTACCTTTGTTCAGGACATCTGCATGTATCCGGAAGTGCCGCGGGTGGATGTCAGGATGCAGGCGGATTGGCACGAGCGGCAGATCATGCTGAAGGTTGCGTTTCCGCTCGATATTAAACCGCTCATGGCGACCTATCAGATCCCTTATGGAACGGTGGAACGGCCGGCGATCCCCCATGTGCCCGGAAAGCCACCCGTGCCGTTTACGGAGGCGACGGAAATCAGCAGGAAGCACGCGAAGTACGATCCCCTGCTGGCCCAGGAAGCGGCATTCGAGGTTTGCGCGCAGCAGTGGGGGGACCTGTCGGAAGAGGGCCGCGGGTTCAGCCTGCTGAACCGCGAAAAGTATGGCTACGATACGTTTGAGCCAGGGACCATCCGCTTGTCGCTGCTGCGCTCGCCGATTGACCCGGACCCGCACGCCGACCAGGGCTTCCACGAATTCACTTACGCAATGTACCCCCACCGCGGCAACTGGCTTGAGGCGGAAACGGAGTTGCGGGGGTACGAACTGAATTACCGGCTCCTTCCTGTAGCAACCGTGGTGCACGAAGGGGCCTTGCCAGCCTCTCATTCCTTTGTGCAGATTGAGCCCAGGAACGTGATCCTCTCGGCCGTCAAGAAGGCGGAAGACGACGATGCGGTGGTTTTCCGCTTCTATGAATTCGAAGGCAAAGGGTCTCAGGTGCGGCTGAGGTTTCCGGAACCTGCAACCGGAGCCGTGCAGGCAAACCTCATGGAGAAAGAAGAGAAGACGCTTTCGCTTGAGGCCAACGGAAGAGAAGTCAGCGTACCTATTGGTCCATATGAAATTGGAACCGTTAAGGTTAGATTCAAAAAGGACGCCGGTACTGCGCCGCCCCCATACAGCGTCTAGAGCTGCTTCGCGGTCTTTGGGCGAATGAGTTGCCGGGCCAGGAGGAGGGCTCCCTCGACAGGCTCACGTTTGAGGAGTGCAATGTGGGCTCGCGGAGCATGTTCGTGGATTCGCCGGGTAAATGCTCGCCGGATCAGGGAGCTCGATCGGAAGACGCCCCCGGAACAGAATACCGGGATAGCGCGGCGCTTCCAGCGCAACCGTGTAATGATGGTTGTCGCAAGTTCAGCAAGATCACCGGCAGCCTCACGGCACAGACGCCGGGCGATTGCGTCTCCAGCGCTTGCTTCCTGTTGTACCAGCGGGAAAAGCCCGGCTATTGTCTTTGGAGTCAGTGACATGGGCACCGCTTGCGCAATGTTGCTGATTTGAAGCTCGCGGCAGATGGCCGACGCCAGACTTGTTGCCTTGCCCCTTCCATCGTGGGCGCGGAGCGCCGCCGCGATGGCCTTTCGGCCCATGTCATAACCGGAGCCCGCGTCATCAAACTGGTTGCCCCATCCTCCTACGCGAAGGATGCCACCCTGGCGATCACGGCCAAAGGCAATGGAGCCGGTTCCTGCAATGACGATGATGCCCTGCGATTCGCCGAGCGCCGCGGCCAGGGTGACGGCCGCGTCTGTTGTCATCAGGTGCGCGCGGGCGGGAATGGCCTTGCGCATCCAGCGAAGCATGCTCCGCTGGATGGGAACGCTGTCGCCCCCGGCAAGGCCCGCGCACACCGCCGTGAGTTTTTCAGGCTGCACTCGGGTTTCGCGAAGGGCTTTGCGGTGGGCGCGTGCGAGTTCGCGCTGGGCGTTCGCGAGTCCAATTTTCACGGGATTGGAAGGCCCGACCTGGACGCGCGCAAGAACAGAAAGGTTCTCATCGGCAACCCATGCCGTTGTGTGAGTGCCGCCGCCGTCAATTCCGAGAAAGTATTCCATGGGCGAAGAGCCATCATGGCTTGCCAGGGTCTTTCAGTCAAGAGTTGGAAAACGCGGCGAAGACCGATAGGTGTGGAAAGGCTTACCCCTGGCGAGCGACGTCCATCTGCTGCTAATTCCTTCCCAGAAGGCGCACCTGCCCCGTCAGCGAGCGGCCGCCGCTGCTGCCGTAAGTCAGGTAGGTAGGGGAATCAATATTATTGTCCACAGCGTAGGGGTTGTGGCGGTCCGTGATGTCGTCAAAGCCGGCGCGAAGCTGCCATCGAAAGCCGAAAAGGGAGATGCGCCGCTCCAGCGCCATGTTCAGGGAGAAAAAGGCCGGATAACGCAAGCGGTCAGGCGGGCCGATCAACACCTGGTCCTCATTGACAACGCTGAAGGGAAATCCCTGTCGCCAGTCGACCGTGTAGGCAAGGTCAAATTCCCTGACGAGAGGCAGGATGCCCCAGGAGACAATGCGGTTGGGCGTGTCCCAGGGCAGCGAGCCACCACCCTGCGGGCTGAAATACGGATTGAGCAGGCTGAAATCGAGTACGGCGTTGGAGCGTGAGTTCGAGTGCGTGTAGGAGGCGTAAATAACGTGCCCCCTCCGGAATCGACGCCGCACGGCAACATCCACCGCGTCATAACGGTCGCGTCGTGTACTTTCCATCGTGAATTGTCCGGCAAAACAACCCTGCGGCCCTGCGCACGGGTTCACGTACGTCCACCCGTCATACCCGCGCTTCTGGAGATACTCCGTGCGCAAAAAGAGTTCGGCAGGAAGCTTGCGCTCGATACCGACACTCCAGTTCAGGACCCGGGGCTTTTTCAGATGCTGCCGGTCAATCTCAAAAATGCTCTCGACCGGCGGGCGGATAAGACTGGTGCCTGTTGGATCATAGAAAGAATCGATCCGCGTCCCGGAGCGCGGCTGTGTATAGAGGTCGATATTGGATTCGTCGTAATAAATTCCAGCCCCCGCCACGATTTTCGTATTGTCTTCCGCCGAAGGAGTAAAGCTGGCCGCCACGCGGGGCGAGACGCGCGCCCCGGGGACAATGCGGTCCCACTCAATCCTGAGGCCGGGGTCGAGCACAAAACGGCGTGAAATGGACCAGTGGTCCTGGCCATAGATGCCGGTTTCAATATTGGCCTGTTCGAGCGTAGGATTGCCTGGGAAACTGACCGTGCGGGAAAGGGTGCCATCCTCGCGCAGGATCGATATCGCGTGCCGGTTGAAGGATTCCACGTCCGTAACCCGGTCAAAATCAAGCCCCGCCTTCAGCTCGTGTGTGCCCCAGTTGCTGAGGGTGGGAGTAATGAGATTTGCAATAACTTGCAGACGCTGTGAGCGGGCCTCCGCGCGCTCAAAGTAATTTCCGCTCGATCCTTCGGGTGTCAAGACGTAGGTGGAGTTTCCCAGCGGAAGTTCCGCAACGTGAAAACGGCTGAAGCCGATGCCATATTCCATCAGCGTGCCGTTTGAAAGCGTGGATTGGTCAACAGCCGAAAAATGGTAGAGGGACTGGTTGAGAACCGTCGTGGTTTCCACAGGATTGAACCGCGAAAGGCCTGCGTGGTCACTGCGAAACTCGTTGAAAAGGAAATCAGTGGTCAGGATGTTTGATGGGGTCAGGTTGATCTGGGTTTTGGCAAGGTCTCCCCACCGCCAGCGTGTGTTGCTGTCGGCTCCCGGCGGAAGCTCATTGATCAGTTCCAGGTCGTACTCGCTTTCCGGCGCCAGAAGAAACCACGCCTTGCCTTTCTTGATGGGGCCGGAAAAGCTGCCGTGCGGAGTCCAGCCGTTGATGTGAAAACCCTTGTAGGTTGAAATCGAGGGAACAAAATCCGTGCCGGAAAAGCGGTAGTGGTCATCACCCATGCCGGACTGGAGGTCCAGCACACCCCCGGAAGCCTTGCCGTACTGGGCGGGATAACGGCTACCGTAGACGGTAACGGATCGTAACGCATCTACCGGCAGGCGGGCGTCAAAGTGGCCGCTTGCCGGGTCGGTAATGTTGAACCCATCCAGCTGGTCGAGGATTTGTCGTGTCGGAGCGCCGTTTATGTGGATTTGCCCGGTGGCGTCCTGTACTATGCCGGGAATCAAGGGCAGTGCGTAGCGGATGTCGCGTGGCACGCTGTACGGAAGGTTCATGATTTCTTTATCACTTAGACTACGTGTGGAAGTAGTGTTGGCGGGATTGATGGCGATGGGCGAGGCCACAACATTCACCCTCTGATGAACTTCGCGGACGCGATTCAAGGTGACTTCCGTGCTCTCCACCGTTCCCACGTCGACCTTTCCGGAACGAACGGCGTAAAAGCCCTCCTTTTGCACAACCAATTGGTAAATACCCGAGGTCAAATCCCTGAAAACGTATCGGCCGGCGTAATTCGTTTCTCCCTTTTCGATTTGTTGAGTGCCGGGTTGTATCAGATAAACACGGGCCAGTGGTACCGCGAGGCCATTTTCGTCATTCACGAGGACAAGTAGCGTACTGGTATCGTCCTGGTCGCTGTTGTCCTCGTTCTCCTCGTGAGGGGAGGATTGGGGTGCCTGAGATCCGTTTTGCGCCCCCGAAGTGTTGCCTTGCACTTTCGCGTCAGCCCTCGGCGTCGCAGGATCCGCTTGTGAAGGGGCGGTCATCGCGTTGAGAATGCCGGCGCTGGCAAGCAAGCCGAGGAAGAGCAACCCTGGCGCGTGGAAAAGGTGGCACCTTTTCCGCTTACGCGCGTGCTGACACAGGTGAATTCGCATAAAGCCCGCGTTCTATTGTCGCTCAGTTCGATAAAAATGGTGGATTTTTCACTTTGGGCCATCGAAGGGATAGCAGAGTTCCCTGCGTGCTGCAGTAATGATCCGTGCATTCTAAGCCACAGTGCTGGTTACTACGCAGAGAGCGCTGTTTACGGACTTACTGGATGGGCAGCGCGCGGCCGGCCTTACGGGTGGGATGTATAATGAAGCGTTGCGCAACAGACACAAAGTCCTTACCCGCACGGCCTCCTATCTCGCGCTGATAGCATTCACGGCGGTTTTTGCCTGTGCACAGCACGAACGGGGAGCGATTCGCCTGACGGTTCGGGACCCCAAGGGAGGGCCACTCAAGGCGTTGGTGGAGCTGGCAAGTGAGGCAAACCAGGTGCACCGCTCTTTCCTGACGAACCAGCGAGGAAACTACGTTGAGCAGCAGCTTCCCATCGGCCTCTACCGTTTAGAGGTGACTCATCCAGGATTTCTTCCCGTGAGAAGGTTGGTGCGGGTCCGCTCTGAAGTGCCCCTCACAGTTTCCGTCACGATGGGCCTCGCGCCTGTTAGAAGCAGCATTGAGGTGACCGATTCCGGCACGCTCATTGATCCTGAAAAGGTCAGCACGGTGTACTCGGCGGGCCCACGGGCCCTTACCCAGAATCTTCCCGCACAGCTTGGGCGTGGAGTGACGGACGCTGTGAATTCCGAGCCGGGGTGGCTCTACGAGGCTAACGGCGTGCTTCACCCTCGTGGCTCTGAGTATGATGTGCAATTCGTCGTCAATGGACTTCCGCTTACGGAGAACCGCTCTCCGGCCTTTGCGCCCCCCCTGGCTGCGAATGATGTCCAGTCTATGCGAGTGATGACCGCAGGCTTTCCGGCCGAGTATGGCCGCAAGCTGGGAGGGGTGGTGGAGATGACAACCGTGAAGGAATTCCCGGCTGGCTTTCACATGAGCGCGGAGTCCGAAGGCGGGAGCTTCGCGACAGCGAGTGGCGGGGGCGAGATGGGATATGCGCGGGCCGCCAACCAGTTTGTGATTTCCGGCAACGCCGGTCTTACGAACCGGTATCTTGACCCGCCAGTCCTTGCGAACTACACAAACCACGGGTCGACCGGCAATACTGCGGCAAGCTGGTCGCGTGACCTGACGCAGCGCGACCACCTGCGCCTGTCGATTCATCATGCGGAAGCCCGCTATTCCGTTCCCAATGAGCTTGTCCAGCAGCAGGCCGGCCAGCGACAAGACGCGGCAGACAGCGAAACCACTCTCCAGGTTGATTACAACCGCGAGATGTCTCCCGCGTTGCTGTTCAGTGCAGAGGGCACCTTCAGGGATGAATCATTCCGCCTCTGGTCGAATAGCCTATCCACCCCTGTTGTTATTGGCCAGCAGCGTGGTTTCCGGGAAGGTTATGGGCGTCTGACACTGGCGGGCTCGAAGGGAACTCAGGACTGGAAAATTGGGGGGGATGCGATTTTAAATCCTGTTCACGAAAGCCTGCAGTATGCCATCACGAATCCTTTGCAGTTTGATTCCGGCACGGCCTTGCACTTTGCCTTTGCCGGCCGCCAGACTGACAGTGAGCCGGCTGCCTTTGCACAGGACAGGATTCGCATCAAAAACTGGAGCGTAAGCCTGGGCTTGCGTTATGACCATTACAGATTTGTGGTTAAGCAGGGGGCCTGGAGCCCGCGGGTTGCCGTCTCGCGATACTTTACCGGGCTGGGCTTGCTGGTCCATGCCGACTATGATCGGGTTTTTCAGACGCCATCCATGGAGAACCTGCTGCTGGCAAGTTCCGCCGCGATCGAGGGGGTCAGCCCGCTGGTGTTGCGCCTGCCAGTGGAACCGGCGCGAGGCAATTATTACGAAGTGGGCGTGACCAAGGGTATCCGGGGCCGACTCCGTCTGGATGTGAACGTTTTTCGGCGAACATTCCGCAACTTTGCCGATGATGACACTCTGCTGAACACAGGTGTTAGCTTTCCCATTGCAGACGCGCGCGCCAGGATAGAGGGCACTGAAGGCAGGCTGGCATTTCCCCACTGGGGGCGCTTTTCCGGTTCCATCAGCTATTCAAACCAAGTGGCGGCAGGCCAGGGGCCGATCACCGGAGGCCTGTTTATCGGGTCGGAAGCTATTGCGGGCCTTTATGATAACAGGCGTTTCCGGCTCTCCCAGGACCAGCGTAACACCGTACGGGCAAGTTTGCGCTACCGGGTTACAAGGCGCGTTTGGCTGGCCACGGGAAATTCCTTTGGCAGCGGCCTGCCGGTTGAACTTGATGCCGGAAACAGCGATTACAGCTTCCTTCTGGCGCAATACGGTGCGCGTGTTCTGAGTCGTGTGGACTTTTCACGGGGACGGGTTCGACCGACTTATTCAGTGAGCGCTGGCGTCGGATTCGAACTGTACCAAAAGGAAGGCAGGACCCTCAGTCTGCAGGTCCAGGGTTCAAACCTGACAAACCGCCTAAACGTAATCAATTTTGCCAGCCTCTTTTCGGGGACTGCCATCGCCACCCCTCGCAGTTTCGCGCTGCGGCTGAAGTCGAGTTTCTGATCGAGCCTATTCCTGACACCGTGCGGGTTTGGAACCGTATAGCGGTCTTTATAACGTAGCAGCGGTCCTGCCGGGATGAATTCGTCATCTGGCGCCATATCCCCGGCGGCGTGAATCTCACTGCCGCAAGCGTCTTTGCTGGACACCGGGCGAAATCCTTTTCTATAATCAACAGTTTATCTATATAAGGGGGACCGATGCGAAAGGCGCTCGACCTCAAACAGACGCTGAATCTTCCGCAAACGAAATTTTCGATGAAAGCGAACCTGCCCCAGAACGAGCCTCGTTGGCTTGCCCGCTGGGCGGAGGATGACCTGTACGGCCGGATTCGCCAGGCGCGGAAGAATGCGCCGCTTTTTACTCTGCACGATGGGCCGCCCTACGCCAACGGCCGAATCCATCTGGGAACCGCGCTGAACAAGATTCTCAAGGACTTCATCATCAAATCCAGGACACTGGCTGGCTTTAACGCTCCTTACGTTCCAGGCTGGGACTGCCACGGGTTGCCCATCGAGATCAACGTTGACAAGGAACTGGGCCCTCGCAAGCGGCAGATGAGCAAAGTGGAAATCCGCCAGGCGTGCCGCCGCTACGCCGAGAAGTATATCGATCTTCAACGCGAGGATTTTATCCGCCTGGGCGTGTTTGGCGAGTGGCAGAAGCCCTACCTGACCATGGACCCTTCCTACCAGGCGCTGATCGCGGAGACTTTTCTGACGTTTCTTGAGACGGGCTATGTCTACCGGGGTCTGAAGCCGGTTTACTGGTGCGTCCGCGACAAGACCGCACTCGCCGAAGCGGAAGTTGAGTATGAGGAGCATACCAGCCACTCCATTTATGTGCGATATCAGGTGCTTTCAGATTTGAGCGCGGTGGCCCCGGGGCTCAAAGGGCGCGAGGTGTACGTCATCATCTGGACCACCACGCCCTGGACGCTTCCTGCCAGCATGGCCGTGGCCTTCCACCCGCAATTTGAATACGTGGCTGTGAGCGACGGCAGCAAGGATGGGCCGGTTTACATCCTGGAGAGCCGCCGGCACGGGCCGGCCATGGAGGAGACCGGGCTGAATGCGCCCGAGGTGCTGGCGCGTTTTCCGGGCAAAAAACTCGACCGCATTGAGATCCAGCATCCGTTCCTCGAACGCAAACTTCTGGGCGTGCTGGCGGATTACGTCACGGCGGAAGACGGAACCGGTTGTGTCCACACCGCGCCGGGGCACGGCCGCGAGGACTACGAAACGGGCATGCGATACGGCATCGAAACCTATTGCCCCGTGGGCGACGCCGGCGAGTTCACCGAAGGTCTACCGGAATACAAGGGGAAGCAGGTTTTTGAAGCCAATGAATCGATCATCGAGCTGCTCAAATCTCGCGGGAATCTAATGGGGCCGGCAGGACGCCTGACGCACTCCTACCCGCACTGCTGGCGCTGCCACAACCCGATCATCTTCCGCGCCAACGAGCAGTGGTTTGCCAGCATTGACCATGACCGGCTGCGCGAGCGGACGCTGGAAGAGATCAAGAAGGTTCGATGGTCGCCGGAATGGGGCGAAGGGCGCATTTCCAACATGATCATCACGCGGCCGGATTGGTGCATTTCGCGCCAGCGGGCGTGGGGTGTGCCCATCGTCGTCTTTCATTGCGTCGATTGCAAGAAGCCCCTGCTCGATGCCAGCCTTGGCCGGAAGGCGGTTGAACTGTTCAGGAAGGAAAGCGCGGACGCCTGGTACACCCACGACGTCAAGGACTTGGTTCCTGAGGGGACCCAATGTCCTGCGTGCGGCGGAAGCAATCTGCGCAAGGAAACGGACATTCTGGATGTCTGGTTCGATTCCGGCTCAAGCCACGCTGCCGTCCTGGGCCACCGGCCCGACCTGCCCTGGCCTTCAGACGTTTATCTTGAGGGCGGAGACCAGTACCGCGGATGGTTTAATAGTTCGCTGCTGGTAGGGATGGTTACGCGTGGAGCGGCGCCTTATCGCGCGGTGTTGACCCACGGCTGGGCGCTTGACGCACAGGGACGGGCGATGTCCAAGTCGCTCGGAAATGTGATCGATCCGAACGAAGTCATCAAGACCCACGGAGCGGAAGTCCTGCGGTTGTGGGTGGCGTCTATCGACTTCCGTGAAGACGTTGTCATCTCGCCCGATATCCTGGCGCGATTGTCGGAAGCGTATCGCAAACTGCGCAACACCTTCCGCTACTGCCTCTCGAACCTTTACGATTTCGATCCGGCTGCGAACAGTGTGCGGGGCGACCAGCTTGAAGAAATTGACGCCTGGGCCCACGTCGAGACGGCGAACCTGCTGGAGCGGGTTTACGCGGCCTACAACGAGGATGCCTTCCACAAGGTTTATCGTGCGATTTACGATTTCGCCACCATCGAACTGAGTTCGTTCTACTTTGACATTCTGAAGGACAGGCTTTACACGTCGCCTGTGCATTCGGTGCGGCGACGGGCGGCACAGACCACACTCTATCGGATTGCGGATACTTTGGTCCGGGCGGTCGCCCCGCTGATGTGCTTCACGGCGGAAGAAGTCTGGTCGCACCTGCCTCAGGCTGGTTCGCGTGAGCCGAGCGTCCACCTGGCGCAATTCATTCCGCCCTCAAGCCTGCGCGATGAAGTTCCGGCGGCTTACCGGAAGAAACTTGACAACTGGCCGCGGCTGATTGAAGTGCGTGACGCGGCGCTCAAGGTGCTGGAAGCTGCCCGGCGCGACGATGTGATCCACAGTCCGCTGGAGGCAAAGGTGATCCTGAGCGCCGACGAAAGTCTCCGTCCTCTGCTTGAGAAATATCGCGACGATTGGCCCACCCTTCTGATCGTTTCCCAGGTTGAGTTTTCCCCATATCCTGCCGGGGGCGCGGAGGAAAGCTCTCTGCCAGGGCTGAAGATCAGCATTGAGAGAGCCTCGGGGAAGAAATGTGCCCGCTGCTGGAATTACTCCGAGCAGGTCGGCAAGGATGAGGTTTATCCTGATGTCTGTGAGCGTTGCCTGGCCGCCCTGCAGGAGATTGAAGCAGACGCAGCGGATTAACCCCTCGAAGGCCGGACGTTGCGCTGGAAATCATCCGGGGCAGGCGCGGCGACGACTTCTCGGATAGACTGATCTATATGGTGGAAACTCCCTCCCAGCCCATGGATGCTGCGGCGATGACCGGGACACGAGCCAGACGACTCCAGGCCTTTTACCGCATCGCCTACGCACTGATCGTTGTTGTGATTTTTGCGGGTGATCAGATCACCAAGCACATCGTGCAGGATTCCATTGCGCACGGCGAGGTGATCACGGTGATCCCCGGGTTCTTCAACCTGATTCACACGGAAAACAGCGGCATTGCCTTCAGCTTGTTTTCCGGGGCCTCGTCTTCGTGGAAGCTGGTTCTTCTTATCGGTGTCTCGCTGGCTTTGCTGGTCACCGTGGTGGTCGTGGCTCTGAAAAGCAGGCAAATGAACTGGCAAACCGGTGTGGGGCTGGCGCTGGTTGTGGGCGGGGCATCATCCAACCTGATCGATAGGATTCGCTTTGGCCAGGTGGTCGACTTTCTGGATGTCTATTACCGGAACTACCACTGGCCCACCTTTAACGTGGCGGACAGCGCCATTGTAGTGGGAGCGGGGCTCCTGCTGCTTGACATTCTGATTTCCAAGTAAACCTTGATGCCCGAAAAAGAAGCTCAGGACGGCGATCTGCGGGAATTTGTGGCGGCGGCTGAAGACGCGGGCCAGAGGCTGGACGTCTTCCTGGCGGAACACATGCCGGACTGGAGCCGCAGCCAGTTGCAGCAATTGATCCGTTCAGGACTGGCGAAGATTGACGAGCAGCCGGCGAGAAAAGGCGGGACAAAGGTTGAAGCCGGCAACCGCATCAGCATTCTGGCCAAGCACGAGCCCCTCAACGCCTTTCCTGAAGAATTGCCCCTCAGCATTCTGTACGAGGATGACGACCTGGCGGTGGTGGACAAGGCGGCTGGAATGGCTGTCCACATCGGGGTGGGGACCAAATCCGGCACCCTGGTGAATGCGCTGCTTTTTCACCTGAGTGGCGGCCTCTCCGCCGTAGCCGGGGAGATGCGGCCGGGGATCGTTCATCGTCTGGACAAGATGACTTCCGGGCTCATCGTAGTGGCGAAGAACGATGCGGCGCACCGCGCGCTCGCTGACCAGTTCCGGGCGCGGACCGTGCACAAGCACTACCAGACACTGGTCCACGGACGCGTGGACGCGGAACAGGGGAAGATCGAGGCGGCCGTGGGTCGCGATCCCGTCAAGCGGGCGAGGATGAGGGTGGACGGCATCGGCGCGCGGGAGGCGCTGACTTTCTACCGGGTGGTGCGCAGGTTCCATCACTTCACCCTGCTGGACGTGGAACCTCGGACCGGCAGAACCCACCAGATTCGCGTGCATTTTGCTTCTCTTCATCATCCGGTGGTCGGCGACAAAATGTACGGCGCCCCGGCCAGGGTCAGGATGGGCTCGCAGGACCGTGGGACGCTCGACCGCAACTTTCTGCATGCGGCCCAGATTGAATTTGTGCATCCGCGCAGCGGCGAGCCGGTGAGTTTTAAGTCCCCGCTGCCACCCAGGCTGGCGGCCTTCCTGGAACTTCTTGAACAGCAGGACCGGTGATGTGCGGGACGGCCATGATATTTGTTCTCGCACTACCGAAAGCGCGGTAGGATAGAAGAATACAAGACTCTGGGGTGATGGGTACACGACATTGAGGAGGAAATGATGAAACGGTTACTGATGATGTCCTTCGGGCTGGTTGTGGTGTTGGCGATGACGCTGCCTCTTCAGGCGGCGAATGCCCGGGGCAAAACTGAGATTGAGTTGAATGGCAAGACGGTTTCCATTGACTACGGTCGGCCTGTGCTTCACGGCAGGACGGTTGGCGAAATGCTGGCGCAACTGAAGCCGGGGCAGTTCTGGCGTCTGGGAGCAGACTCGTCCACCACTTTTGTGGCTGGCACGGATCTGGCATTTGGCAGCAAGACCGTTCCGGCAGGAACCTACAGCCTCTGGGCGGAGAAATTGGCTGGCAACAAGTGGGAGCTTGTCTTCAACAAGCAGCACGGCCAGTGGGGAACGCAGCATGATCCCAAACTCGACCTGGTCAAGGTGCCTTTGGATGAGTCGAAGGCCAGTGATTCGGCTGAAATGGTCACCATCCAATTGGCCGAAGAGGGAAGCGGCGGGCATTTTTCCGTTCAGTGGGGCGATCTGATGCTGGCCACAAATTTCAAAGCCAAGTAACTCTATTTGCTGCATTTCCAATGGGCTGTAGCGCCGCCGGAAGGCACTCCGCCTCACGTCGCGGCGCTACAGCTGACCTTCTTTCGGACGATTTCCCTTCTTAACCGCTGCCCTTAGCGCCCTCCGCACGGACTTCAGTGCGCTCCCCGCTCCAGCAGGAAAAAATGCGTGCCGGT
>JBAUWE010000313.1:0-3201 GCA_049583595.1 Terriglobia bacterium
CTGATCGGCTCGACGCTGACGCCGATTGTGGTGTTTGTGCCGCTCGTCGCCATCACCGGAGTGACCGGCGTTTTCTTCCGCGCGCTGGCCGTGACAGTGGGCGTGGCGCTGCTGGCCTCGCTGACCCTGGCGCTGACCTGGACCCCAAACCTTTGCCTTTACCTGCTGCGCCACAAACCCGCACCCGATGCGGAGTTGCCCGGCGGGATCGCGGGCGATGTGACTTCGCCTGAAGCGTCAGGGGGCGGTGCGGAACGTGAAACGGCAGACGATGCGAGGGACCTGACCCCCGGGCAGCTCGAGATGCGGCGGATGGCGGCGCTGGAAGAACGTTCCATGGGCAAGACCATCAGCCGGGTGATCGGCTTTTACGAGCACTGGTTCCGGCGCACGCTGGAGCGCCCCTGGCTGCTGGCGATTCTGTCCGCGGTCCTCATCGCGGTGTCTTTTGCCTGCTACCGGCAGATCGGTTCCGACCTGCTTCCGGAGATGGACGAGGGAAGTTTCATCATCGATTACTGGACGCCGTCCGGCAGCTCGCTGCAGGAATCGAACCGCATGCTGAATCACGTCCTGCAGATCGTCCGCTCGATGCCCGAGGTGGCCACCACCTCGCGGCGGACGGGGCTGGAGCTGGGCCTGGCGGGCGTGACCGAAGCCAGCCGGGGCGATATTTCCGTGAAACTCAAGACCGACCGCAGCCGCAACGTGTTCCAGATTATCGAGGCCATTCGCGCCCGGATCGCGCAGTCCGAGCCCGGGATGACGGTGGAATTCGTCCAGAAGCTGCAGGACATGATCGGCGACCTCACCGGAGCGCCGGAGCCGATCTTTATCGAGATGTATTCTCCCGACGCCCCGCTGTTGAAAACGTGGGCTCCGAAGGTGGCGGACGCCATCGGCAATATCCAGTCGGACGGAAAGCATCCCGTGGTGGACATCGACGACGGAATCGATTCCACCACCAGCGGCCCGGCCATCGTCTACCAGGTGAACATGGCCGCGGCGGCGCACGCGGGCTTTGCGCCGCAGGACGTGGCCACGGAAGCGAAGGCCCTGCTCGACGGCGTGCCGGCGGCGCAGCCGGCCGTGGTGAATGACCGGCCTTACACGGTGCGCATTCGATTTCCTGAAAAGGACCGCTCGTCGCTGAGCGCCATGAACAGTACGCTGATGATCAGCCCCACGGGGCAACTGGCCAGCCTGGGCAGCCTGGCACGGATGACGGAACTGCCCGGCCAGACGCAAATCCGCGAGGACAATCAGCAGCGCTATATTGCCGTGACGGCGCGGCTGGAGGGTCTGGACATGGGCCGTGGCATCGCCGCCGTCAAGCAGGCGCTGGCGGACCTGCACATGCCCTCATCCATTCGCGTCGAGTACGGCGGGCTCTACCAGACGCAACAGCGGTCATTCCACGACCTGGTGCTGGTGCTGTTTCTGGCGGTGGTCTTCGTGTTCCTGGTGCTGTTGTTTGAGTTCAAGAGCTTTTCCGCGCCCGTGGCCATTCTCGCCTCCGCCACGCTGTCCACCTCGGGGGTGCTGCTGGCGCTCTACCTCGCCGGCTCAACCTTCAACCTGTCGTCGTTTATGGGGCTGATCATGGTGATCGGCATTGTGGCCAAGAACGGCATCCTCATTCTGGACGCTGAAGGCAAGTTTCGCGCGGCGGGCTACGGCGCCAGAGAAGCGATTGTGCAGGCGGGCCGGCGGCGGCTGCGGCCTATTGTGATGACGGCTCTGGCGGCGGCGCTGGGGTTCCTGCCGCTGGCGCTGGCCATCGGCTCGGGCTCGCAGATGCTGCAGCCGCTGGCCATCGCCGTGATCGGCGGCATCCTGATCGCCATCGTTTTGTCGCTGCTGGTGACGCCGGTCCTTTACTATTACCTGAGCAGAAAAACAGCGTAAGATCAACGGTGGAAGAGCAACGGGTCTGGTGAGAATTCGCGGACCTGGCGCTCCCTCGAGTTGCCGGCGTGAAGAATCGTCCTAAGCCGGACTATTCATGAGCCGGCGGGTGGTGCCGTGATAGGGGAGAAGGGGCACGACTTCAGTCGTGCCGAAGAGGCGGTTCGAAGCAGGCGGCTTCAGCCGCTGAAAGTTCCGGCGCCACGAGTGTTCCGCTCAGGGGCTGAAGCCCCGACAGGAGCTTTTCAGGCGTTCCCACCGGCACGACTGAAGTCGTGCCCTTTCACGGAGCCCTGCTGCGTCATGAATATCCGGGCCAAGCAGCCAGAATACATGCGGCGATTGCCTTACTCTGTGTTCTCTGTGTTGATTCTTTTGAGGACACAGAGGGCGCAGAGAGTTTACGGTCGTTACCTTGGGCAGAATGTCGGGAACCTTAGCCGGCTGACGGTAAGACGCGAGGCCCGCGCGCACCGAACCTATGAACCTTCGCACCATGACAACCGCCGACATCGCTGCCGGAATGCGGCTGAAAGATCTGGCGGGATGGAACCAGACTCCGGCCGACTGGCGGTGTTTTCTGGAGTCGAGTCCCGATGGGTGCTTCGCTGCTGAAGTGGATGGCAAGGTGGTGGGCACGGCGGCCACCATGGTTTACGAACAGCGCTTTGCCTGGATCGGGATGGTGCTGGTGGACCCGGAATTTCGCGGGCGGGGAATCGGAACGCGCCTGCTGGAAAAAACCATCGAGCATCTGGACGCCATCGGTATCGCGACCATGAAGTTGGACGCCACGCCGGCGGGCCGGCCCATCTACCAGAAGCTCGGATTCAAGGACGAGTATGAAATCGAGCGCTGGCGGCTGAAGCGGCCCCGGCCACAGGCGGCAGCGACGCCCGGGCCGCAGGCGTTTGCAGACGCGGTGCTGCAACTCGACCGTGAAGTTTTTGGGGCCGATCGCAGTCCTCTGCTGCGGTCGCTGGCTGCCGAGAATCCGGACTTTGCCATGGCTGCGGAGCGCAACGGCGAAATTGACGGATACACTTTTGGGCGGCGCGGAACGCTGGCCGACCACCTGGGGCCGTGGATGGCGCGCGACGAGAAAACAGCCGCCGGACTGCTGGACGAATTTCTCGGGCGGGCCGGCCGCGAAACGGTTTTTGTTGACGCCCTGAAGGACTGCCGGTTTGTGCCCGAACTGTTGCTGGCCCGCGGATTCAAGGTATCGCGTCCGCTCACGCGCATGGTGCGCGGACCCAATCCGTTTCCCGGCCGTCCGGATCTGCTCTGCGC
>JBAUWE010000314.1:0-7429 GCA_049583595.1 Terriglobia bacterium
AGGTGATACTTAGCGTAAAGGCCGTCCTGCCCTGAACGCTGGATGCAACCGGACAGGCGCGGCAGACGTCTAACGCCGCTGAGGGACAAGGGATACAGGGTGATACGGCGATCAAATCCCCAGCGAAAAATTAGATGAAAATGAGGAGAGTCGAATATGCCGGACAAGGAAGATAAACGCGACATCGGGCACGCCATGTTTGGGTTTAATGAACCGCGTCCGTCCCGGAGCGATCCCACGCAGCAACCCGTAGCGCCTCAGGCCGGGCCCGCGCAGGGAGCACCCCAGGGACAGCCGGGTCCCGGCCAGCCTCCGCCGCCACCGGGACAGCCTCAATATATTTACGTGCAGGCGCCACCGCCACCACCCGCCGCGCCGTCACAGCCGCAACCCATGAGTAAGCTGTTGATGGGTGTGCTGGCCTTGCTGGTGGTTCTTGCTGGAGTAAACCTTTACCTGGCGCTCAGCCAGCGGTCACAGTTTGGAAAAGCTCTGGCCACGGATGCCAACCGGTTGACGGTGCTGGGGCAGCGGATGGACCAGAGCGACGACCGCTATGCGCAGTTGAAGGGGCGGTTTGACGTGACCAGCCAGAAGCTGGGCATGACCCAGGCGGAACTGGAGCACGCTCGCCGGCTAACGGCAACCATCCAAAAGCAGCAGCGGGCGGCCGTCACCCAGTTGAACACGGCCATCGCGGAGAAGGCCAGCGCGCAGGAACTGAACAAATTCCAGTCTGACGCCAACAACAAGTTCGGCAACCTTTCGGGTGGAATTGAGGGCAACAAGAAGGACCTCGACGCTACCAAGCAAGCCCTGATGGGGACCAAGGGGGAACTCTCCGGCGCCATCGCCCGGACGCATGACGAACTGGTGGCCTTGGCCCATCGTACGGACCGCGACTACTTTGAATTCAACCTGCAGCGACGTCACGACCGCAAGAAGATCGGCGGTATCATGATTGAACTGCTGAAAACCAACCGGAAGCAGAACGTCTACACCATCGACCTGTTTTTCGATGACAAGCGCACACAGAGAAGGGATATGGCGCTCGATCAGCCTGTTTACTTCTACGTTCAGGGCGCTCAGAGCGCGCTGGAACTGGTGGTGAACAAGCTGGACAAGAACCGCATCAGCGGATACGTCAGCGCGCCAAAGGGGTTCTTCCAGAACACCCCCAACGTGCTGACCGGACGGCCCAGTTAAGGATGGGCCGTCGTGAAAAGCATGTGGGTAGTTTGCTCGGCGCTGCAGTGAGCCGTGGGGTACACAAGGCCTGAAAAGAGCAAAGGCGTCCGTTTGTGAGCGGACGCCTTTGTGGTTGAATGGGGTGGGGCGACTTTACTGAGCTTTGACGGTCGAATGGGCCTCGAGAACTTTGGCCAGTTCGCTGTAAGGCCGGGCGCCGATCAACTGCTCAGCAACCTTTCCGTCCTTCACCAGGATCAGCGTGGGAATGGACCGGATGCCGAACTTGCCGGCAAGCTCCGGAGCCTCGTCCACATTCACCTTGGCAAAGTTAAACTGGCCGGAAAAGTTCTCCGCCAGCTTTTCAAAGGCGGGTTCCATTGCACGGCAAGGCGCGCACCACTCGGCCCAGAAGTCCACGAAGGTGGGCTTGGAGTCCTTTTCAAGGGCTTGCCATTGCTCGTTGTTGACATGCTTGATGTTTCCCATTTGTTCTTGTCTCCTCAAAATAGCCTGCTTCTATAACAGATGCGGGTGGGAGCTAAAAGTTTCGGGCGAAGTTCGAGAAACAAGAGAATTGGAATGTGACTTAAGTCACATATCTTGTTTGAGTTAAGCGGCTGCGGTGGCGCGCGCTGAAGGAGGAACGAATGGCAGGAAAATGGCTGTTTAAATCCGACCCCGAACACTATTCTTATCAGGACCTTGCCAGGGACAAAAAGACCGCGTGGGACGGGATTTCCAACAATCTTGCCCTCAAGCACCTGCGCAACGTCCGCCGGGGCGATGAGGTGATGATCTACCACTCGGGTGGGGAGCGGGCCGTGGTGGGGCTGGCGGAAGTGCAAAGCGATCCTTATCCCGATCCGAAAAAGAAAGAGGCGCGGCTGGTAGTGGTGGATATCGCCGCCCGCGGGACCGTCCCGAGGCCCGTCGCTCTGGATGAAATCAAGAAGCATGCGGGACTGAAAGATTTTGACCTGGTCCGGCTGCCGCGCCTCTCGGTGATGCCGGTTTCTGAAAAATATTGGAAAGCGTTGCTGGCGCTGGCCAAAGGGTAGGTGGAGGCCGGATCTATCCGCGTTGTTGCTACTCAATTCACAATGGCTGAATCTTCAACGTCCAGTCTTAAACTTGAAAAGCTCCAGCGGCGGGTGGTTTGCTGCACATGCTGCCCGCGACTGGTGGAGTATCGCGAGAAAGTGGCGCGGGAAAAGCGGCGGATGTTTCGCGACTGGGATTACTGGGGAAAGCCCGTACCGAGTTTTGGCGACCCGAAAGCGGAACTGCTGATCGTGGGGCTCGCGCCCGCGGCGCACGGCGCCAACCGCACCGGGCGGATGTTTACGGGAGACCGCTCGGGAGATTTTCTCTTTCGTGCGCTCTATGAGGCGGGGTTCGCCAGCCAGCCCGATGCGCACGACCGGGACGACGGGCTGCGGCTGCGCCGGTGTTACATCACAGCGGCGTTGCGCTGCGCGCCTCCGGCGAATAAGCCTCAGCCGCAGGAACTGAGGAATTGCCAGCCGTACCTGGAAAGTGAGCTTGAATTCCTGGACCGGGTGCGTGCTGTGCTGGCGCTGGGCCGGATCGGGTTTGACCGGTACCTCGCAGTGGTTGCTGAAAAAGTGGATTTGCCTGCGCGCTCAAAGATGCCCTTTGGGCACGGGGCCAGTTACGAGCTACCGGGCGGATTGCCGCGCCTGTTCGCTTCCTACCATCCCAGCCAGCAGAATACACAGACCGGGAAACTAACGCGCGAGATGATGCAGCGGGTGTTAATGGGGATTGACAAGTATCTCCGGCTAAAAGGCTGAATTCCAAAAAACATCAAGAGCATTTCACGCAAAGACGCGAAGGCGCAAAGTTGCGCGCCAGACCCCCCGCCTAATCCATCAGCATGCCGCCGTTCACTTCAATCGTTTCTCCCACGATGTAGCTGGCGGCCGGCGACGCCAGAAAGACAACCACGCTGGCGATTTCCTCGGAAGTTCCGGCGCGGCCGAGCGGGATGCTGGCGATGAACTTCTGGAAAACCTCAGGCGGGCTGTAGCGTTCGTGGTAAGGCGTGGCGATGACGCCCGGGGCGATGCCGTTCACTCGAATACCGTGCGGCGCCAGTTCCTTGGCCAGGCTCTTGGTGTAAGTGATCATGCCGCCTTTGGCGGTGGCGTAGGCCCCGGAACCGGGCCCGCCGCCGCTGCGCCCTGCAATGGAGGTCATGTTGATAATGTTCCCGCTCTTGCGCTCGGCCATTTCTTCCCAGACCTGTTTGACACAGAGGAAGACGCTCTTGAGGTTCAGATCCATGATCTCCCCCCAGTAATCCTCGGTCATGTCGGAGATCATGTGCCGGCCGAGCAGATCGCCGGCATTGTTGACGAGGACGTCGATCCGTCCCCAGCGCTTGCGCATGGTGTCCACCATGGCTTTCACCTCGCCTGCGGAAGTAACGTCGGCGTGGATGGCCTCCGCCTCGCCACCGGCCTTAATGATTTCCGCCACGGCCTGGTCGGCGCCGGCCTTGTTTTTATGATAGTTAACTCCAACGCGGGCTCCCTCGCGCGCCATGGCGAGGGCGGTTGCGTAACCGATTCCGCTTGAGGCTCCGGTGATGAGTGCGACTTGGTCTTTGAGAACCATGGTTTCCTCCAGATGGGGATGCTGATACTCTGTTTGGATGATGAATGAGAGTCCGGCAAAACAAGTTCTCAGGAAACCACAAAATAAAGAGGTTGGCAACCTTTGTGGTTTTTTGGTAATCCTTATTAGTTGAACCTGCGTTCGCGGGTTTGTCCGTGGCGGGCAGATTTCAAGATCCATTGTGGGGGCACATCGCTCAGGAAATGAGGATGCATTCGTATGATTGAAGTTGAGAATCTGACGAAACGATACGGTCCGACGCTGGCGGTTTCTGACGTCAGCTTCCAGGTGCAGAAAGGGGAAATCCTCGGGTTCCTGGGTCCGAACGGCGCTGGGAAAACCACCACCATGCGCATCATTACGGGTTTTCTTTCGGCCAGCGCCGGGCGCGTTCGCGTGGCGGGCATTGACGTGGCTGACTCCCCGCTGGAAGCCAAGCGGCACATCGGTTACCTCCCGGAAAATCCCCCTGTCTATACCGACATGACGGTGAATGAATACCTGGCGTTCGTGGGCCGGATCAAGGGTGTTGCGCGCGGCGACCTCAAGAAACGCATTGGTGAGGTCTCTGAAAAATGCTCTGTCACCGACGTGCAGAACCGCCAGATCGGCAAACTTTCCAAAGGTTACCGGCAGCGTGTGGGGCTGGCCCAGGCGCTGATCCACAATCCCGACATTCTGATTCTTGACGAGCCGACAGCGGGTCTGGACCCCAAACAAATTATTGAGACGCGCCAGCTGATCAAAGGCCTGGCCGGGCAGCACACTGTGATTCTCAGCACTCACATCCTTCCGGAAGTTTCGAAAACCTGCCAGCGCGTGGTGGTGATCAGCAAGGGAACCGTGGTGGCCATGGGCGCTCCGGACGAGCTGACCGCCCGCCTGCAGGGTTTCGGATCGGTTCTGGTGACGGTGGAAGGTCCGGCCCCGGATATTATGAACAGGCTGCAATCGGTGTCCGGCGTGAATCTGGTTGAGCCGGTCGACGCTGCCGGTTCCCGCGTCACCTTGGAAGTCCATACGGAAAAGAACCAGGAGGTGCGGTCGGAACTGGCCCGGGCCATCGTTGAGTCCGGATGGGGCCTGTTTGAGCTGAAAACCAGCGGAATGAGCCTGGAAGACATCTTCCTGAAACTGACGACGCGCGACTTGAGCGAAGATGCGGCAGCGGCAGAAGCCCGGCCAGTCAAGGCGTCGGAGCAGGAGAAACCCGGAGAAACTGAAGTTACCAACTGAGGCTGCGGCCTTCACACGCTGAAGGTCTGGCAGCGGCTGGACTGGAGCCAACCACCCTGAGGGGGAAAATGAAATGCGCAATATTCTGGCAGTGGCGGGCAAGGAAATTCGATCCTATTTTCATTCGCCGGTAGCGTATGTGGTGCTGGCGGCGTATGCCCTGCAATGCGGATTTTTCTTTTACAGTTTTACGGCGTCGTATGTCTTCAACACTCTCCGCATGCAGGCGATGGGGGGAGCGGGCGCTCCGTCGATGGGGATTAACAACTACATCGTTCGTCCGCTGTTTGAAGGCGTGTTATCCATTATTACGCTCTTCCTGGTTGCCCTGATTACCATGCGGCTTTACCCGGAGGAGAAAAGGACCGGCACCATCGAGCTCCTGCTCACTTCTCCGATTACCGACTTTCAAATTATAATGGGCAAGTTCCTGGGTGCGTTGCTGCTCTACGTGGTGATGCTGGCCATTACCTTCCTTTACATCAGCGTTCTGTTTCTGGTCGGGAAGCCTGCGGCCATGCCGCTGTTGGCGCATGCCCTGGGATTTCTTCTTTTTGGCGGCGCCCTGCTGGCGCTGGGGATGTGGATATCAACCTTCACGGAAAATCAGATCATCGCCGGCGCAGTTTCCTTTGCAGTGTTTCTGATGTTCTACGTGTTCAACTGGGTTTCAGCCTACTCGCCCGGAGCCGTGGGCAAGGTTTTTTCCTATTTGTCTCTGACCACGCACTATGACAGTTTTGCCAAGGGAGTGGTCGACTTGAAGGACCTGGTCTATTACATTTCGTTGATCGTGATCGGCATTTTCCTGACGGCGCGGTCTGTTGAAGCCTTGAAGGGGAGGGTCTGACGATGGCGGGAAAAGAACGACCGAAAGGAGGGGGCAGCCAGCGGATTCTGCAGGGCGCAAACCTGGTCCTGTACACCCTGATCGGCATCGCGATTATCGTCCTGGTCAACTGGTTTGTAAACAACCACGACAAGCGCTGGGACCTGACTCCCAACAAGGAGTTCAGCCTTTCACCCCAAAGCAAGAAGATCCTCAAGGGTTTGAAGCAGAACGTCACTATATATGCTTTTGACCGCAAGGACGCTTTTTCCGGCCGGCGTGATTTGCTGGGAGAGTACGAGAGCGCCTCGCGCCACGTGGCAGTGCAGTACGTTGACCCGGATCGCCAGCCCGCCCTGGCCAAGCAGTACGGCATCCAAAGCTACGGCACCGTCGAAGTGGTTTCAGGTACCCGGCACTTCCAGGCGCAAACCACCAACGAAGAAGGCGTCACCAATGCTCTGATCCGTGTGCTGATGGGAGAGAAGACGGTTTATTTTATGGATGGCCATGGGGAGCGCAGCGTTAATGACACCGCCCGGGACGGGTTTGAGAACCTGAAGAAGGAACTGAACAACGAGAGTTACAACGTCAAGACTCTGATGTTGATGCAGAAAAATGAGATTCCTCCCGAATGCCAGGTGCTGGTAATTGCCGGGCCCAAACACGATTATCTGCCGGCGGAAGTTGCCACCATCAGCAAATACATCGAGGGCGGCGGGCGGGTATTGTTCATGCTGGATGCGGGCGTCAAGCTGCCCAACCTGAACAAGATGCTGGCCGGCTGGGGCATTACCGTTCGGGATGATCTGGTCGTGGATTTGAACCCTGTGGCCCGGCTGTTTGGGACCACTCCGGACATGCCGCTGATCATCAAGTACGGGACCAACCCCATTGTGGGGCCCATGCAGCGGACGGCAACACTCTTCCCGCTTTCCCGGTCGCTTGAAATCAACAAGGAACCCAAAGGCGGTGCCTCGCCTGAAATGCTGTGTGAGACTTCGGGCGACAGCTTCGGGGTGGAAGGCTTCAACTCCAGCGTGCGGAAGGTTTCATACCGGCCCGGCAAAGACATCAAGGGGCCGCTGACGGTTGCTGCGGCGGACACCATCAACGGCCAGGGCGGCAAGAAGGGTGAAGGCCGCCTGGTTGTGACCGGAACGTCCCTGGTGGGAGCCAATGCGTATCTGGGCTTCCAGGGCAACAAGGACCTGGTGATGAACATGGTCAACTGGCTCTCTGCGGAGGAGAGCCTGATTTCCATCCGGCCCAAATCACAGGAACATCAGACTCTGGATATGAACCAGCGGCAAATGTTCTTCCTGCGCTATCTGGGCATCTTTGGCCTGCCTTTGTTCATTGTCCTGGTGGGTGCGGGAGTTTGGTGGCGGCGTCGGCGATGAACAGAAAATATCTCCAAACCTTAATCGCGCTGGCGGTCCTGGCAGGACTCTGGGGCATCTTCACATACTACGGAGGCAAGAAGCCTGCCCCGGGTTCGGAGAAGAAGGGCGCCGCTGCACAAAAGATCCT
>JBAUWE010000315.1:0-4381 GCA_049583595.1 Terriglobia bacterium
TCCTGGGGCAGGTCCGCGAACTGCATGTTGAACGGAGAGCCGGGCGGCTTCGCGCGGTTGTTCCCGAAATCGACAAGGGGGCCGTAGCCTGGGTTGAATGAGGGCCCCGGCGGCCGGCCCGCACGATAAAAAATCACATAAGTAGGCTAGTATAATAAAAGCCGCCCAAAATGGGACGTATGGGATTTCAGTCATGTTTTTACGAAAATGTAAACTGTTGATATAAAATAATATATTTAAATTATATGATCTGAAAAACTGGATTTCAAAAAATGTGTCCGATTATGACACATTGCGTAAAAAATACATTCCAATAGATTATTTCCAAAAATGTAGCCGCTGAGGGCTAAAAATTCTCGATGATGTCGGTCACCAGCGTGTGGGCGAAGTCGCGCGACAGCCGGTTGAGCGCCGGCTCGCTCTCCTCAAACAGCGCAGGCGCGGACTGGCTCACCTGGTACTGCTCGCGGAAGAGGTAATGAGGGTTGGAGAACACCACCTTCTTGGTGTGCAGGTCGATCAGCTGAACGTCGGCCGTCACCTGGATCTGGAACGTGGTGGCGCGGCCGGTGTTGGGGTCAAAGGTGAGGACGCCGGAGCGGACGGAGATGATGGTTCCCTTCAGCTCGGCGTCGGCGCCTGCAGGGTCGGGCGTGACGCGGAAGCGGGTGCGGTCAATAAACTCGCGCGTGACGGCGGCGGCCACCTTCTGCTCAATCCGGAAGCGGGTGCTCTTGTTGGTGAACACCGGGATGGCGATGGTCTTGATGTCGGGCGGCAGGCGCGTTGCGGTGCCGGCCACCTGGTAACCGCAGGCGACCGTCAGCAGAACGGAGCAGGCCGCAAGCGCGGCGGCCGTGGCGCGGGCGAGAGGTTTCATTTCAGCAGGTGCAGCGGCTGGCGCTGGCGATGCAGCCCTTCCGCAATCTGGACGGCGTTGAGGGCCGCAAGCCGCAGGTTGTCCGCGACGGCCCAGAGCCAGATTCCCGCGGGATGCGAACCGTCGGGCTGGATGGCGTCAACCAGAATTTCATTCGAGCCTGCCGCCTCCGCCTGCGAGGGCGCCTTCTCAGAAGTCCGGCGGATGGTGACGGGCGCGCCGTCGAGCGCCATCACGAGGTCAGAAGGCGGCACGCGTTCGCTGGTCTCCGCGTAGAGCGAAACGGCGGAGGAGTAAAACACGGGAACCTGGACGAGGCGCACAGCGGGGACCGGCGCGCGGCCGTCGAGGTAAGCCGCGAGCTCGTTGCACACGCGCGACTCCAGCGCGTCCGCCTTTTCATACCCGACTCCCAGGCGCGGCAGCAGATTGAAGGCAATCTGGGCGCCGAACGCGTCGCGCGGCACCTTCTGGAAGCTGAGCAGGTTGACCGTCTGCTTCTGCAGTTCGTCGATGGCGCGCGGCCCCAATTCAGAAGCCGGACTGAAGATCTGCGCCACCGCGCTACGGACCTGGAACCGAGCAGCCAATCGCGACACCAGGGCGCTGATCATCAGCGTGGCTGCGTGCGGCGCGGCAATCAGGTGGAACCCTTTGCGCCCGCCCGAGGCCTGGGCAGTGGCTGAAGGTCCGTCGAGGAAAGGGACTCGCAAGGAAGCGGTTTCCGGCTGCGAAACACTGGAGCAGAGATCGATGACCGCTCGCACGCCCTTCGGTCCGTGCCGCTCGCGCCCGGCCCGTTCAAACCAGGAAGCCAGCCGCTGGTGTGGAGCCGCGACAAAAGCAAAATCGAAGCGCGCGGGGATCCCGTCCTGATAGTCCTTGGCGGCCCTGCGCCCCCGGCTGAGGTCCACAATGGGCAGATCGGATTCGCCTGCCTCTCCCGCCACGGTGATCAGCTCAGCCACGGGGAAATTGCGTTCCTCAAGAACAGTCAGGAGTTCCTTGCCCAGAAGGGATGACGCGCCAATGACGGCCACATGGTAACCGGCGTTCTTCATTGGGCCTTCACCTCTTCAGGAACAGGAGGGTTGGGTGGACGTTGCCTTCCGGGTATCTCGTGGATAGGGCCGGAGAGCGCGTAGGTGAGAGCCAACACCAGAAGGACGGGTTCCGAGTAGAACAGAATGGCCCAGATGATAAGGCCAATGAAGATGATGGTGACGTACGGACGCCGCCGGCGCAGATCCAGCGCCTTGAAGCTGTAGTAGCGCACCCGGCTGACCATCAGGAAGGCCAGGGATAGCGCCACCAGCAACCACACCACCGCGAACGGCCAGTAATTGAGAGGCACTTTCTCCCAATGGACGACGGCAACAACGACGCCCGCAGCGGCCGGAATGGGCAGCCCGACAAAAAAGCGGCGATCGACTCCCGGTTTCACAGTATCAATGTTAAAGCGCGCCAGTCGCGCCGCTCCGCAAATGAGGTAAGCGAAGGTGATGATCCACCCGACCGCGCGCAGGTGCTGCGTCAATGGAATCTGCAAAGCGTCGATGGCCGGACGCACTCCCCAGGAGTAGGCGAGGATGCCGGGAGCCAGGCCGAAGGTGATGACATCGGCCAGCGAATCGAACTCGCGGCCGAAGTTTGAGGTGGCGTTGGTGAGGCGGGCGATGCGGCCGTCCAGGACGTCAAACACGATGGCGAGGCCAATCGCCATTGCAGCGTTGTCAAAAGAACCGCTGGCAAGCGCCCCGGCAGCCCCGGCAGCCATCAACTGAGCCCCCTGCAGGGTGTTCAGGATGGCGTAGTAGCCGCAGATCAGGGTTCCGGTAGTGAACAGGCTGGGCAGGATGTACATACCCCGCCGCAGGCGGTGATTATGGACGACCGTCTCCGCTCCTTCCTTCGCTTCAGGATGAACTTGCCCTGCTGGTTCCAATGATGGTGCTCCCGGCTTTCACATGCTCGCCGACTTTAACGGAAAGGGTGACCTCGGGTGAAACCAGAATATCCACCCGCGACCCGAACTTGATCATTCCCACCCGTTCCCCGCGCTCCACGCGGTCGCCGACGTTTTTCCAGAAGACAATCCGCCGGGCCAGAACGCCGGCAATCTGGCGGACAACAATCTCGCCGTCTGCACTGGCCAGCGTAAAGGTATTGCACTCATTTTCAACCGAGGCGCGTGGCTCCGACGCCATGTGAAACGATCCTTTGCGGTAGACAATGCTCTCGATGCTTCCCGCGACGGGCGAGCGGTTCACGTGAACATTAAGAGGCGACATGAAGATGCTGATTCTCTGGCGAGGACGGCCGGCTTCCTCCTCTGCACGAATCTCAACCACACGTCCGTCGGCTGGGGAAACAAGCACCCCGGGGCCAGACGGAACCGACCGTTCCGGGTCGCGGAAGAAATTCAAAACAAACAGCGCGAGGATCAAAAAGAAGGCGGCGGCAAGAAAGAAAAACCTGCCCGGCCAGAAAAACCCAAGACCCAGCAGCCCCCCTCCGATCAAAATCAACGGCAGGCTATACCAGTACCCGTCTTTCACCATAATCGTTGGGTGCGCTACGCCGCCCCGGACAAGCGTCGTCCAGCCGGAGCCAGCGACCCGCCGCAACTGAGTAAACAACCCCCCTTCCCTCAAACCAGCGCTTCACTAGCGAGGGAGGGATTCAAGCCTCTTGCCTGGGCGCCTGGCTAAGCAGCCGACCTGCCGCCCTTTAAGACTTCGGTCATCTGGTCCTTCAGACGAAGTTTAAGCTTCTTCAACCTGATTTCTTCTAGCTTTTCTTCTTCCGTCAGGAAAGACTTCGCTTCCAGGAGGTCCAATTCGGCTGCGTACCGGCCATGCTCCTCGTAAAGCCGCCGATACTCCTGATTGTTGGCCATCGAATTATCCCGGATGGCCTCGGTAGGTGTGCTCACGCTTGTGCCACCTCCGCTCTTATTATTTTACTTCCGTCAGGCTAACACACACGCATAACGCGTTCAAGCTGGAAAGATACGGAGGCTGACAACCCATGAAATGCCGGATCGGCGTGCAAACTCATTTCTCAGCTTGTGGCGGGGGGAAGATCAGGTATTCTGCCCAAGGGGAGGCAGATTGCGACGATAAACCGCCCGGTAGCGGCCGGCTGAGCTTTACTCCGACAAAGTCGGGGGCCGACAATGCTGCCAATGGCGGGATAAAACCGCCGCTACCAAACCTGTGGGAGGGAGGAGCCCTGCCCGATGACATTCCGTAGGGGAGCCCTTCGGGCTCCCGCTTTACTATCGCGAATCAAATACGGGAGGGCAGAGCCCTCCCCTACCAAAAACAAGAGCCGCAGGCCGCAAGGGCCTGCGCTACTCATATCGCAAGGCGACCATGGGATCGACCTTTGACGCGCGGCGGGCGGGGATGTAGCAGGCCACTAGGGCCACGGCAATTAGGATCAATGAGACGGCGATAAACGTGAGCGGGTCGGTGGGCTTCACACCGTAAAGCAAAC
>JBAUWE010000316.1:0-12421 GCA_049583595.1 Terriglobia bacterium
CCGAACGTAATCTTGACATTTTTGTACAGTATCTGCGTCCTTGCATATGCGAATAGTTCGCAAAAAGAAGGCGCTGTGCAAAAGTCGAGGACCCACAGTTTGGCGAAGTGTTGAGGAGTTTACAGCAGGGAAAAGGGGGCTTCCGGCGGCATCACTTTTCGCGAAGGCGCCGCGCGGAAGCCCGCGATCGACAACCCGCAGGCTGGCGACCGTCCCCATTCTATGGCCGCCAGCCAGGGTTTTTCAAGGAGGATAGCGGATGGTTGGCAGTCACCGTGATTTTTATGCATTTCCCATCAAGGTGTTCCTGAAACATGGATTTCGTTATTTCGTCGCGGCAATGGTGCTGTGGACGGGGACGATGGCGATTGCGCAGGCCCAGGAATCACCCTATTTCGTTACCTACGATCACCACATGGAAGAGCCCGGCAGCCTGGAAATCGAATTTGAACCCACCACTGCCCGGCCGAACGGCGGCAATCGCTTCTTCAGCGGCCTCACCGAATTTGAATATGGCACGACGGCCTGGTGGACCACCGAATTCTATCTTGAGGGCCAGAGCACTGCAAATGACAGCACGGTTTTCAGCGGATACCGGATCGAGAACCGTTTCCACGTGCTGGGCGGCAATCACTGGATCAATCCCGTGTTGTACGTGGAATATGAGAGCCTTTCCGCCGACAAGACGCTGAAGGAAGTGGTGGGATTTGACGGCCAGGAGGACGGGCTGGAGCCGAACAGCATTGCGGCCGCGGAAACTGAACACGAGGTTGAAACGCGCCTGATCCTGAGCAGCGATTTCAGGGGGTGGAACCTTTCCGAGAATTTTATCGGCGAAAAGAACCTGGCGCACGAGCCGTGGGAATTCGGATACGCGGTTGGGATCAGCCGCCCGCTGGCTCTTGCGGCTTCGCCGTCGCCCTGCCATTTTTGTCCGGAGAATCTCCGCGCCGGAGTGGAATTCTACGGTGGCCTGGGAACCGCCGACCGTTTTACGCTCCACGACACGGCGCAATACATTGCACCGGTGCTGGCCTGGTCGCTGCCGGCTGGCCCCACGTTTCGTGTCTCGCCGTCCTTTGGGGTGACCGACCCTGCTTACGGCTTCGTGCTGCGCCTGGGAGTCTCATACGAGTTTCCAGGATTTGGCGGCAGCGTGCGGCGGTTCTTCACGGGGAGGGCACGATGACGTTGAGGACTGTGGTGGGAAGGTTGTGGCTTGTGATTCTGCTTTTGTCAACATTTGGCCTGTTTGCCGCAACCTGTCTTTGGGGCGGGAAGGATGTTCGGAAAGACTCCCGCATGGCTTCTGTATTCCGGGGCGCACCTGCCGCTGAGTCAAGGCGGCAGAATCCTTTTGGCGGCGAGGCGAAGGCCGTCCTGGCAGGGAAGAAACTCTTCCGCCGCCACTGCGCATCATGCCACGGTGAAAATGCGGAGGGCCACGGGAAGGCGCCTCCTTTGCGCTCCGGCGCTCTGCGGGAGGTTCCTGATGGTGTTCTGTTCTGGTTTCTTAAAAAGGGCAAGCTGCGATCGGGGATGCCGTCGTGGTCGGGTTTGCCGCCCCAACAACGCTGGCAGATTGTCAGCTTCCTGAAGAGCCTGCGGTGAAGATCTCCTTGCATTACCAGGAGGTCGGAGCTTCAGCTCCGACACTGCCAGGCTCCCTCCGGTCAAGGGCTTCAGCCCCTGATGCTGCAGGGCCTAAAGGCCTCATAGGTTTTGGACTTTTGTTTGTCGGACCTGAAGGTCCGGCCCCCTATTGCGGCCGCAGCCCGACAGACCAGGACACTTCCCTCCAGCAGGGCCGGTGCTGCGTATGATAGCGAGCGACGCGACCTCCAGAAAATGAGTTCGCATCGGTTTGACGCGCTACGCTAAGGAGCCCCTGCGCGGCCGGTTTTCCGGTCATCGACCGGCTGTCGGGGTTCGGCGCCCGAAGGTGCGGCTCGCAGGTACTGGACCGGCCAGGTCGTTGGATAGCCCAGCTCGCGCGCGGCGTGCAGGGGCCAGTAGGGATCGCGAAGCATCTCCCGCGCCAGCAGCACGATGTCCGCCTGTCCGCTGCGGATGATGTGGTCGGCCTGGGCCGGGGCGGTGATGAATCCAACCGCTCCGGTTGGTACTCCCGCCTCGCGCCGGATTCGCTCCGCGAAGGGAGTCTGGTAGCCGGGGCCCGCGGGAATGGCCGCGTGCGGCAGGTTGCCGCCGGAGGAACAATCCACCAGATCGACGCCCAGGGTTTTGACCTGCCGGGCGAGTTCCACGGACTGTGCCGGGTCCCAACCGCCCTCCTGCCAGTCGGTGGAAGAGATTCGGAGGAAGAGCGGGGAGCTTTCGGGCCAGACGTCGCGGATCGCCGCCGTCACTTCTCGAATCAGGCGGGTGCGGTTCTCAAACGAACCCCCGTATTCGTCCTGGCGGTGATTGCTGAAGGGAGAAAGGAATTCGTGGATCAGGTATCCGTGCGCGCCGTGGATTTCGACGATGTCGAAACCGGCCTGCAGGGCGCGGCGGGCGGCCTGCGCAAAAGCTTCGGTAACGGAACGAATGCCCTCAATTGTCAGCGGCTGCGGCCTGGGATAGTTCTCGCTGAAGGGATCTTCGCTGGGACCCACCACTGGCCAGCCGCCCTCGTTTTCGGGCACGGCTCCCTGGCCCCGCGACGGTGCGTAGGTGCTGGCTTTGCGGCCGGCATGCGCCAGTTGGATTCCGGCCAGCGCTCCTTGCTGGTGGATAAAGCCGACAATACGCGACAGCATCTCGACGTGGTTGTCGTCCCAGATGCCGAGGTCCTGCGGACTGATTCGGCCTTCCGGAAGAACGGCGGCGGCTTCCGTCATAACCAGCGCGGCCCCTCCGACAGCCCGGCTGCCCAGGTGGACGAGATGCCATTCCGTGGCGTATCCGTCCGTGCTGGAATACTGGCACATGGACGAAACCGCGATTCGGTTGCTGAGTGTGGCTCCGCGGATGGTGAGCGGGTCAAAAAGGTTCGACATTCTTTTTCTCCTCGACTGTATGGGCGAATGATTTCACTTTAAGAACCTTGGATGCGGCGGCCCCCGGCGACGTTTCAGGAGTCGTTTGTTTTTACTGGGGAGCGGCAGCCCGAGGAATCACACCATACTTGCGAAGGATTCGAAGCGTGGCGGGAATGGGCAGCGCCTGGACGGTGACTCCGTTGCCGGTCATGGTGGTGGCCTTGAACAGTGAATTGTAGATGGCCTCTTCCGTGGCCTCAATGGTGGCGAGAAACAACGGCGACATGGCCGGGTTGGTCACCACGGTAATCTGCCGCGTCAGCGCGGTGGTGGGGCGGATGCGGACCTCGGGGGCTGTTGAAAAAGCGATGGCGTAATCGCCGCTGCCGTTTGAGCCCGCCGCGCCCGTGCGCGCCAGTCCCATCATGGTGCGGGCGGCGAGACGCCGAAGATTACGTGCGCTGAGCGGGGCGTCGGTCGCCACCACCATCATGATGGACCCGTCGGCCGTGTCCTTCATGGCCAGGGAGGACTCCGTGCCCGGCTCCAGTTTGTCCTTCAGATAGTACTGCCCCAGTTCGCGCCCCACAGGCGCGCCCAGGATGCGCAGAATGCCGCCGAAATTGCTCTGCACCAGCACGCCCACGGTGTAACCGCCCAGCGATGCGGGCAGGCGGCGCGAAGCGGTTCCAATGCCTCCCTTGAATCCGAAAGCCATGGTGCCCGTTCCCGCGCCGACGTCGCCTTCCTCGACGGGACCGCCTTTGGCATTGCGGATGGCGTTGAAGACGTCCTGGGGGGTGATGGCGCGTGCCTGGATGTCGTTGAGATGGCCGTCGTTGGTTTCGCCCACCAGCGGGTTAATGGATTTCACATTCTGGTTGCCGGGCAGGGAAAGCATGTAGCTGACCAGGTCATCCGCCACGCGGCCCGTGCTGAGCGTGGAGGTCAGCAGAATGGGCGTCTCAATGTTGCCGAGTTCTTCCACCTGGGTCGAGCCGATGAGCTTGCCGAAGGCGTTGCCCACAAACACCGCTCCGGGCACCTTTTGCTGAAACATGTTGCCGGGATGCGGAAGGATGGCGGTCACGCCGGTGCGGATGTTTGCGCCCCGAATAATGGTGGTCTGGCCGACTTCAACGCCCGCAACGTCGGTGATGGCGTCCAGCGGGCCGGGCGGCAGAACACCCACCACGATGCCGAGGTCGCGGGCGCGCGGACGCTGTGCCTGCTGCGCCGCCAGCAAACCCGGAAGCTGAAAAAGAAGAAGAATGCTGAAGACGGCTTTGTACACGTTGCACCACCAGAGAAGCAAGTATCCGCTTTGAGCCACCCGCTAGACTTCAAGGCCGATGGAGCGCATCAGCTTGAGCGCGTTGCTGGTCTGGACAACGCCGGGCGTCAGCTTGTAATCAAAACGGAGCTGGCCATCTTCCAGATGATCTTCAAAGTGGAAGTTGGCGGCCCGCGATCCCAACTGGTCAACCATTTGGGCCAGCGCCAGGTCGTGCGTGGTGACCAGGCCAATCCCGCCGCGCTCTACCAGGCTGCGCACGAGGCCTTCGGCGCCGATCCTGCGGTCGTGGGAGTTGGTGCCGTTCAGCAACTCGTCCAGCAGGAACAGGACGGGCACAGTCCCGTTGGTTAATTCGGTGATCAGCTTGAGGCGCGTGATCTCGGCATAAAAGCGCGAGATGCCACCCTGGAGCGAATCGAGAACGCAGATGGACGCGGCGACGGCCAGCGGCGACATGCGAAGACGATTGGCCCGGACCGGCGCGCCGCACTGGGCCAGCACGGCGTTGATTCCCACGGCGCGGATGAGGGTGCTTTTGCCGGCCATATTGGGACCGCTGATGATCATCAGGCGCATTTCTCCGCCGAGGGTCAGGTTGTTGCGGATGGCTTTGGCTTCGGGAAGCAGAGGATGGGCGAAGTCTTCGGCCTGGAACAAACCCTCTTCCGGCGATGCGAACTCCGGGAAGACGTCGGCCGGATGCTCGAAGGCATAGCCCGCCAGCGCGCAGAGGGCTTCCATCTCGCCCACCGCCCGCAGCCAGCCTCGGATGGACGGCCCAAATTTTGTGCGCCAGGCATCAATGGCGAAAGCGATCTGGAGGTTCCAAAAGATAAAAGGATTGAGGGCCGCCACAAACATGTTGCGCCGCGATTCCATGTATTCAACCATGCGGCCCAGGCGTGAGATGGCCTGCGATGGGGCTACGCCCCGGGTCTTTAGGGCGGACTGCAACTCGACGAGCTTTACCGCTGAAAATTCTTCGCGCTCTAGCCTTTCCAGGACGACGGCAAGCACAGCAAGGTCTTTCGAGACATCCTCTGTGGATGGAAGTTTTCGCCCGCCGGAGCTGGCGTGGATCCCCACATCCGGAACGATCTGCTGGACGCGTTGGCTGAACCGGGAATTAAAAAACAAATTCAGCGCGCTGGACGCGAGCGCCAGCTCCCACCAGCCCCAGCCAAACCATGCCACCATGCTGAACAACCACACGCCTGCCAGCACAAAGGCCGCCGTGCGCGCCAGTCCGGACTTCAGGATGGGGCCGGCTTCAGCCCAGGCCGCCAGAACATCGGGATGCACTTTGGAACGGACATCTTCTCCCATGACGGCCAGGTCTTCGCGCAGACCCAGTCTTGTGCGCAGATCGGTAACGGCGGCGTGGCGCGCGTAGATTTCGTCAACAGGAGCGGGCGCCAATAGCCAGCGCGCCAGAGCTTCTTCGCCGGCGGCGGTGCGGGCGGTAGAGAGAAGCTCGAACAGCGATCCCTGGCCGAAAAGGTCGAGGTCGCGCGAGTAGGGATGAGCCGGGTCGAGGAAGCGCTCGCCTGATTCTCCTGTGCCCATCCAGCGGTTGTCCAGCCGGGCCAGGGCTCGCTCGTAGAAGGCGATGGCGCGCCGGCACTGTTGAAGCGCCCGCAGCGCGCGCGAGTGGATTGTCTCAGAAAGCGCCAGCGCGGCGCCTGGCACCAGCGCCCATAAAATGGATAGCGAGCGCGAGTCCAGGGCCAGAACAATGACGACGAGCGCTGCCAGGGCCATCACCAGATTCACTCGGCCGAGAGACTTATGCCGGCGGTTGAGACGTGACTGTGATTGCCGGAGCGCTTCCAGCCGGGTGACGTATTCGGTCTTGGGGTCGTGTGACATAAGCTGAAACCAAGTGTCTGATTGTACTCCATGCTTGGCTTCAACCTGGACACTATCGCTGAAAACGGAGATATTGGCAGGTCCGCCTTGATGCCGCCATGTGGCGAGATGAACTCGCCGTTGCGTGCAGTGCCACTAAAAGCGTGAACAAATTTGCCCGGACTTGCGTATCTTGTTGTGAAGAGGAAAGCAGAGAGGGTAGCGAAATGTTTTGCAGCAACTGTGGCGCAAGCCTTATACCAGGACAAAATTTCTGCAGCAAGTGCGGCAAACAGGTTGTGGCCGAAGTGACCGCGCCTCCACCCGCGCCGTCGCCCGAAGCAAGAAGCGCGCCTTTGCCGGCGGTCCAGAGCAGGGTCGAAAAACACACGCGAATTCTTGCCATCCTCTGGCTGGTGATCTCAATCATCGGCCTGGCCCGCGGATTTGGAGTTTTCTTCGGCGGCAGCATCGCCATGCACTTTATTCCGTTTCCGATACGCCCCTTTATCTGGCCCATTGCCGGAATGATCGGGGCGTTTCTGCTGGCAAGTTCAGTGGCAGGTTTCCTGGCGGGATGGGGGCTGCTGAATTATCGCCCCTGGGCGCGCACCCTGACCCTGATCCTGGGGATCATCTCGCTCATCCACGTCCCCCTCGGAACGGCGCTTGGAATTTACACGCTCTGGGTGCTGCTGCCTGCGGAGTCGGAAAGGGAATACCGGCGCCTGGCGCGCGCTGCGTACTGACACCCGCTGGCGACAGGCTCCTGGCGAAGTCTCCGCCAGGTGGGCGCATGCGCTCTAATTCGCCACGACTTCCATCTGGCCAATGGTGGGAATGCCGCCAACCTCCTTTCTGGCTCCCTCAGTCAATGATTGGCTTTTAAGAATCCTTGTTCTTAAAACCGAAATCCCGTGTAGAATTCTTCTAGGGAAACTTTCCTGCCATTGCCCTGTTCCCTTTGGTGGCGAGCGGCGATCGATCCGCCCCTCGGCACCGACAGAGTCTGCCTATCCGAGGTCTTGTCAGGCATTATCAGTTCAAAGATAACCTTCAGGAGGACCGAACATGGACACGACAACTCAGGAAAAGGACGTTCTGGGCTTTCCTCGCCTTGGCCAGCCAGCACCGGTTTTTGAGGCTGAAACGACGCATGGGACGCTGCGTCTGGAAGACTTTAAAGGAAGCTGGCTGATACTGTTTTCACACCCCGCAGACTTTACCCCAGTCTGCACAACAGAGTTCATCGCCTTTGCGGAGCTTGCTCCTGAACTGAAAAAGCGAGGCGTGGAGCTGTGTGGCTTGAGCATCGACAGCACCTATTCCCACATCGCCTGGGTTCGGAACATCGAGGAGAAGTTTGGCGTGAAAATTCCGTTTCCTGTAATTGCAGACCTGAACAAGAATGTAGCGACACTTTACGGGATGATCATGCCCGGAGAAAGCAAGACGGAAACCAGCCGTTGCGTTTTCGTCATCGATCCAAACGGCGTTCTCCGCGCCATGATCTATTACCCTCTCACTACCGGCCGCAACATGCAGGAAATACTGCGCCTGATCGATGCTTTGCAGACTACCGACAAGCATGGTGTGGCTACGCCGGCAAACTGGAAACCGGGCGAGAAGGTCATTGTTCCTCCGCCTGCAACCGCCGAGGCTGCCGAAGCGCGCATGAAGGCAGGCTTCGAGACCAAAGACTGGTATTTCTCCAAGAAATCGCTTTAGCCGAACTCCTGGCGCACAGATTGCAAGGCGGGGGCTGCCTGTCCCCGCCTGGGAAGGAGCTGGCAATGCCCTGTATCGATAGCAGCGGTCATATGACGGAGATCGCGGGGAAGATTCTGGCCGCAATGGCGGATGGCACCCCGCTGAATGAGGTTGCCGAGAAGACTGACCTCCCCCTCTACCGGATCCGCAGCGGAGCGCGAGAACTGGTGGAGGCAGGGCTTGTGGAACCTAAAGGTGAAGCCTATGTGCTGACGGAGGCCGGACGGGCGGCTTTGGCAAACGCTCACGGCCTGGCCTGAAGACCGCCTGGTCTGTTCAATTTGAGCCTGGGCAGGGAATGGAAACCGGAGGTGTCCGGAGACCGAGAATAGCAATTTGCCAGGAAGTACGTGTTGCGCTTCGACGGACAGTGATGAAAGAAAAATGACCGAAAGCTGCAAGGAGGCTCGCTGTGAACAAATATGTCATGGAGTTTATCGGGACCTTCTTTTTGGTGCTGACAATTGGGATGACCGTGATTGTGGGGGGCAGTGGAGTGATTCCCCCATTGGCGATCGGATCGATCCTGATGGTCATGATTTTTGCCGGGGGTCACATTTCAGGTGGGCACTACAATCCGGCAGTGTCCCTGGGGGTATGGCTTCGCGGACGCCTAGATACGAAAGACGTAGCGCCGTACATGGTTGCCCAGACAATTGGTGCAGTTCTTGCCGCCTTCACTGTGAGATACCTGAAAGGTTCGGCCACGGTCTCACCCAGAGAGTTGGCGGTTGGACCGGAACTGCTGGCGGAGTTCCTGTTTACCTTCGCGCTGGTTCTGGTGGTTCTCAACACAGCAACGGCCAAGGGTACGGAAGGCAATTCGTTCTACGGCCTGGCAATTGGTTTTACAGTCCTTGCCGGTGCGTTCGCTGTGGGTAGCATTGCAAGCGCTGCGTTCAACCCAGCCGTAGCGGTTGGGATTTCGGTAATGGGAATGGCTGCATGGGCCAAGATCTGGATCTATTTCCTGGCGAACTTCCTGGGTGGAGCGCTTGCGGCTTATGCCTTCAAGTTCATGTGTCCTGACGACAAGTGAACTGCAACGCCCGGTTTAACGAACGAAAGCGTGAAGGCCCCCGTTGAGTTGAAGGCTGCGGGGGCATCATGCGTAAATGCCGCGCAGTTTCAGGATGATGGCGACACGGTCAATGGCCAGCATATAGGCTGCGATGCGGTTATTGACGTTGTGCTTTTCGCCGTAGTGGACCACGTCGTTGAACGCCGCCGCCTGGATGTGCTTGAGCCTTTCGTTGACCATTCCCTCGGGCCAGAAATACCCCTGGCGGTCCTGGACCCATTCAAAGTAGGAGACGGTGACGCCCCCGGCGTTGGCCAGAATGTCGGGCACAACAAACACCCCGCGATCGAAGAGGATGTCGTCCGCGGGTGGCGTGGTGGGACTGTTGGCGCCTTCCACCAGGATGCGGGCCCGGATGCGTCCGGCGTTCCTGCTGGTGATGACGTTTTCGGTAGCCGCGGGAAGCAGAACGTCGCAATCCTGTTCCAGGATTTCCTGGCTGCTGATGCGCTCAGCACCGGGGAAACCCTCAACCGTCTTGTGTTCCTTCGAGTATTCGATCAGTTGCGGGATGTCGAGCCCTTTGGGGTTCAGGATGCCTCCGTGGATATCGGCAACTCCGATGATCTTGTACCCGGCTTCGTGCATCAGCCGTGACCCCTGCGAACCCACGTTGCCGAAGCCTTGAACGATCACCCGCGTCTGCTCGCGCTGGCGACCGAAGCGCTTGAGCGCCTGGTCGGCGACAATCATGCAGCCGCGCCCGGTAGCTGCCGGCCGGCCGCGCGATCCTCCCAGGCCGAACGGCTTGCCGGTGACGGAGGCTGTTACCGTATGGCGAACGTGCATGGAATAGGTATCCATGATCCAGGCCATCGTCTGCTCATTGGTGTTCATATCCGGAGCAGGGACGTCGCGTTCGGGGCCAAGGTAGTCCAGTATCTCCGCCGTGTACCGTCGGGTAATCCTTTCCAGCTCGGTCTGGCTGAGGTGTTCGGGATCGCAAATGATGCCGCCCTTGGCGCCCCCGAAAGGGATGTTGACCACGGCGCATTTCCAGGTCATTTCTGCCGCAAGGCCGCGGATTTCGTCCAGGGTAACCTCCGGCCCGTAGCGCAGACCGCCCTTGCAGGGGCCTCGCGCGATGCTGTGCTGTACCCGGAAGCCATCAAAGACTTCCAGCCTGCCGTTGTCCATCATAACGGGAATGTGGACGATGATCTCGCGGTTGGGGGTGCGAAGATACTTGAGGATACCTTCATCCAGTCCAAGTTTCTGGGATGCGATGTCGAAGCGCGCAGCCATCGAATCGAAAACGCTGAATTCTTTATCGGTATCTACCGGGGTCATGGGAGCTCTCGCATTGGGCAGGTTCGCCTTCAAGGGAAGTATAGCAGATGGGCAGGAGGGTGACTATATCGTCACGAGCCCGGATGAGAAGACACTAGGAAGCTGGACTGGGGACGATGGCGGGGCTCTCGGTGCGAGCCTTTGCGGAGGAGGTTGTTGATGTGTGAACCAGCTTCCAGGCGCTCTTTTCGCGCAGTAACCGGCTGACCAACGCAATGTGCATGGCGTGGCCGGCGCGGTCGGCCACAACGTGTCCGATCAAGGGCCGTTCGAACATGACCAGATCACCCACCAGGTCCAGAATCTTGTGCCGGCAGAACTCATCAGGAAAGCGCAGACCCTCTGGATTCATGACGCCGGTTTGCGTCAGGACGATGGCATTTTCAAGTGAGCCTCCGCGCACCAGGCCGCTCTGCCGCAGCATTTCAACTTCGTCGATAAAGCCGAAAGTTCTTGCCGGAGCAATGCTGCGCTCATAGCCGGGCAGGTTCATGGTGAAGGTGCGCTCCTGCTCGCCAATCAGCGGGTGAGGGAAGGAAATCCGGTAAGTGATCCTGAAATCTTCGGCCGGGTAGATGGCGATGCGCTTCTGGCCGTCCTCCACCTCGACGGGCTTCACCACTTTCGCCCATGCTGTTCTGGAGCGTTGCTGCTTCAGGCCCGCCTGCCGGAGCAACTTCATGAAGGGAAGCGCGCTGCCATCCATAATGGGAACTTCAAGATTGTCGATTTCGATGAAGACGTTATCGATGGACGACGCCGCGAGCGCGGAAAGCAGGTGCTCAGTGGTTGAGATGAGCACGCCTTTCCTCATCAGGCTGGTCGCGTAGCTGACCCGGGCCACATTCTTTGCCCTGGCCTTGATGGAAAATCCGTCCAGGTCGACCCGCTTGAAAACAATGCCGGTGCCGCTCGGGGCCGGCAGCAGGCGCACATGCACGGGAACTCCCGTGTGCAAACCAATTCCTTCCGTTGTTACCGGTCGTGCAATCGTAAATTGGTGACCCAAGAAACCTCCCGCAGACAGTTATCATATAAGCAAAAGTCTTGCCATACGTCATTTATTTATAAATCATTCGATAACAATCAGTTGCATGGATAGCTTTCGGTCATGGCCTGACAATGTGTGGTAAAACTACCACACATTAGTAAGCATTAGCCAACACCATTGTGTGAATCTGATGCCCGAATTGCTTTTCCTGTAGGATACAATGGCTGGGATTCAGGGAGGAAAAAGCGTGGCGGAAACGTCGAAAACAGGGAAGGTGGTTCTGGTTGATGGGATGTCGTTGTTATTTCGGGCGTTTTACGCCCCCATGCAGACCACGCTGACCTCTCCCGGAGGGATGCCGACCAAGGCAATCTACATCTTCCTGCGGACCATCCGCAAACTGCTGAAGGACTACAGGCCGGAAAAGGTTGCGGTGGCGTTTGACACAGCGGCTCCCACGTTTCGCGACGAGCTTTTTGAGAAGTACAAGGCCAACCGTCCGCCGTTCCCGGAGGAACTCAGCGTCCAGCTTCCCTACGTGCATCGCTTTTGCAAAGCGCTGGGGCTTCCGCTGGTTGAACTGGAAGGGTTCGAGGCGGATGACTTGATTGGGACCCTGGCCCGCCAGACTGCCGGGTTGGGCGAGGAAGTCTTTATCGCTTCCGGCGACGAGGACCTTTTTCAGCTGGTTGACGACAGTGTGAAAGTGCTAAAGCCGGGGCGCTCATCGTCGAACGGCGAAACGGTCTGTGACGCGGCCAAGGTGAAAGAGATTATCGGGGTGGAGCCCGGCCAGGTGGTCGACTGGCTGGCGCTGACCGGCGATCCCAGTGACAACATTCCGGGCGCGCGTCCCTTGCCCGGCCGCGAACCCTTGCAGACGGAAAACGGAAAGAAGCGGAGCTACATTGGCCCGAAAGGCGCCACCGAACTGATCAACCAGTTTGGGACCCTGGAGGCTGCGCTTGAGAACTACGAAAAAGTAAAGCGGCAGAGCTACCGCGAAGCGCTGCGCGACTTTCGCGAGGAAGCTCTTCTGAGCCGCGAGCTGGCCACCATCCGCACGGATGTGCCGCTCGACATTGTGCCGGCGGACCTGAAGCCCACACCGTATGACGTGGACGAGGTTCGCGCATTGTGCCAGGAACTGGGCTTTGCTT
>JBAUWE010000317.1:0-3204 GCA_049583595.1 Terriglobia bacterium
CCTTAGGAGTTCCACCGGCTCTGCCGGAGTGGCAGTAGAAGCCTGCTGTTCGCGGTAGTACTTTTTCGAGCCGCTGAGGGTGTGCAGAGTGAAGTCACGCCTCGCAACGAGTCGGTTTTGGCTTTGATCGGTTGCGGCCAGGCCCCTTGGAGGGGCCGGCAACCCTGAAGGCTCCGGCCCGGCCGGAGGACCATCAATTTGTCCGGATCAGGCGGATCGGGATCGGCGACCCTCCCGCCGCAACTATGGGAGTGACGCCACCACCGCCGCCTCCTCCGCCCGGCGTGCCTCCGCAGGAAGTAGCGTTCAGGATGACGACATCGATGGCTTTTTGGCTTGGGCTCTCCGCTTGGGTTATAAACACCTGAAGATAGCCAACGATGTCGACGACACTCCCGCCGGGGGACAAAGGTTCTCCGCTATAGACCGGAACGGTGGCAACGGAGGGGCTTTCGCTGTAATCGTAGAAGACTTTCCCCCTCAGAGCCGGGTTCGGGTTCCTGCTTCCCCCTGTAATGGCAAAAGGAGGTCCGATGGACGTATCAATCGAGTCCTGGCCCTGGCCGAGACCGTTACCGCCTGCGTTGATCAGGTCTTCGATACCCTGCCTCACCGGCCCTTCCTTGGCGCCGTTGGCTGTCGTGAGCGAATTTCCGCAGGTGAATACCTTGGATGTGCACTCGACAATGTGGTCACGCAAGGCGCTCCCACTTGAAGGAGGCGCATCATCAAATCCCACCAGATACCACTGGCTGGGCGCAGCCGTGGTATGGAGCTGCCACGGCATGCCAATGATTCCTGCCGGATAAGTTCCGGAGTGCGCGATGGCGCCTGTCGAGGGATCAAAAAAGTACCCCTCGGGGGTGCCGCCACCGCCGCCACCCCCCTTTCCTTTGCCTTTGCCATTGCCATTACCGCCGCCAGAAGAATCCGCGCAAACAGAATTGCCGGGCGACGTATGGTCGGGGTCGCAATTGGGGACGAGGAAAGGCTTCAGGCAGGATACGCCGATCGACGCACTCCCCCCACCCGCCGGGTTGTACGCCTCAGCCGTCGCCTTGGCGCTGACGTTCACCGACTGGATGCCAAAAATCTTCGCGAAAAATGTGGGAATCGAGGCCTCGGCGGTGACAGTGATCTGGGGTTCCTCAGCGGTGGGATAGCTGAATGCTATTCCGCTGCTCGTGTTGATGGTTGCGGTCTGCCCGGCAATGTTGTTTTGAGCTGCCGCGGCCACGGCCTGCTGCGTCGCCATCGTCTCCTGGATGCCGCCTGTGGTGCACCCCCCCGACGTGCATCCGGACGTGACAAAGGCCTTGGCGCCTGCGAGGGCGGCAGCGTCTGCGGCCCGCTGGGCCTGGGCCCGCGCCATGTACAAATTGGCCAGGTCGATGGCGAGGGCTGAAGCGGCGAGCAGCACAACCATAGAAAAAGCCACCATCACCAGCACGGAGCCAGTCTCCTGGCAGAATGATCTATGGCTTTTGGTATTCTTCCCCATGGGTTCCCCTCAGTTCGCAATATTCTGCATGACGGCGGTCTCGGTTAAAGAATTCGGGAGGCCGATGTTGGACTTCGGCACGAGTAACTTGATGATGTCGTTAAAAAACCAGGTATAGGGGTACGTCAGGGTCACTTGCGTGCCCGTGATCGGGGTCCCTCCGGCGGGCGTATAGACGTAGCCGTGATTGACGGTCATGCTGATGCCCTTGCAGCTATACGTCCAGGTCAACGTGCCCGAGGACGAAGGCGAAGCCGGGTTGATGCAGGACGAATCCACGCCCGCGTCGGTCATATAATTGGCCATGGCATTGACCGCGGTCTGAACAGAGCAATTTGTACTCGCGCAACTGCTGTCGGCCAAAGTATTCGAGACCACAATGCGCGCGCCCTCGCGTGCGGCATTGGCCTCCTTCTGCTTCAGATTAAAGGCCCCGCCAAACTGGATGATCCCTAACAGGAAGACCAGCAGGAATGGCAGTGCCAGGCCGAACTCCAGAAGCTGCGACCCTTCGGTTCCAGCAAGCGCGTGGAAGATCCGGATTGGCACAGAGGTCTGCTTGACTGCAAAGCGTGGCAGCAGGGTGCGCAAAGTCTTCCTGGCCTGAAGGCCAAAATTCGTCATGGACAGGTCCCTCCTTGCTGCTGGTTAAGGAGCGGCTGGTTTTCGAAGCGCATCTGAGCCTGAATTGGGATGTTGATGGTTGTCGCATTCAGGGACGTGAATGGAATCGCCAACTGGACCTGATAGCTGAAACTGATCATCACGCCACACTGCTGCGGATAGGTGGCTCCAAGCCAGGCAGCCTTCTGGCAATAACTTTTGACATTATTCGGATCGAGATTATCAGCTTTCAACGCCGGCACAATATAATCGTTATAGGTGTTGGTGTTGGTCGAGCACGAGGCGGTGGGAATGTCCGCAGGAGCGTTTCCCAGCGCAACAGAATTCGGCAAGACGGCATACCGCGCGCCCTCCCGGGCGGCCCGGGTTATAGTCGAATAGACGTTGTAGGCGCGTCCTACCCAAACAATGCCGATCAGAAGCATCAGCAGAATAGGAGCCACGATGGCAAATTCGAAGATTTCGGCGCCCGAGTCACCTGTGGCAATTCTGAGCGCGCGCCCCGCCCAGGCATGGCGGCGAAGTCCCAGCTGTTCCATCAGCCCGCGGATTGTGCCTTTTATTCCCGCTCTAAGGGTGCATACCTTCAATTGCATCTCCTTCTACGATTCAACCGGCCGCTTCCTGTATCAGCGTCGCCAATTCGCGTTCACAATAGGTGTCGCGCCAGCCCGGTCTTTTTATCTAAAAAGTGACAGACGCCGAAGCCCTTCAATAACTTCGCCGGGACGACACCTTCATAGTGCACGAGACTCGCCAAACAAACAGAAAACGATGTCAACTCCGTATAATAATCCTCCCCGAGGGTTCTATTTTAAATTCCTTAATTATGCAAGTAGTAACGGGCCGAATAATCAAGCGCACCCTGTAAAATCCTTCCGGCTCTTGTTCCGGAACGGTCCCTGCAGCTTCCTTCGCCCTGCTCCGACGAACCCCGACAGTACGATGACGAATGAAATGCTGATTTTATTTAGCTCATGCCAGAAATTCTTCCTTCACAGCCACTCAAATAGGTTAAGGATTTGCCTCATCAGGAAAGAAACGTGTTGGGGTCGAAGAGGTGGGGTTCGGGCCTGACC
>JBAUWE010000318.1:0-2250 GCA_049583595.1 Terriglobia bacterium
CCGCGGACCTCAGAACCGGAGGTTCGCGCTACTCGGTAATGGCTGCCATCAGCGCGCGCTAAATAGCTCCGCGGCGGAACTGCTCGACGAGGTGTTCCGACGATCGCAAGGTGAAAGCGATGATGGAGATGGTGGTCGTCTTGTCCGTGCAGTTGAGGAAGACGCCGGCGTCGCAGACAAAGAGGTTCGGCACGTCGTGCGTCTGCCCAAAGGGGTTGGTGACGGACGTTTTCGGATCGTTCCCCATGCGGCAGGTGCCGGTCTCGTGCAGGCTGAAGCCGGGCGGTTCGGGATGCTCGGCCGCGCCCCACATTTCACCGCTGGCCGCGCGAATCACTTCCGCGCAAACCTGCTTGGAGTGCTCCCACATCATCAGCGTGTTGTCATCCCACTGGAAATGGATGCGTACGGCCGGCCGCCCGTAGACGTCCTTCACCTCGGGATCGATGTCCACGTAATTCGTGTCGGAGCGCAGGGTGGGCGCCTGGACCTCAAAACTGATGGGCGTGGGGTAGTGGCGCTTCACGTCGCGTTTGAATGAGGACCCGAAACCTTCCAGGTGGCGATGGTACCAGGGAAACTCTCCGCAGCCTCCTCCCGGGTAGACCGAGTAGCCGCGGATAAAACTCTCCTGATGCGGATTCTCCAGGTTCTGCCAGCGCGGCATCCAGGCAATGGTGCTGGAGGAGACGTTGTCGGGGAAGCTGGGCTGGCCGAGCAGTTGCGGCAGATAGCCGTAGGCGGCCGCTCCATAAAGATGGTCGCACAGATTGCGCCCCAGCTGGCCGCTGGAGTTGGCGATGCCCGTGGGCCAGTGGCGGGATTTCGAATTCAGCATGATGTGCGCGCTTTCGATGCAGGAAGCGGACATCACCACGGCGCGGCCGTAAACTTCTTCCTCCCTGCGCGTCAGGCGGTCCACGTAGGCCACGCCGCGAGCCTTGCCGTTTCCGTCCACCAGCACTTCCCGGGCCAGCGCGTTGGTGCGCATCTCCAGCTTTCCGGTCTTCTCCGCCAGCGGCAGGAAGAACCAGGGCGAGGAGAAAAACGCCCCGACGTCGCAGCCCTCCGTGCAGTTGCCACAATAGTGGCAGGCAGGGTGACCGGCGTGCGCCACCGTCAGTTGCGCGATGCGGTCGGGCAGATAGGGAACGCCGTTCTTTCGGCAGCCGCTCTGGAGAATGTAATCCAGGCAGCGGAAATTCATGGGCGGCAGATAATGGCCGTCCGGGTTGGAGGGCCGGTGCTGGACGGTGCTGGCCACGCCCACCATCTGTTCAGCGCGCGTGTAATAAGGCGCGATTTCCTCATAGCTCACCGGCCAGTCCACGTCGTAACCATCCCTTTGCGCCGCTTTGAAATCAATATCGCCGAAGCGCGCCGAGGAGCGTCCCCAGAAATTGGTTTTGCCGCCCACGGCATAGCAGCGCGGCCACATCCATTGGGTGCCGGGCGCGGTGGTGTAGGTGATTTCGTGTTCCCAAACGCCTGCGACGTATTCGTTGTCCATGTACCCGTAGGATTGCGCGCGGGCGCGGGGATCGCCGAAGCCGCGAAACTTCATGTCGTAGGGCTGGCGATGATTGCGAAAATCTTTGGCAGGAACCAGCTTCCGCCCGGCGTTCAGCGCCAGGACACTGAGTCCGGCTTCGGCCAGGGCTTTGATGGCGGTGCCGCCGCCCGCTCCCGTACCCACCACGATCACGTCGTAAACTTTTTTTGGCATCAGTATTCCCCCTTTCACGTGCTGCGCCAGACCCCACGGCGTTCAGAATTTTGGCGGTGGAAGATGCCGGTGCTCGGGATCACCTTGGTGAGGGCAACCGGGCGATTCGGAATAGAGCCTGAGGCCGGGAAAGTCGAGTTCCTTGAGCCCGACGCGCGAAGTGTAGTAGCCCATCACGGTGTATTCCCGGGCGAGTTTAAAAAAGGCGCGGCCGTCTTCCTCTCCCGGCCGATAACGGTCGCGGTAAGCGAGGTGCTCAAGCATCGCGGTCTGTTTTTCGGCTGTCAGGTCGAGGAAGCGGCTCCCGTCCAGCCGCTCGGCTTCTGCGTCGAGCCACGTCAGCCCCAGCCGGAACGGATACTGGATGCTCTCATCGTGCGCGACCATGAAATCGATAAACTCCGCGACGCCGGCCTCCCTGGCACCCGGCGTACCGTCGCTGGGGATGATCAGGTCCGTCAGCCGCTCGAGAGTGGCGTATTCGTGGTGCGAGAAGAATTGCGGCGTGTAGTTCGCCGCCTGGG
>JBAUWE010000319.1:0-2897 GCA_049583595.1 Terriglobia bacterium
TCTTTCATGAATTGTGCCCCCTGTAGACGAAGCCCATGTGGCTTCGGTCATGAAGGAATATGGATGCTTTTGACATTCCGGAGCGTCCCAGCAGACCGGCAAGTTCCTCCGGCGTGTAGGCGGCGCGGACCGAATCCTCAAAAAGCCTTTTCATCATGCCAGAATAATGACGTCCATACCAGCGGACGTGCCATGGGTATGCCAGGCGCGAGGGACGCCTCAGATCACGAACCACCATGGTGCCGGCCGGCTTTGCAACCCGCAGCATCTCTTCCAGCACTATGGAAGGGTCCGCCAGATGGTGCAACACGGAATTGGAAAGGACCATGTCGAACGTGCCGCCGGGGCAGGGAATCTCTCCCGCCCGGGCCTGCTGGAAAAAGACACGGCCTTCCACTCCCACCTTGGCTGCTGCCTGGCAAGCGGCCCGCACCATGTTTCGTGAACGGTCGAGACCCACAATCGTGAGACCGGGGGAACGCCGGGCGAGTTTCAGAGCAATATTGCCCGGCCCGCAGCCGACATCCAGCAAAAACCCGGTGAGCGCGTTGCCGCGCGGCATGAGTGAAAGCACCTGGTCCACAAACGTGTTATCCAGCGACTCCAGATGCCTCTGGGCGGCAGCGGAAGCGTAGGCTGAAACCTCATCTTCGCCGCTCATCACTTCCGGTTCCGGTTTGCGTTGCATCTCAAGCCAGCGCATCGTGAAGTGTCATTCTAGCGCAAAGCGCAGCCATGCGAACCACGTTCGCGCTTTTCCTTTTAGGGCATCCACGGCCGGTTGGTTCTTTCGCTGGCGGCCGGCAGGCGTTCCTTGATGGGGCCGTGCGATGCCGCGCATCTCCAGTGATTCGCCATCCGTCAAAGAAATAAGAGTTTCTCCTTGCATCCGGCATTTGCAATCTGGCATCATGTGCGCAGAACAGGACCACATATCAGTTGCTAGCCACCCCCGCGAGGGGGCTTTGTCACGCATTTAAGGGAGAACCGGGATCTATAGGCCTGCCTTTGAAACATCCCGGTTCCTTCCGCTTGAATTCTGCAAACCAACAGATCCGAACCGCAGCATCGCAGCCGGCGGCATTTCTGTGTGCCGTCGCCGGTCCCGCCGAAGTCCGATGCGGAAAAGTCCGCAAGTCCCGCTCATTTTTGGCCGATAGGTAAGCAGTAAAGAGTTTATGCGTGCTTCCGGGTGACGCTCCGGATGCATGGCGAGTGGTGGGAGCTGCAACACGTTCCAATCGCCCCTCTATGCGCAGGTGCTTAAATTCAGGACACAAGGATCGCCCAAAGTGAGCTTTATTAATTTCGCTTCCCGTGAGATCAACTGCAAAATTGTCTATTACGGCGCCGGACTCGGCGGAAAAACAACCAACTTGCGGTGGATCTTCGAGCGAACTGCGGCAAAGTCCGGAGGGAAAATGCTCTCGCTCGCCACTGAAACCGATCGGACCCTCTTTTTTGACTTTTTGCCGCTGGAGCTGGGGACCGTGCGTGGATTCAAAACCAGATTTCACCTCTATACGGTCCCCGGCCAGGTTTTTTACGATGCCAGCCGAAAGCTGCTCCTGCGCGGGGTGGATGGGGTGGTCTTCGTAGCCGACTCGCAGGAAGAGCGCATGGACGCAAACGAGGAAGCTCTGGACAATCTGCAGACCAACCTGAAAGACCATGGCTACGACTTCGCCACCATTCCCTACGTCCTTCAATTTAACAAGCGCGACCTTCCCAATATCCTCCCGGTTGAGAAACTTTCAGAGGCGCTTCTGCGCAAGGGTGAGCCGGTGTTTGAGGCCGTGGCTGTTCAGGGAGTGGGCGTATTTGAAACGCTGAAGGAAGTCGGTCGGCAGGTTCTTGCAGAGGTCAAAAAGGGTTAGGAAGGAGCGTCCATGCCGGGTGGCGCCGCAAACTCGCAATTCGGGCAGCGTTGAAATACCTTGCCTGCCGGGCCGCAATCCTGCAGGCCTCCGGGCTGCCTTCGGAGTGCCGCTGCCGCCGGCCGGGGGGAAGTAAAACTCGATGCGCCCTCCTCTCCAAGCCCATGCGGGCGGCGCTACTAGACCTGGCTTTCCGACTGCACGGTTCCTGTCAATTCAAAGAAGTGGTGCCCCATGATGGCCAGTGTCAGCGCCTTGTCCAGGTGCTGGCGGTGGCGGCGCACTGTCTGGGCCAGAAACCTCCAGTATTCTTTGCGGTAGTCGCTCCGCAGCCCCTGCTTCCACAGAGACCGGGCAACGGCGAGAATATCTGAAAACACAATCGGGGTGCGAGTCGGCGGTCCCAGTTGAGAAAGAAAGGCCTGGACGCGGTTGAAGTACTCGCGGGGATAGTAGATGGTTTCCAGTATCTTGCGATAGCCTTCAAGCAACTCCTGGGTTTCCATCCGGGGGATAAAATTCATGTCCACCAGCGTGTTACTGCCCAGGCTTTCCTTGAGCAGCCGTCCCTCGGCTTTCAGCCGGCGCCACAGCTGGGTGTTCGGCAGCGCGCTCAGCAGTCCCACCATGGAGATGGGAATGGCGGCATCGCGAATAAACTGGATCTGCCGTTCGAAGACGTCAGGAGGATCGTTGTCAAAGCCCACGATAAACCCTGCCATCACCTCCATGCCGTAAGACTGCACGAGCTTGACGCTTTCCAGCAGGTCCTTGCGCAGGTTCTGGAACTTTGTGGTCTCCTTCAGGCTCTCGGCTACCGGGGTTTCGATCCCCATAAAGACACCGTTGAAGTGGGCGTCGCGCATATACTCCAGCAGTTCCTTGTCTTCGGCCAGGTTCAGCGAGGCTTCCGTCAGGAAGGAAAAGGGATAATGATGGTCGCGGTTCCAGCGGACCAGTTCCGGCAGAAGTTTTTTCACATTCTTCTTGTTGCCGATGAAGTTGTCATCCACCAGGAAC
>JBAUWE010000320.1:0-8582 GCA_049583595.1 Terriglobia bacterium
AGAATGGACTGAATCTCTTTTTCAGCCTTGATAATGCGTTCCGGCGTCGGCGGGTGGTCGGCGAAAATACTTGGAACGGACCCTGGGTTGCGGCGTTGTTCCTGAACGATCTTTCCGAAAAATGCCACATAGGCATTCGGGTCATAGCCCGCCTTGTACATGTACTGAATTCCGAGAAAATCGGCTTCCGCCTCATCGTTACGGCTGAACTTGAGGAAGGCCATAGGGATTCCCATGTTAAGTCCCTCAGAGAGGCCGAGATAAACAGGGAACGACATCGGAGTGAACATTAGCGGAATCATGGCATATTGGAGGATGGTTGATTTGGTCATCTGGCTTGCCCAATGGCGCGCCGCCACATGGGCGATCTCATGGGCAACGACTCCGGCAACCTGGTCTTCCTCGTTTGCCGCCTTCAGAAGCCCGGAATTGACGTAGAGGAAACCGCCCGGCAGGGCGAAGGCGTTGATGTCCGGGGAGTCGATGACCTTGACGGTCAATGGGATCTTCAGGTCGGAATTGCGCGCCACGTTTTGCGCAACACGATTGACGTATTCATTGATGACAGGATCTTTAATGATCCGCGCTGAACGGTCGATTTCCGTGGCATAGCGTTTGCCAATCGCGATTTCCTTCTGTTCGGAAATCATACTCCGGTGCGCAACTCTGCGATTGCCAATTTCGTCGACGTCTTTCTTCTTGTCAGAAGCCCATGCGGAAAGGGACGCTGCAACCATTATGACAGTCAGAGCGAGAGGGGTTCTCCTATGGATTCTCATGGCTGTCCTCCTTGAGTTCATTATAACCCGGATATCAGGGTTCAGTATACTCTGGATATCCTTGACGTTTGCAAAATAACTGTCAATTCAGGGTAAATAATCCAGGCCTTTGTCGCGCCCGCAGAATGTTCAATTTACCGCCGACGTTGACTCTGAAACCCCCGGCAGGTTAGATTGACCTTTCTGAATTCGGGGAGGGCGTTAAGGACCCTGCTGAGAGCGGTCCCCGGAAAGGCAGGACGATCTGTTATGGCGGTTGCAAAAATTCAGCCCGGCCAGGTGTGGCTCCTGGAAGGAACGCAGGAAAGCTGGCTAGTGACGAAAATCTATTCGGAAGCCTTTACGTCTTACGCCATGGTTCGCAAGGTCGGTGGCTCGGACAGTGACGTTCGCCGCCTGGCGATCGTGAAATCCTCCGATGGAGTTGCGCTTCCCGGGTTCAAGTTTTCCCAGGAGTCGGAAGAGTTCTAGACGACGAACCGGCTGCGGCGGTTGCGCTGCACTCCGAATCGGGTGTTCCGGGATAGGACAGATTCCATTCATTCATGCTGACAACCGTTATTAAAATTCTTGCCGGGTTTATTATGGCCTTCATCTCCGGGTCCGGCTATCTGGGAATTGTATTGCTGATGGCTATTGAGTCGGCGTGCATTCCGCTGCCCTCTGAGGTGATCATGCCGTTCGCGGGCTACCTGGTTTCAGCCGGGCGATTCAACCTTTGGGGTGTGGCCGTTGCCGGGGCGCTGGGGTGCAATCTGGGGTCGATTGCGGCCTATTACGTGGGGGCGGTCGGGGGGCGTCCTCTGGCGGAGCGTTACGGCCATTATGTGCTGATCACCCGGCATGACCTGGAACTGGCTGACCGCTGGTTTGCCCGTTACGGTGACTGGGCGGTCTTCTTTGCCCGGCTGCTTCCGGTAGTCCGGACCTTTATCGCCCTGCCCGCCGGTATTTCGCGCATGAATTTTCTGCGCTTCAACATCTATACTTTTCTTGGTTCTCTTCCATGGTGTTTCGCCCTTGCCTACGCAGGGATGAAGCTGGGAGAGCGATGGGAAACTCTGGGACCGTATTTCCACCGTTTTGATACAGTCTTCGTGATCGTGCTGGTTGCCGGCGCCGTCTGGTTTGTTCGTAGCCGGTGGAAGAACCGTTTGCCCGCCCACTGAGTGCGCGTTTCAAACCCCTGATTCCTTCACCTGCTGACTTCAGAGGGATCTCTTCGCCGAGGTTCGTAGCGGTCGGAGCTAGGTCCGCCGTTCAGATGGATCTGACCGGGAGGGTCACAACGTCATCCACGGCGGCGACTTCTCGCATGACAAAAGGTTCGCCGTAGCGGACGCCGATCATCAAGCCGAAATGGCGCGACAGCGATCCCACGCGCTCGCGAAGGTCCCGGCGCGAAGGGAAGAGGTTTTGCATGTCTTTCTGGGCGGAAAACTGCGAGCTGTAGGCGAGGATCGCCTTCAGCTTTTTTTCAAACTGCGCGGTAATGTCCACAACAAACGACGGCCGCAATTCCGGCACGTAAAGGCTTGAATAAATGATCTTATGAGGCCTGTAGGCTTTCCCTTTCAGAGGAAGTTTTGCCAAACCCGCGAAGAAGCAGGCCTCGTAACCGATTTGCCCGGTGTTATAGTGGTCCGGGTGACGGCCTTGCCAATAGGGCAGGATCACGGTGCGAGGGCGCAAGTCGCGTATTTTTTGTGCAATGTTCAGCTTGTATTCCCGAAGATGCTCGATGCCGGCGTCGGGCATATAAAGATTCTCCCGGTGCACGATGCCCATAATCTTTGATGACCGGTTCGCCTCCCGTTCGCGCAAAGCCGCATTGCCCCGCGTACCGGTTTCGCCTGCGGTCAGGTCCAGGAGTCCCACTTTGTAGCCCGCCTGAACCATTTTGATAACGGTTCCTCCGCACGTCAGTTCCGTATCATCACGATGGGCGGCGACAGAGAGAACATCGAGTTGCATGTTGGCTGGATCCTTTCTAATGTTACCGGTGGTTGCCCGCCGGATCAGGGTGCAGATGGAGCCTCGGCCCCTCGCTTGCGGCCGGCTGATTCAAGAAGGCGAACAAACCGCTTTTCATCCAGGTGATACTTAAAAGCCTTTTGGCCGTCGATAAAAACCACGGGGATTTCGAATTGAAATCTCTCGAAGTCAGCCGGATCGTCGAGAATATTGATTTCGCGCCAGGCAAACTCATGAAGCTCCTGCAGCTTTTTGAGCTGCTCCTTGACCTCATCGCACAAGCAGCAATCCGGCTTGGAATAGACGATGATTTCGGGCAATCCCATTCAGTCCCCGGCAGCGTTCCGATCCCTTTCTTCAAACCCAATGATTTTAGGGTCGGGGCTGGCGGGCGGTCAAGCAACCACCCGTACTCGGGGGTTTGAAAGAATTAAGGACAGATGAAGCAGTTGGTTTTCCTTGATTCTCTCAACTGGGGATGCCATAAATAGTCATCCCATGCATTCTTAAGGAAATGATGTCGAATCAAAATCAGAAGCGCGCTCTTGCGGGACAGGTTGCCCTGGTCACCGGAGCCGCCCGGCGCATTGGGCGCGAAATTGCACTGACACTTGGCCGTGCGGGCGCCAGCGTGGTCGTGAACTACAACCATTCGAGAGCCGAAGCGCAGGCGACCGTCGAAGAAATCAAGGTTGGCGGGGCAGACGCGGTTGCGTTGCGGGCTGATGTTGCGAGCCCTGCGCAGGTGCGGCGCATGTTCCGCGCGGTTGAGCGAAGGTTTGGGCAACTGGACTTGCTGGTGAACAACGCGGCAATTTTTTTCCCGGTAAAATGGGACCAACTCACCGAAAAACACTGGGACCGGATCCTGGCCGTTAATCTCAAGGGACCCTTTTTCTGTGCACAGGAAGCGGGACGATTGATGCGCCCGCGAAAGCGCGGGCAGATTATCAACATCTCGTCACTCGGTGGGCTCCAGGCGTGGCCGGATTACATGCACTATTGTTCTTCCAAAGCCGGACTGATCATGCTGACCCGATGCCTGGCCAAAGCGCTTGCTCCTGAAATTCGGGTCAACAGCATTGCGCCTGGAACGATATTGTTCCCCGGAGAGAAAAGAAGCAAGACGATGGAAAGCGTTATTCGAGCTACGCCTCTGCGGAAGGCTGGACGGGCTGAAGATATTGCCCGGATGGTCCTGCACCTGGCCTGTCACGGGGATTTCATCACGGGACAGGTTTTTCCGGTGGATGGCGGTAAATCCATTCCGTGAAGCTGGCTTCACTCCCTGGAGGGTGACTGGCTTGGAGTTTCTGAAATCTCCTGGAGCAAATCCCTCAGAAGTGGAAGCGACGGCTTCTCGCTGCCGAAACGCGTTGCGTTGTAAAGCCGGGTGAACTTTCTGGCCTGGTCACCCAGCAGGGCCGGCCCTATCTTCTCTGCAAATTCCAGTGGTGTTTCCGAGGGCAGTTTGCGAAAACCTTTTCCCCGTAGAATGTTGAGGAAATGGCGGTAGCTGAACGTCGCATCCTGCAGGGTTGACGGCCGGTCAACGCGCAGCAGATTGTAGGTCCAGAAGAATTTCAGATCCTGAAAGCTCCACTTGCCTGCGGCCAGCGCAAAGCCCGCCGCTGTCCCAAGGATGACCAGGAGGAGGAGAAATTTGCGCTTGACGAGGCCGCCTTCCAAGGTTACGGCAAACCGTGCCAGTTGACCCCGCAGGCGGTTGAAGTGATGATGGACGTCCTGTTGAAACCCGTGTGTTTGAACTTCAACCTGGGTCGCCAGGCGCGTCTGGTGGGAAAAGTCATAATTGATGATCCATTCGTTCCAGAACAGCGTGAGCGCATCCATATAATTGTCCAGTTCCGAAGCGACGACCGGATGCGGGTCCGGTGGGGTCGGGTCGAACGGAATCCATCCATAACCGGGGAAATAGACCTCCACCCAACTGTGGGCATCGCGTGCCCGCACAACAAAGTCCTTGCCAAAGCTGTTGTAGGAACCTGTCTGGAAGCCATTGACCAGGCGGGCTGGGATGCCCAGGGTTCGCAGCATGACGGTCATGGCTGAGGCAAAATATTCGCAGTAACCCTTCCTGGTTTTGAACAGGAAACTGCCCAGCGGATCCGAGGGATCAATCTTCTGCGCTTCCAGGGTATAGACGAAATTGCCGCGTAGATAATTGCGGATGGTTACGGCCCGGTCGTAGTTGTTGTCGGCCCGGGATGTGACTTCTTGCGCAAGCCTCTGGATGCGGGGATCCAGCTTCGGGGGCAGGCGAAAATAGAGAAAACGAAGGTTTGGGGAATAGGTGTCCGTGGCTCCTCTCAGGGTGGCAGGTGAGGGGAGCCCGACCTGCGAAACCACCTCATACTGCAAAGCTGAAACGGCATACTGAGTGTAGTGTAGCGAATCAGTCTCATCCAGCGTCAGCAGGTGCATTCTGCCGGTGATCAGCCGGGGCGAGGCGGCGGCGAAAACCACGTTGGAAGAAATAGGGGAGAGAAGGAGCTTGTAACGGAGCGTCTTTTCAGGCCGGTTTTCCGCTCCGGGTTCCCGGGGGATGACGAAGCGGCCCACGGAGACCGGTTGCACGGCGGTCTGCCTGGTGTTGTCATTGTACCAGTGGCTGCCGTCAAAGCTGTCCAGCGCCACGCCACGCCACTGGACGCCAATGTATTCACGAAGATTGCCCTCAGGAAGGACGCGAAAGACAACTGCACTTGACCGCATAATGCGGCCGAGGTCACCCAGTTTCACGCTGCCGGAAAACCCGGTGATGTTCTCCGGATGCGTGCCCAGTCCGGTAAAGTAGCCCGAACGATAACGCGGAATAACAAAGAAGAACATTGAAGCCGCTGCCACAATCCCCAGCCCCAGACCGGCTGCGGTTCTTCCCAGTGCGCGTTCAAGCGCCCGGCGTTCTTCGGGGACCAGCAGCGGAGTTAATGCGGAGCGGCGCGACGTCTCAATAGACCGTTTGATTTCGTAGCTGATGAGGGTGGCGATGGCGAAGAGAATATAAAGGGTGAGAAAGACCAGGAAAGTTGTGTTGATCGTCAGCACCGCACTGGCGAGCATCATCAGAAGTGAGAGCGTTGCCAGGTAGGCATAGTCACGGCGAGTCACAGCCGAGAAAACTTTGGTGACCGTCACAAAGAGAACCAGATGAACGGTGGCGTTCAACATGCTTTCGAGGGAGGTGGCTCCGGCGGAAAGGAAAAGAAAATCCAGAATGAAGAACGGAATATACAGAAGAGCCAGGCGCGTTACCGTTTGGGAGGAAATGCTCAGGTTCCACCCCGCCGCATAACCCCAAAGCCGCGCTGCGAGAGCCCCAAAAACCAGAGTGACGGAGAAGAGGTCCAGCTTCCCTGTGGAAGCGAGAGTCACGAAGCCGATTCCGAGCATCAGCAGGAGAGAAAAGGCAAAAAAGCGGTCGACGGCGGTGGTGACCTGGTGTCTTGCAGACCTTCTGGAACGCGTTGTAATTTTGCCCGCCACGGACCAGGAGCCTCCTTCACCCATCCATGTCGTCAGGAACCGTCCTTTTCATTATCGGTGCAGCGCATTGTTTCAGGAACGTGGATTCAGAGCGGCGGATTTCTGGATGGATTCCAGGCGTGACTGCCAACCTGTGGGCAGGTTCGTGTTGTCCTTCAACAGATGGGCCGCTCCCCGGATGCTGAGGTTATCCGGGACTCGTTGGAAGCAACAGCGAATCTGATTCACGCGGATGTGAATGTGCTTGAAAATGAATTCGGTTCCGTCAAAGTGGACGGAAAGCAGCTTTTGATGCCAGGTCCTGTCCGGCCCTTGCGACTGCTCCATCAGGAAAGTCCCGCCCTTGTTGAGCCGCGCCAGAAAGCCCCATCCAATCTTGACGTCTTTGATGAGCTTGCCATCGATCTTCACCATCCGCTGGGTGGAGGGGTCCACCCATAGCTCTCCTGCCATGCCCTGGAGGATGAGAGATTGACGGGAACTGGGCTGGAAGTCGGGAGCCGGCCGAAACTTCAGCACGATCAATCCATTTGGATCTCTTCCGGCATAGGAATAGATAAAGGCATCAGGGATGTCTTTGATCACATTGTCCCGCCGTTGTCTGTCGTTTTGCTGGTCCTTCAAGCGCGATTGTTGAAGCTCGGTGTCACCGGGAAGCTTTGCAAGCAACTGCTGATTTTTCTTCAGTTGCTGAGGCGGTGGCGCGTGGTTGTCAACCTCAATCAGGCGATCAACATTGCCATGGGGCGTTGCAACTTCTTCGCTTGTAGTGGATCCATCCGGTGAGATATTTCTTTCAATGTAGCGGTAGAAATGCCTGGGGTGTTCCGAGGCCTGGAATTCGTTCCATGCGACGTTCTTGACCATCTGGTGAATGCTTGCCGCCGGCAGCCGAAGGTCTTTTTTTGAGCCGGCCAGGATGGCCGAAGGCAAAGAACAGAGGAGGCCCAGAGGAACGGACAAGTACAAAACTGGGACCAACTGGCTCCTTCTCATGGGTTGCCTTCCACTATTTTGCTGGCGCGGCCTGCATGGCAACTCGCGCTGTCTTTGCAAGCAACCGTATACATGGCTTCGGCAAGCATTTCAACCTTTACTGAAGAAATCCTCGTCTTCTTCATGGTACCAGCTTGATATTGTTGCGGCGAATCTCAAACTGGACAGCGCCCGGCTTCCACGACGGTCTACGGCGCAGCTGTGCAGGATGACGGCCCATGGACGGAAGTGGATCTATTTCCGGATGAGTAGCTTTTGCGCTGGCCATGATGGTTTAATATTCGATCGTTGCGACATTCGATAAGAGGAGGCGAAATGAAGAGAGTTGGATTCATTCTGAAAGTGAAGGCCGAATTGATCGAAGAATACCGGGAGCACCACAAGAAAGTGTGGCCCGAGATGCTGGACGCCCTTCGGCGCACGGGCTGGCACAACTACTCGCTTTTCATGCGAAGCGATGGCACGCTCTTCGGATATTTTGAGACACCCACTGACCTGAACTCCGCGGTGGAGGGGATGTCAAAAGAGGAAGTCAATGCGCGCTGGCAGAAGATGATGGCGCCCTATTTCGAATCGCTGGAAGGTGCGCGTCCGGATGAGATGATGCGGGAGCTGGAAGAGGTGTTTCACCTCGATTGATGCATTGAGATCGGCGCGGACACACTCAGCCTCTGGGTTGGGTTCGTCCAATGCTGAGGGCACTGGAGCCTGCTATTTGATGTGCCGTATCCGCAAGGGTGTCGGGGCCCGGTCACTCACAAGTTCCGGATGTTGCAAGCGGAACGTTTCTGTTGCCGCGCACGACCAGCAGACCGGTTCGCATTTCTGGAAGAGCTCAGGCAACTGTTCTGCCGCGAATTCATTCCACACGACAATCTGCTTTTCGGGGGTCCGCAATGCAGGTTTGTGGTCGACCCACCATTCCTTGACCTCTGCGATTGACTTTCCACAAAAAACACAATTCTTGTCGCCAAACCAGTTGATGATGATGTTGCGGACCAGGCAGTCGGATGGGGACATCGCGATCTCGTTCAGGCATTCCTGGCCGCAATCCTTGCGTTCCGGCCAGCGAGTACACTCGCTGAGTTGCATCCGTGGCTTTTCCTTAAGGGCCTCGCGGGCAGCCTCTTTGGCATCGAGTTCCACGGCTACAGTCTTTTGTGTTTCCGGGCATGTCACCAGGCGCTTGCCCCGAAACGTGAAGTAGGTCCGCGCACTCCCGTAAAGGCGATAGAGCACATAAATTCCTACGGCGGCAACCGTAACTAAAACAATCCAATAGAGTACATTGGCCATGGAATCCTTCCTTTCCACTCTGCTTATAGC
>JBAUWE010000321.1:0-2783 GCA_049583595.1 Terriglobia bacterium
GATTTTTCAGCCACGACGATTGTCTCGGGGCCGGGCGCCGGAACAATGCCGGTCATTTATCAGCCGGCGGCTTCGCTGGGCCCACGAACAGAGTTCCCGGGGAATGTGATCCCGTCATCGATGATCAACTCTGCCTCACTTGGGTTGCTGCAATACCTCCCGCTTCCCAACCTGCCGGGGCAAGTACAGAACTACCACGTCCAACTCTCCGTCCCAACAGCCAGCCAGAGGTTTATGGGTCGGGTAGGCCAGCAGATTTCAAGCAAGGACAACCTGACCGTGATGTACTTCTACAACTCGTCCCATGATGATGGCATCACCGGCTTCCCCAACATCACCTCAACCACCACGACGCGAATGCAGAACGTCAGTGTGACGGAGACACACAACTTCGGCACAAAAACGGTGAATGACTTTACTGCCAACTTCAACCGTGCGCGCACCTTCGTGACGAACCCGTTTTCCTACAACCAGAATATCGCGGGTGCGCTGGGCATCCAGGGTGTTTCGCAGGACCCCATGGACTGGGGCCTGCCTTCAATCAGCTTCAACAACTTCAGTGGCTTAAGCGACGCCACTCCCTCGCTAACCCGCAACCAGACATTGCAGATTTCAGATTCCCTGATTCACACCATGGGCAAGCACAACATCGAACTCGGCGGGGGGATCACAAGAATCCAGTTGAACTCATTAACAAATCCCGACGCGGCCGGGAGCTTCTCCTTCACGGGCTACACCACCAGCGATTTTACGACGCAGGGAACGCCGGTTCCCGGCACCGGCTATGACTTTGCCGATTTTCTGCTGAGCCTTCCCCAGACCACTTCCGAACGCTATGGTATCCCGGCGAACTATCTGCACTCGTCCCGCTACGACGTTTACGGTCAGGATGACTGGAGAATTTCAGACCATTTGACGCTCAACCTCGGCGGGCGATGGGAGTACGCTGCGCCGTTCACCGAAAAATATGGCCATCTGGCTGATCTGGAGCTGGGGCCCGGCTTCTCGAGTGTTGACGTGGTGACAGGACAGAATCCGGGAAGCCTGCCGGCTTCATTGCTGCAAGGACACCCGGCGAACCTGGCGCCGCGTGTTGGCGTTGCCTACCGGCCGTGGATTTCACACTCGATGGTGGTGCGCGCGGGCTACGGCATTTTCTACGACGAGTCGATTTACCAGAACCTGGTGAGCAATCTGGTGAACCAGGCTCCGTTTGCCACTACGAGCACGCTGGTGACCAGCCCCGCGCAGATCCTGACGCTCCAGAACGGCTTTCCGGCCATCAGTCCGGGCACGGTGAGCAACACCTTCGCCGTCGACCCCAATTTTCTTACCCCCTACGCCCAAAGCTGGAATGCGATGATCGAGCAGGACCTCAGCCAGTCCTACATCCTTTCGGTGGCTTATATCGGGACACGTGGGACGCACCTGAACCTCCTGCTGGTGCCGGGTGTGGACAGCGCGCTTCTGCCCACGGCGCTTCCGTTTGAATATGACACCTCGGGCGCCTCATCCCTTTACAACGGGCTGCGGGTGAGCCTGCGGCACTTCTCTCGGCGAGACTTCTCATTCTTTTTGAATTACACCTATTCGAAGGCCGAAGACAACGCATCGAGCGTGGGCGGAACAGCCACCACGCGGTTCTTCGGAAGGGGCGGGGGCGGCCTGGGAGGCGGGTCGGCCATCACGGCGGCAGTCAGCCCGCTGGCGCCGGTGCAGAATCCCTCTGACCTGGGCGCGGAATGGGCTCTTTCAGGCTTTAATCCCACGCACAGCGTGCGCGCTTTTGTGCGCTACCAGTTGCCATTTGGCGAGCGCGGAGAGTTCCTGAAGAAGAGGGGCGTGCTGTCAGCGCTCCTCAGCCGCTGGTCTCTGACCGACATCACGACCTTCAGTTCCGGCCTTCCCTACACAGCGTATGTTGGAGGGAATGCCAGCAACAACGTGAGCGGTCTCGCTCCGTTCGGAGGCCTTCGAGCCGACGCCACCGGGCTTCCGGTGACGTTGCCTTCTTCGCAGCAATCAACGCTGAATTACTTCAATACAGCGGCGTTTGCCGTGCCTGCCGCAGGAGCATTCGGGAATGCCGGCCGGAACACGATACCTGGGCCGTCTTCGCTCAATTTCAATATGGGGCTTGACCGGCAGGTCACGATCTCGCGCGAGAAGAATATTTCGGCGAACCTTCGCCTTGCGACGAGCAACACGTTCAACATCGTCAATTATTCTGGCCTGTCCACGTCGATCAACAGCAACACATTCGGGCGGGTGACCGGGGTGGGTTCCATGAGGACCATGACCCTTTCGTTCAGGCTGCGGTTCTAAACCATTGGAACTGGCGCGGCAGGCGGTTAATCGCAGCTTCAGCTCTATGCACTTTGAGGTTGGCATGCGTCGAAATACAGTTCGTCAAAAGAGCGTTCGCCGAGGTCATCGCCATGCCGGGATGCTGGCGGCCATCGCTATCAGCCTTCTCATGATGGGGAAGGTTGTGGGCCTTGGCATGGCTGGGCAGGATGAGGGGCAACCCTCCGCACCACCTTCCGGCCAGATCGGTTACCAGAACCAGGCCCAGAACTATGTACTCAAGGCCACAACGAATGAGGTTTTGGTAGACGTCCGCGTGACGGACCGCAAGGGCGATCCCGCCGCGAACCTGAAGCAAAGCGACTTCAAAGTGTACGAAGACGGCGTGCTGCAGAAAATCAACTCGTTTGATCTCGAAAATATCCAGAAGCTCGCGCAGGAAACCGGCGAAAATGGCAAGCCGGCGGAGATCAACC
>JBAUWE010000322.1:0-4707 GCA_049583595.1 Terriglobia bacterium
TTACGTGAAAATCAGTATCTTGAACCGGATGGCGGTGGCGGCTGTCCTCAGCGCGGCGTGGCTGGTGGGAATGAGCATGCCGGCCAATGCCCAAGGGCAAGGACGGCAAGAGCACCAACAGAAGCAAGCCAAGAAGCAGCAAAAGGGGCAAGCGCAGGCGCGGCAGCACCAGCAGACTCGCGCCGTCGCCCACAACCGTGGCAACAAAGGCAAGGGGAACAATGGCAACCATTATGGCCGTATCTCTGACGACCATTACCGTGCCCATTTTGGTCATGACCACTCGTTTCGCATGATCCGTCCCAAGAAGGTCAAGGGGTACAACCGCTTCCAGTACGCCGGCTATTCGTTCGGATTCAATCAGGCATGGCCCGTCGGCTGGAGCTACGACGACAACGTTTATGTCGAATACGTCGGGGGTGGCTATTACCTGTATAACCCGAGGCATTCCGGCATTCGCATCACACTCAACCTGTTCTAACGATTTAACCAGGACACCTTCGGGGACGGATTCGCTCGGCACGGGCCGACTCGCCCCGAGGGTGTGGTGAGGGCCGAAGGCGTGTGATGGCTTAAGAGTTGCCCAGGCGGCAAATCGATGGTAGAGGCTGCGATCCTGAGACAGCGGGTTTAGTTGCCGCGTACCTGACGAAAGACAGGTATCTTTCCGAAGTCAGAACCCTCGCCGAACTCCACCAGCGCCACCGTCTTTTCCCCCTCATAAACTTGAGTGAGCAGTTTTGACCAGACGAGTGAGCAGTATGGGACTGACGGGCGAATGGCATCCAGCGTAAAAAGGAAGTGTACCCGGAGATGCCAGCCAGAACTCGGTGGGAGGCGGATGGCAGAAGAAGGAAGCGGTAATGTTTCTCATCCTGCTTGCTGTGCTCCTCGTGGGTTCTCTTTATGGGCTAAATCCCACGGAGCGATCGGATTGCCAAGGAGGTGTGGCGTGAAAATTAGTGTCTTGAAGCGGATGCTGGTGGCGGCTGTCATCAGCGCTGTGGTGTTAGTGGGCATGGGCGTACCGTCCAATGCCCAACAACAATCACAGGAAGAGCAACATCAGAAGCAAGACAAGAAACAGCAAAAAAAAGAGAAGAAGCAGAAAAAAGACCAGGCGCAGGCACAGCAGCAAGAGCGCGCCGGGAAACAGCAAGACCGGAACCGACAGCAGCAACAGCGTGCACAGCAACAGCAAGAGCAGAACCGGCAACAGCAACAGCGCGCACAGAACCAGCAAGAGCAGAACCGGCAACAGCAACAGCGCGCACAGAACCAGCGTGACCAGAATCGACAGCAGCAAGAGCGCGCACAGAACCAGCGTGACCAGAATCGACAGCAGCAACAACGCGCACAGCAGGCGCAGCGCCAGGAGCAGAATAGACAGCAGCAACAGCGCGCACAGAACCAGCGGCGGCAATGGCAGCGGGACCAGAACTGGCAACAGCAGGTCCAGCAACAACGGCAAGAACGGAACCAGCAGCAAGCTCGACTCTCCCAAGACCGCCAGCAGCAGCGCATTAGGGAGCAGCGGCAGAGTGTGAGCCAGTACCGTCAACATCTGGATCAGCGACAACGTGCTGGGCAGCAGCATGAAGCACAGCTTCAGCGGCAGGGACGCACAGCCCAGTACCGTTTTCAGCAAGAGTACCTGGGGCGCTTGCGCCAACAGGAGATGAATCTCCGGAACGATCGCCACGATTACAACAACGATCCCTACTTTTACACGGCTGCGAACTATCGGTACCAGCGTGGCGGACGGTACTACGAGACGAATCGATACGGCGCCAATATGCTTCGGGAAGCCGTGAACTACGGTTATCAGCAGGGCTTCCTCGCCGGACAGGCCGACAGGCAGGACCGCTGGCGCTCCAACTACCGGGGCTCGTATGCCTATCAGGACGCGAACTACGGCTACGGTGGTTATTATGTGCCCCGGGCAGACTACAACTACTACTTCCGCCAGGGCTTCCAGCGCGGGTATGATGACGGCTACCGCAGCCGCTATCAATACGGTCGCCAATCGGGCGGCACGTTCACCATCCTGGGCGCCGTTTTGGGATCAATCCTCGACATGGAAGTAAGTCACTAAAGACCGCGACGGCGCGGCGCCCAAAACAAGCGCCCGGCGCCATCGACCACGAAGATCGAGTGGGGCCGGGCGTGCCCGGGTTGCGGGATGGAGCCCGCAGCACAGCATGAAACGCAAGCACAACCTGGAATTCTCACAAGGGAGTGACCATGATGAAGCGAAGCACCAGAAACAAGGCCAGAGGCAAGTTTCACGAACTCAAGGGCAGGGTCAAAGAGAAGGCAGGGCAACTGACGAACAATCGCGGCTTGCAAGTGAAAGGCAAAGTGGAAAAGGCGGCCGGGAAGGTTCAAGGGAAACTCGGCCAGGTGGAGAAAGCCCTCGGACGTTAGCAACACCGGCTCGCCGCCCGTTGATCCCCAGGGATGAGCAGGATGGAAGCCGTGGGTATGAGTAGCAAAAAGGAGACTCAAATGAAAAAACTGATATTTGCAATTCTGTTGCTGGCAATCTGTGTGCCGGCTTTCGCAGGCGAGACCCAGCTGCAAAAAGCCACCAGCGTCCTCAACGAGATCATGGGGACTCCCGACAAGGGCATTCCTGATGAGTTACTGGAGAACGCCGTCTGTGTCGGCATCATTCCTTCGCAGCTGAAGTTCGCCTTCGGATTCGGGGGACATTATGGGCGCGGCGTGCTGGTATGCCGCCGGGGCGGCAACGGGGTGTGGGGCGCGCCTTCGATGTTTACGGTGGGCGGCGGGAGCTTTGGGTTCCAGATCGGCGGAAAGTCCACCGACGTCGTTTTCCTGGTGATGAACCCTGAAGGCATGAAAAAACTGGTTCAAGACAGCGTCAAGCTGGGTGCGGAACTATCCGCGGCAGCCGGACCGGTGGGGCGTTCCACGGAAGGCGCCACGGACGCTCAGCTCCACGCCCAGATTCTCAGCTACTCGCGAACGCGAGGCTTGTTCGCCGGAGCATCGCTGAGCGGAGCTGTGGTGAAGCAGGACCAGGACGACAACCAGAAGCTCTACGGACGCAGGGTCACCGCTAAACAGATTCTGATCGACGGCACAGTGCGCACTCCCCGGTCGGCTGGGCCCTTAAACAGTGCGCTGACGAAATACTGTCCCAAGGGCGGACAATCGTTCAATTAGTAGATTGGGGCCGTTCCCCAAAGCGGCCCGGGCCAGGAGTAGCGGCGGGTTGACCTCGCCACATTCGCGACCCGATGGCGTGCCCCCGACTTCGTCGGGGTCAACTCCGCCCGCCGCTACAATTCTTCAAGACCAGTGCCGGGCTGAAGCCCGGCACTACAAAAGCAAGGCCGGCTGGGATTGCATTTGTAGGGGGCGCCCTCGGGGCTCCCGCGCAGTTTGGGACAAGAGCAAAGCGGGAGGGCGCAGCCCTCCCCTACAAAAGGGCGCGGGTCAGATCCATCTTTCGATCCAGGCAAAGGCATCGTCCTGCATGTCGGGGCGGAAGGAATGGCCGTAGTCGTAAAACCTGCCGCTGAATCGCTCCGGGATGCCCGCTTTGGCGTAAATCTCACCCAGCTTTTTGACGGACGCTCTCTGCCCCTCGTGGGGATAAAGGCCATCGCGCAGACAATGCTGCACCATGAAGGCGCCGGGCGCGATCATAGCGGCCTGGTCAGGGAGGTCGAGTGAGCCGTTGAGGCCGGGGATGTAGACCATCCAGGTGTGGTTGCGCAAATAGTTGCGAAGCTGCGGGCGAAATTCCGTCATCCATCCCACGGAGCAGGCAACCTTGATGCGAGGATCAGCCGCCGCCAGGTAATCGGTGCGCAAGCCGCCGAGAGAGAGGCCCAGGCAGCCCATCCGTTTGGGGTCGACTTCGGGCCGGCTGGCGAGGTAATCGACGCCTCTCCTGTCGTCCCAGTTGAGAATGCCCGGCCAGGTGGCCCCGGCCGCAAAAATGGTTTTGGCGGTGAGATCTTCATAACGCCCGCAGAGGTGATTGATGGCTGAAAACCAGGCGCGCGTGTTCGGCTTGATCTTGGAAAGCTCTTCCAGGGCCGGCCGCATATCACCAGGTGCGGTGGCGGCGTCGATATCCTCCACGCGCAGCCTGCGTGAGCCAAAGTAGAACCCGTCAATCACCAGCACCACATATCCCTTGCGTGCCAATGCCTCCGCATAGGGCCTGCCGTAAAAGTGGTTGCGATACTGCGTCAGCGCCGGCGGGTCGTGGGGAGAACTGATGATCTTTTCATGGCCCCAGAGGTAATTGCCGCCGTGGTCGTGGAGGGCAATGATGCCCGGCGCAGGCCTCCTGGCCTTATTCGGAACCAGCACCCAGCCTGGAATGCTGTAGGCTGCCGTGGCAGAAATTTTGACGGCTTCGAGCGTAAAGCCATCGCGCCGCTCCCGGCTGATGACTTCAGCCGAGAGGGGTTCCGGGGTGGGATGGTAGTTCAAATGCTGATGAAAAAGGGGCCGGGCGGCCTGCTTCCATTCCTCCAGGTTGCTCCATTTGGACCCAAGGAACGACATGCGCGGCTGGTTCTCGCTGCTGATCCAATCCATGGTTTCGTAAAGATTGGCCAGGTCCGGCGTGGGAAATGTCCGGTCAATGGTGGGCTTCAGGGAGCGGTCCGGTCCCACCAGGCCGTATTCGTACCCCGAAGTCTGCGGCGGACGGGCGGTCTC
>JBAUWE010000323.1:0-28721 GCA_049583595.1 Terriglobia bacterium
GCGGCCTGCACCAGCAGCACCACTTTGTCGCCGACGTCGGCCTTCAGGTTCACGGCCAGCCGGTCGCCGATCAGGATGGGGCGAACCTCCCCTTCGCGCAGGTACTGGCCCTTCACAATGCCGCGATCGATGGTGGTGACCTTGCGCTCCTTTGCCGGATCGATGCCCACAATCGCCACACCCGCGGAGTTTTCCGCCGTGCTCGCCAGGCCGTCGCCCAGCACGCGCAGGGAATAGGCGCGCAGGTCAGGCAGGCTCTGGATGGCACGCTCGACTTCTGCGGGGTCCGGCAGGGTCTTGTTGATGCCCGGATCGTCGTGATAGCCGGCGCGGTGCACCACAAGATGGCCGATGTGCGAGCGGACGGAATTGTCCACCATCTGCTCGTGGAACCCGTCGCCGATGGCGCGCATGAAGATGTTGAATCCCAGACCCAGCGAAATGGCCATCACCGTCAGCAGCGACCGCCGCCGGTTGCGCCACACGTTTCGCCACGCCATGTTGAAGAAAAGCATTGCACCGCCTCTTGTCTGCTAGAACTGCCGCTTCATGTTCTGCTGGGTAAACACCCGGCCCGGAATCGGCCGGTCAAAAACCAGCGAGTGATAGAGCAGGGTGGTTTCGTGGCCCGGTTTGGTCACGGAAACCATATGCCATCGCATGGGGTAGTCGCGGTCGCCGAGCCTGCGAAAATCGCTGAAGCTGAGCGATTTTTGAAGCCGTCCCTTCTCGTCGTAGTACTCTTCTTTGCGGGGCAGGGCGTCGGATTTGCGAATCAGCAGCACCAGTTTCCCCCACACTACGGCGGCGTCGGGCTTGGGATGCGCCACTACCCGCCAGCAGGCATCGCCACCTTCCGTCGCCTCGCCCACAATCTCATGCGTGTAATCGTTCACCAGGCTGCTCTCTTTTACGAGATCGTCGTTGGTGAAGTCGCTGCCCATCCAGGCCTGTAGCATCAGCGAGGGCGGAATCTTGATGACCCGCTCCACCTGCGGCAGATAGTTCCACATGTTGGCGCCCAGGCGAAGCGTGGAAGTGCCCTCTTCCTTGGCGGGCGCGGTAATCACGATAAAAGTCTTGTCGGGATTGATGGACCAGAATTCCATTTCCAGGGTGCGCGTCCAGTCGGGCGTGCGGACCGTCATGCTCGCCTTGCCGTGCTGCGTCCTGCCGCGCAGCGCCCGGTCCGTCTTTTCCACAAGAGCGTGCGCGTCGGGCCTCTGCTGTGCCCACCCGGGAAGGATGGCCAGCAAGATCGCCACTGCCGCCAGGGCAACGGTCCGCCGCAAGCCGCAAGACTGCTGTCGGGGCTTCAAGTTCAGGGTTCTTGCCGCATCGGATCTCATCGCTTTTTCCCCTTCCGCTGCATTGCCGGATTCCGTTTTGCTCCCGCCGATGGTTCTGGCGCTTTCCAGTCACTCAGAATCAGCTCAATGCTCGATGCCAATTGCTCGCGAACCGTTTCCAGCGGCATCTCCGCATACTGGAGATACATGATCACCGCCACTGCAAAAGCGCCGTAGAGCACCAGCGATGCCTGTTCGACGGAAACAGATTTCTTCAGGAGGCCGTCACCCTGGAATCTTTCGATCAGACGTCCCACCTGGCCCATCAACTGGAAATCCATCCGGGTCAATTCCCGGCCCAGTTCTTCGGGTTGGTGGAAGGCGGCGGCAAAAACCTCGCGCAGCAACCTGCGGTCGTATCGGCCCAGAAAACCGTGCGCGTAAATCCAGAAGAGTTTGGTCAGGGCCGTTTCGACCTTCTTTGCCGGCTGTGCGAGGACAGCCTCACCCTCCTTCAGCAGGTCCTCGGTGTCACTTTGCATCAGAGCCAGCAGCAGGGCGTTCTTTGACCCGAAATAGTTATAGACGGTGCCCACGCCCACTTCCGCGCGGGCGGCAATGTCTTCGATGGAGGTGCGCTCGAAACCTTTCCGGGTGATGAGAAAAGCTGCGGCCCGCAGGATGGCCGCCTCGGTCCTGGCGCGTTTCTTCTGTCGGATGCCGGTCATGAATTCACTCCAAATATGAATACATTCATAATTAAATACCATTCATTATTTTCTGTCAAGACTTTTTGCGCCCGGGGCTCAAACGCCGTCCGCCGGCAATGCCCTTACCAGCCGGCGCAAATCAGCATTGACGCCCGCCCCTCTCTCCAGTAGAGTACCCTGCGGCAGTCAGTCCAATCATTCAGGCGGTGAAGGCCCATGGCGGAAAAGGTGAATCGCAGAAGCTTTTTGAAAACGGGAGGCATGATGACGGCGGGAACCTTCCTTTCGGGCGGCGTGCAGGTCCACGCCATGGCCGCGGAGCAGGGTGAGCCGGCCAGGCCGGTGTCGGCCAACGATCATCTGCAGATTGCCCTGATCGGGGCCGGCGGCCGGGGACAATCCGATACCAAGACAGCCGCGCAGGTGCCCGGAGTGAAAGTGCGGGCTGTGGCCGATTGCTACGACGGGCGCCTCGCCCACGCCAAAGAGCTGTGGGGCGCCGACATCCAGACCACCCGCGACTACGCGGAAATCCTGGCCCGCAAAGACATTGACGCCGTCATCATCGGGACGCCCGACCACTGGCACATGCGCGCCGCCGTCGACGCCATGAACGCCGGCAAAGACGTCTATTGTGAAAAGCCCATGATCCACCTCTACTCCGACGGGCCCAAGATCATCGAGACGGCGCGGCGCACCGGGCGAATTATGCAGGTGGGCAGCCAGCGCGTCAGCTCCATGATTTACAGGAAGGCGAAGGAACTGCTGGCCTCGGGCGCCATCGGCAAACTGAACATGGTCACCGCCTGGTGGGACCGCAACTCCTCCATCGGCGCCTGGAATTATTCTGTGCCGCTCGACGCCTCAACCACCTCCTGCGACTGGCCGCGCTTTCTCGGCACGGCGCCCAAAATTCCCTGGAACCCCGAGCACTTTTTCCAGTGGCGCAAGTGGAAAGCCTACGGCTCGGGCGAAGCGGGAGACCTGTTCGTGCACCTGTTCAGCGGCACCCACTTTGTCACCGGCGTCAACGGCCCCACCCACGCCATGGCCACCGGCGGGCTTCGCTTCTGGAAGGACGGCCGCAACGTGCCCGACGTGCTGCTGGGCCTGTTCGACTACCCCGAAGGCTTCAATCTCAACCTGCGCTGCAACTTTGTTAATGGCGGCTCCGAAAGCGAGGGCCTCGTCTTTACGGGCTCGGAAGGCACCATGACCATCGGCGGCGACGGAGTCAGCCTGGTGCGGGTCCCGCGCGCGAAGGAACCCGGCTACTCCGTGAATAGTTTTGCGGAGAGTATGCAGAAGGAATTTCTGGCCGCTTATCGCAAGAAGTACCCCATCACCCACCCCACGGGAGAGATCCCCATGGGCGAGGAGAAGTACGTTGCCCCGCACGGTTACAACGATACCTACGACCACATGGTGACTTTCTTCAACGCCGTGCGCACCCGCCAACCCGTGGTGGAAGATCCTGTCTTCGGATTCCGCGCGGCAGGGGCGGCGCTGCTCAGCAACCTCAGCTACGACCAGAAGAAGGTTGTCCGTTGGGACCCTGAAAAAATGAAAGTGCTGGATTAGAGCGAAGCTGGAGGCCCACCCCGGTCCATTCAGAACGGCACATCCGTTCCTAGACGCCGGCGGTTACCACGCTGGTTCCTGGCCGATGCGCCGTTTGGATGGCGGCCAGTTCCGCGCGGAATCGCAGGTGCCGGAGGCGAGTCAGTTCCACCAGTGGCCGCCAGACGGCATGGACCATGTGGTGCTTGATGAGCAAGTGCCAGAAGCGGTTCGAGCGCTTGTAGAGGTATGACATGGCAAGGTACGGAGCAACGGCGCGCCAATCCGCGGGCCGGCGCCGCCAGATGGAAGCGTGCGAAAACAGGCGCTCGTACATCCACGCGTAGCCGTTTTCCAGTTCCTCGGGCGACATGTTTTTGGGGCGGAACACCGCGTGCGCCGTGTCGTAGAGCGACCAGTCGCGGTGCAGCAGGCGGCCCTCCGCCTCCATCTGCCGGAACAACGGCGTGGCCGGGTAGGGGGTGAGAATGTGAAACGTCGCGCACTCCAGCCGGTTTTCTTCGATCCATTCAGCGGTCCGGGTGAAAACATCCCTCCTGTCGTGATCGAATCCCAGCACAAACGAACCGTTCACCTGGATGCCGTTGTCGTGCAGCAGCCGGACGCGGCGCGCGTAGTCGCCGGCCTTCGGCGTCTTCTTTCTTGAGTCGGCGAGATTTTCGTCGGTGAGCGACTCGAATCCCACGAAGACGCCCGTGCATCCGGCCAGCGCCATGGCGCGAACCAGGGATGGATCATCGGTGACGTCGATGGAGACGGCGGCGCTCCAGATCTTTTCGAGCGGCCGCAGGGCGTGGCACAGCTCGCGAAGATAGGCAGGCTTCGATCCCAGGTTGTTGTCGATAAAGACGCCGTAGGGCTGGCTATCCGCCGCGAACTCGGCGGCAACCTGTGCGGGCTCGCGCATCCGATAAGGCATGCGCAGACCGTCGGTTGAAAGGTAGCAAAAACCGCAACGGTTGTGGCAGCCGCGTGTGGCAATCAGGCTGCTGGTCGTCAGAAAGCTGCTGCGCGGCAGGATCGACCGGCGGGGCGCAGGGTCCAGGCGATAGTCGCTCTCATAGGTGGCCGTGTATTTTGACTTCAGACCGCCTGCCTCCACGTCCGCCAGAATGCGCGGCCAGAGTTGCACGCCATCGCCTACCGCAAGCGCGTCCGCATGGGGAGCGCACTCCTCGGGGCATGACAACACGTGCAATCCGCCCAGCACTACTTTGCTCCCGCGGCTGCGGTACCATTGGGCAAGTTCGAATGCCCGCTTCGCGAACGTCAGGTGGACCGTGATGCCCACCACTTCGGGCATGGGCGAGAAAGGCGGCCGTCCGTCAAGAAGGTTTTCGTCCCAATACCGCAATTCCCAGTGTGCGGGAGTCGTTGCCGCGAAGCTGGTCAAGGCGAGTGTGGGCGTCAGCACGTGCTTGCCGAAGCTGGCGGTCGGGTCCTTTGGGTAGAAGGGGTTGATCAGCAGCGCATAGCGCGGCCGGACGGGCCTTGCGGCCGCCATTGAGTCCAGCCGGGGAGGCCGCAGCATTTCATCGGGGCACCAACGGTGTTTCGGGGGTAGCAGAACAGGGTGGTGCGCTCTCATGGGAGCCTACTTTATATTATAAAGTACTTTATGTCAAGAAATTTGTGGGGGTCTGCGCCCCCAAAGGGGACGGGAAGACGGACCCTGATTGGAACTCCCGAGGAGACCTTCACCAGCGGGGTGGTCCGCCAAATCCATGCCGGCAGGAACCACCGGGCTTAAATCCCGATTTCCGCAGTTGCCGGTACCCCTGCTTCGACCCCGCGCGAGAGAATCTTCTTGACTTTTGTCGGCTAGCATGGTAGTCTTATTTCAGGTTTGGCGGGAGCGTTATCGAGACAAATGGGACAAAAAAAGATGTTATTTTAAAAAACAAAGCGGAGAAGTTGTTGAAAACACGTAGCTGCGGAAAAACAAAGCTAAAAACAAAGCTACCGATGTTGTTGAAAATAAATGAAGGCCAAAAAACAAACCCAAAACAAACCGGAGACATTCCCCCGAATCCCTAGCCTCTTAGCCACTCTTTTCAACCCTCTGCCGATATTGCACCAGTGAACCTCGCAGAGAGTCCGTTCCCCGCGACTGAAGTTCTCAATTTGACTTCCCTCCCTGCAGTTATTAGAATTGAACGTTTGCCCAAATGTGTAAATATCCTCTTGAGGGGGTTGTTATGGCAGTGAAGGTAGGTATCAACGGTTTTGGTCGGATTGGCCGCAATGTTCTTCGTTCCGCGCTCAACGACCCAAACATTCAAGTTGTTGCAGTCAACGACATTACGGACCCCAAAACTCTGGCTCACCTGCTGAAGTATGACTCGGTGATGGGGAACCTCAGCGTCGACGTCACCAGCGGCGAAGACTCCATCACGGTTGGCGGGAAGAAGGTTAAAGTTTTCAAGGTCAAGGACCCGGCCCAAATCGACTGGCCTTCGCTGGGTGTGCAGGTGGTGGTGGAAGGCACCGGGCTTTTCCGGACCGCCGAAGATGCCAAAAAGCACCTTCGTGGTTCTGTGAAGAAAGTGATTATCACGGCGCCTGCCAAGAATGAAGACATTACCATCGTGCTGGGCGTGAATGAAAAGGATTACGATCCGGCCAAACACAACATCATTTCCAACGCATCCTGCACCACCAACTGCCTGGCCCCCGCTGCCAAGGTTCTGGACGAGAACTTCGGCATCAAGAAGGGCGCCATGACCACCATTCACTCCTACACCAACGATCAGCGCATCCTGGACCTGCCGCACAAAGACCTGCGCCGGGCGCGCGCGGCGGCGCTTTCCATCATCCCCACCACCACCGGAGCGGCCAAGGCCGTGGGACTGGTGCTTCCTCAACTGAAGGGCAAACTCGACGGCTATGCCATGCGCGTGCCTACTCCCAACGTTTCGCTCGTTGACCTGGTTGTGGTACTGGAAAAGCCGACCACCACCGAGGAAATGAACGCTGCGTTCAAGAAGGCGGCGGAAGGCCCGCTGAAGGGCATTCTCCAGTACTCGGAAGAGCCGCTGGTTTCCATCGACTTTCGCGGAAACCCGTATTCATCGATTATCGATGCCCCATTCTGCAAGGTGATCGACGGCGACTTGGCGAAAGTTACCACCTGGTACGACAATGAGTGGGGTTACTCCTGCCGTGTCCGCGACCTGATCAATTACATCGGAAAGAGCCTTTAATCCTGCCCGAAAGGTTATGCCGGCGGACGGTTGTTTGCCAACCGTCCGCCAATTCATGAGAAGGGGTTCCAAGCCATGGCGAAACTATCTATTCGCGACGTTGAGCTGAAAGGCAAAGTGGTCTTCATGCGGGTTGACTTCAACGTCCCGCTGAATGACCAGGGCGAAATCACCGACGACACCCGAATCCGCGCCAGCCTGCCGAGCATTCAACTGGCGCTGGACAGGGGCGCGAAGCTGGTTCTGGCCTCACACCTGGGAAGGCCCAAGGGAAAGGTCAATCCCGCAATGAGCCTGCATCCCGTTGCCGAGCGCCTGGCTATCCTGCTGAACAGGCCGGTCAGCTTTGCCACGGACTGCGTGGGCCTTCAGGCGGACAAGCACGTGGAGGAACTGAAGGAAGGCGAAGTCGTGCTGCTTGAGAACCTGCGCTTCCACAAGGAAGAGGAAGCGAATGATCCCGAGTTTGCAAAGCAACTGGCCGGCAAAGCCGAGGTTTACATCAACGACGCATTCGGCTCCGCACACCGCGCGCACGCTTCGACGGAAGGCATCACCCACCACGTTCCGGTGAAGGCTGCGGGTCTGCTGATGGAAAAGGAAGTCGAGTATCTGGGCAAGGCTCTCGGGAATCCGCAGCACCCTTACGTGGCCATCGTGGGCGGCGCCAAGGTTTCCGACAAGATCAAGTTCCTGCAAAACCTGATGGGCATTGCCGACACCATCCTGATTGGCGGAGCCATGGCCTACACCTTTCTCAAGGCGCAGGGCGTGGAAGTGGGACTTTCGAGAGTTGAGGCCGACAAACTTGATCTGGCGAAGGAACTGCTGGAGCAGGCCCGGCAGAAGAACGTGAACTTCCGGCTGCCTCAGGACCACGTGGTGGCCGAGAAACTGGACGCCTCGGCCCAGGCAGAAACGGTTGACTCCGTTAGCATTCCCGCCGACCGCATGGGCCTGGATATCGGTCCCAAGACAAGGGCCGGGTATGCGGCCGCCATCCGGCAGGCCAAAATGATCATCTGGAACGGTCCCATGGGGGTGTTTGAGATCGACCAGTTTGCGCAGGGCACCATGGAAGTGGCGAAGGCTGTCGCTGATTCAGAAGCCGTTTCAATTGTTGGAGGCGGGGATTCGGTGGCTGCGGTCCACAAGGCCGGCATCGAAGACCGGATCACGCACATTTCGACCGGCGGCGGCGCTTCACTTGAGTTTCTGTCAGGACTCAAGCTGCCCGGCGTGGAAGCTCTGCCGGAAAAGTAGTAGGCAGAAAGCAGGAGGCGGTAAGCAGAAAGCAGCGTGCAGAAGGCTGCCTGCATTAGACGGGGCAACTCGGCAGTTCATGGTTTGTTCTCAGCGCAACGTGCCGGATGCAACGGATGCGAAGCTCACTGCAAAGCAGCCTTCCTGTCTGGCTCCTGACTGCTGCCTTCCCGGTTCTGATTGCCTGCTGCTTACGGCTTACTGCCTACTTTGAAAAATGGGGACGGACTACATGCGACGACCTGTGATTGCTGGAAACTGGAAGATGTTCAAGACGCGCGGTGAAGCCGTGGCGTTCATCGAGGGACTCAAGGCCCGGGTGGCCAAAGTCGGCCACTGCGAGGTGGTTGTGGCCCCGCCGTTCATCGCGCTGGCGGAGGCTGCCCAGGCGGCCAAAGGAAGCGGCATCGGCATCGCGGGCCAGGACGTCCACTGGGATGCCGAAGGTGCGCACACCGGCGACGTCTCGGTGGGCATGCTGGTGGATGCGGGCTGCTCGCACGTGATCATCGGCCATTCGGAGCGGCGCCACGACCACGGCGAAACCGACGAGCAGGTCAACCGCAAGCTGAAGGCCGCGCTGGCCGCGGGGCTCACGCCGATTGTCTGCGTGGGAGAAACGCTGGAGGAACGCGAGAATAATGAGACGCAGACGGTGCTGGAACGCCAGTTCCAGGGCGGTTTCGCCGGGTTGACCCCCTCTGAGTTTTCCCGTATCATAATGGCTTATGAGCCCGTCTGGGCGATCGGCACCGGCCGTACCGCTACCCCGGAGCAGGCAGAGGAAAGTCATGCGTATCTGCGGGAACTGACCCGCGGGCAGTTTGGCGAAGAGCAGGCCGAGGCTGTGAGGATCCTCTACGGGGGAAGCGTCAAGCCCCAGAACATCAAAGGGTTGATGGCCCAGCAAGACCTTGACGGGGCGCTGGTGGGCGGCGCCAGTCTCAAAGTTGATTCCTTTGCGGCGATTATTGATTACCCGTCGGCCTGAGAAGGGGCCGCACGGTGCGTGGGTTTGAAAGGAACTCTTTTATGATAGTAGCAGTCACGGCTCTCCAGATTATTTCGAGCGTCCTGCTGATTATTGTTGTCCTCATTCAGGGTGGAGAGAACGTTGATATGGCGGCGGCCTTTGGCGGTTCAAGTCAGGCGGCTTTTGGCCCCCGAGGCGCGGTCACAACCCTTGCCAAGATCAGCTGGGTGCTGGGCGCCATTTTTATGGCGACTTCGGTGACCCTGGCCATCTGGGCTACGAAGACTACGTCAAACTCGGTGATGCAGAACGCACCGTCCCAGACTCAGTCGGCCCCGGCAGCCCCGGCAGCCCCGGCGGCGCCAGCCAAGAAGTAAGGGAGAAAACTGGCCTGCACGACGCCATGCTTCGCAGCATGGGTCAGTCAAATTTGCCTCCCACGCGGAAGTGGCGGAATTGGCAGACGCACCAGCTTGAGGGGCTGGCGGTCGCAAGATCGTGGGGGTTCGAGTCCCCCCTTCCGCACCATATGTCAAGAAATTTCCCATAAAACAAGGGAAATCCAAGTCCTGCAACCACTTGCAGGACTTTCTTGTTTTTCTCTCCTGTCTTAGCCGTCTCTCTTGGGAATTTCTTTGGTTATTCCTGTAAGCTAAAGCATTGCTACGGGTTCTTTGCCCAAAACTCACCTGGAAGCGGCACGGCTCCTGCATTGCTAGAGCATAGCTAAGTTCAGCCACCAAATCTCCGAAATAAGTGAGGCCGGTGAACTTCTTTCACCGTTTCTGGCGGCAGATACTTGTGCGACGGTGCACCCGTGCGTGGCTGAGTTGTTGCTTGTTTCCTGAGGTGTGCGGGACGTCGCCGCCTTAAGGCATGGCGCCCAATGGAAGACCTGCCAACACCCTCCTTCGGTCGAGTGAAAAACCGGAATCATCGAAAGAGTGTTTCCCCCCATGCGTGTGTTCATTTGGGCTAACCAGAAACCCTGGTGACAGCCCAGTTGATTTTGCCGACGACACGGGCCGGGGGAGGTTTTCTCACGCCTTCAAAGCTCTCAATACACGCCCGCACCAACATGGAAGTGATCTCGTGGTTTCTCCCGCTCCGGTTTGACATAACGAAGTGCGAGAGCTTCCAGAAGATCCAGGTCTCCAGTGACCGGAAAACGCCCGCAGGGACGTGACATAAAATGGACTCGCGCATTCCGGTTGAACATGGATTCGTGCATCGGCGCCTGCGCAGCACCGGGGCTGGTTACAGCGTATTGGCGCACCTGCCGAAGTAATCACAAGGCACCTCGTTGCGGGGCTTCTCTCGCTGAGAATTCCTGTTATAATCGGCGCGATCCCTTTCGTGTGAAGGATGGAAAGGGCTGCCCACTGCTTGTCGCACTCGGAGATCAACGAGCCTTGAAGCGAACCAAAATTCTGCTGCAAAAGCGCTGGCAAGCGACACTCGTTGCGCTGGGCCTCATTGCCGTTGCGTTTGCCGCCTCCGCATTTTGGCAAGCGTCGCGAACGCTCCACCGCGCCAGATTGCAAGCTGCCGCAGAATCCGAGATTCCTTTAAGCGTCATTCATCTGGACCGCCAGTTTCCCGCCGGAATTGACACGATCAGTTCACCTGCAGTTTTCAACGACGCTATCGAGTTCCAGGGAAACCTTTATCTTGCCGGTCCCGAAGGGCTCCATGTATTCGGCCCGGACGCGCGCGAAATCGCCAGGTATCGCACAGGGTTGGAACTCCCCCCGCATCCCCTGACCCGGCTCGCCACGGGCTTTTTGGCTGATTCAAGCCGGCCCGAACTTTTTATTGCCACGCGCGGAGGTGGGCTCCTGATCTTCGACGGGAGAACTTTCAATCAGATACTCCCCACTTCGGCTGCCTGCCGCGAGGTAACGGCCATTCTCCCGCTTTTAGACCGGCACCTTCTGCTTGGCACGGCGAAAAAGGGACTGCTGATTTATGACGGCAAGCAACTTCGTGTCTTCCAGCCGAAGCTCGCGGACATTCGGGTTACGGCACTTGCAGGCACGGCCACCGATTTCTGGATTGGCACGATGAAGCGCGGTGTGCTCCACTGGCACGCAGGGCAGATCGACCATTTCGGCGAGGCTGAGGGCCTGCCCGACCCGCAGGTTCTTTCACTGGCTTCAAGCAACGACGGCGTCTATGTTGGAACGCCCATGGGCATTGCAGAGTTTGTGGATGGGCGCTTCAACCGTGTGCTTGCCAAGGGCTACATTGCGCGTTCGCTTTTTATGAATGGGAAGAAGGTTGAAGTCGGCACAATTGACGAAGGCACGCTGGAGATTCCTCTCCGTGCCGACCCTTCTTCATCCACTCGCCCCGCCGCACTGGATTTGAATTCCGAAGTTGTTCGTTTTCTTGATGTGGATTCGCGCCTGATGGCGCTTGCCCGAGATGGGCTTTACGAACTCGATCAAAATGCGGGCGGCTGGGAGCGGGTCATCGGCCAGGGCGAATCGCTGCTGACGGATTCAGACATTTCGGCGCTCGATTTCGATTCCCTCGGCCGCTTATGGATCGGCTACTTCGACCACGGGCTGGATTTTCTTTCACCCGATGGCCGGCGTGTTACGCACGTGGAAGACGAGCATGTCTTCTGCGTGAACCGGATCGTTTACAACCGGGAAAATAGCCAGACGCTGGTGGCCACGGCGAACGGCCTTGCGCTGTTCGATTCCGCGGGGCGCGAGCGCCAGGTCCTTGGCCGGGCGGAGGGATTGATTTCCAATCACATCACGGACGTGGTGCTCGAAAAGAACGCCATGACCGTGGCGACTCCGGCCGGCATTACGATGATTGACGCCTCAGGCGCGCGAAGCCTTTACGCCTTCCAGGGACTCGTCAGCAATCACGTATACGCGCTCGCAGCTTCCGGAGGACGCCTGCTGGCCGGCACGCTGGGCGGGCTTTCAATTCTCCAAAATGGCCGAGTTCTGGCCAATTTCACAACGACCAATTCCGGCCTGAAGCGGAACTGGATCACTGCCATCACTCGAGTAGGTAGCGACTGGTTTGTCGGAACCTACGGCGCGGGCGTCCTGCGGTTTGACAGCACAGGCCATTGGCAGGCCTTTGATAGCGCAACCGGTCCCTTTGAAGTGAATCCGAACGCCATGCTGCACGATGGCAACTTCGTTTATGCGGGCACACGCGGTCACGGTTTGTTGATCTTTGACCGCACGCGCGAGCGATGGAGTTGGTCAACCGACGGCTTGCCTTCCATGAACGTTACGGCCATCGCGGTTCACGGCGACTCGGTTTACGTGGGGACGGACAACGGACTGGTCCGGATTTCCAAGGAGTATCTGGCTTCGCGATGAAGTTTCTTCGGCTGCTCACACTCGCGGTTCTGACTGCGCTTGCCACGGCCCACGCCGCCTTTGCGGATGCGGGCGTGCTTATTCCCAGCAACCGCCAGCAGCCTGACGCCAAACTCCTCTCACTTCAGGAAATGAACATCGACGTGCGCATTGACAACGGCGACGCCCGCGTTTCGATTCGCCAGATTTACAGGAACCACACCAGCGCGATCCTGGAAGGCAATTACGTGTTCGCACTGCCGGCGCAGGCCAGCGTTTCCGACTTTGCCGTCTGGGACGACGTGGTGCGCATTCCCGGAGTCATCCTGGAGCGCAAGCGCGCCAGTGAAATTTACAATGCGCTGAAGTGGCAGTCCATTGATCCTGGACTGCTGCAAATGGGCGAGCGGTCGGCAAGCGAGGCGCGGCGATCGACAGTCTTTAGCGCCCGCATTGTGCCGATTCCAGCCTACGGCTCGAAACGCGTGGAAATTGAATATCACCAGACGCTGCCGGTCGAAAATCTCCAATCCTTCTTCGCGGTGCCGCTCCACCCCGAGGCCTACCACGTGCAGACGGCCGCGCACTTGACGATTCACTTCGAGCTTCATTCTGACCATCCGATTCTTGACTTTGGAACGGTGGGGAAAACCTATCCGCTTTCGCTTTCAAAGCAAACGGCACATCTGGTTGTGGGAACGTTTGAAGGCCGCAACGTCTCCTTTGACGAAGATTTCGCCATCCAGTACAAATTTGACGCCTCTCACACCGATTCCCTGGCAGTCGTCACCTATCGCAATCCCAAGCCGGAGCAGCCATCGCCGGTTGAGCAGGCCCCCGTCCGGCCCAGGCGTGAGCCGGGCTTTTTTGAAGCGTCGGCGCTATTCGGCACGGGGAATAAGAATCCGTCGTCGTCGGCTTCGAACGTCGCTACACCCGGCCCGCCGCGAACGGTCGTTGCGCTGTTTGACGCGTCACTTTCGATGCAGTGGGACAAACTTGACCGCAGTTTCCAGGCGCTCGAATCCCTGCTCGAGTCACTCCGTCCTATAGACCGTTTCAATGTGCTGCTCTTCAACACCAGTGTTTCATGGTTGGCCAAACAGCCGGTTCCGGCAAACCGCAACTCCATCAACAATGCGCTGGAATTCGTGCGCAAGAGCGACATTCGCGGCGGTACGAACCTCGGACAGGCGCTGGATGCGGCATGGGGTCCCGAATCCGATGGCCCCAATCGCTACTTCGTACTGCTCAGTGACGGAGATGCCACCAGCGGCACTATCGGGAACGCCCGGCTGGCCTCCGGGTTCGCAGCGAAGGAGAAGGCGGTGCCGGCCGCGAGCCGCCCGCACCTTTATGTCTTTGCTGTGGGCGATGATGCCGATCTGCCTCTGCTTCGCATGTTGACTGCAAAGCGTGGCATTCTGGAACAGGTTCGCTCAACCGAGCCCATTGATTTTAAGCTGGCCGCTTTTCTTTCCAAGATCGGCCGCAGCCCCCTGGCGGGACTTTCCCTGGCCACAAATCCAGCGGGCGATTTCGATTTCGTTTATCCGCTGGATACCACTGTGTTCCCAAGCTCTGTGGGCGCCTGGGTGGGCCAGTACCGGGAGCCGCGCCCGCAGGCGGAGTTCACCCTGCACGCTTTGCGGGATGGGAAAGAACTTGTGCTGACAAATCAGGTCGCTCTCCCAGCGGAAAATCTGGATCATCCGGGTCTGCCGCGCACGTGGGCGCGCGCACGGGTGGACACTCTGCTGGCTAAAATCGATCGCGAGGGTGAAGACCGCACTTCGATTGATGAGATCATCCGCCTCTCACGGAAATACAAGTTTGTCACTCCTTACACTTCTTTTCTCGCCGCGCCGCGCGCATTGCTCCGCCCGCGTGTCATCCGGCCGGGCGATCCGGTTCTGCGCGTCAAGACCGATCCCTCCATTCATTCCGTTATCGCATTTTTCCCTTTTGGCCTGATCCGAAAGTTGCGCTATCTCCGGAACGAAGATATTTGGGAAACGCGATTTTACGCCCCCGACGACATGGCAGACGGAACCTACGCCGTGCGGTTGATTCTCCGCGATCGCGCGGGCAACGTGTACCGGGAGAACAAAACCTTTGTGATTGATACCCGCTCGCCGCTGGTGCGGATCCGTCTGGCCCGCACGCAATTTCACCGCGGCCAGACGATACCCCTGCACGTGAGCGCCTCCAGATGGACGCGCACCATCGTAGCGCGCATGTATGGTGTGCCTCCCGTGTATCTGAGATGGAATCCACAAGCGAAAGCGAGTACGGGCCGGATCTTCATCCCGCCGGACTTGCCGGCCGGGAAATACACACTCACCGTGACGGCGGAAGATTTTGCGCACAACGTGGGCAGCAAGGAGGCGGCCATTGAAGTTTTACCGTGAACTGACCCTCGCGCGCCGCCTTCTACTGGCAGCCCTGGCTTTTATTCTGCTCTCCGCCGGCATTGTGACGAGGGCACAACTCGAGCATTGGGCGCAGAACGTCGAGGGCGGAGGGCCGTTCGATCTGGCACTCTTCCGCCCGGTCATCATGCCTTCGGGCGTGGTGATGGCGCGCAGAGCCCCGAAGGATTCGCGCGCACTGCTGGATCACATGGTTTCAAAATCGCCCAATAACCCCGAGGTTTTTTTGATGCGCGCGCGTGTGGACGAAGAGTCGCTCGACTTCACCGCCGCAGAATCCGACTGGAAGAAGTATGCCACCCTTTTGCCCGACCCTGCGGCAGGGGAACTCGAGCTTGCCGATTTCTATCACCGTCGTCTGCGCCCGCCGGAGGAGATCAAGGCTTTGTCTTCGGCGGCCGCTGCGCCTTCAAAGTCATCGGACCGCCTCCTGCCAGCAACTGAGCAGCGTTCATGGAAGGCCTTTGAGCGCATATTTGCTGTCATCAAAGAACAAGCGCTTCCCGCTTCCGTTTCCGTCCAGGAATATCGCGCATGGATTGACCGTTATCCCAAAGAGCCCACGGTTTACGTGCGGTATTTTGATTTCCTGCTCGGCCAGAAGCTGCTTGATCAGGCCGCCAACCTGATCGCGCAATATTCAGAGGCATTTCCCAGCGACAGGATTTTCCCTGTTCGCGCCCGTGCTTCTCTGGAGGACGCGCGCGGTTCGACGGACGCGGCCCTCGCACTCTATGACCGCTCCTATCAGCCGCTCTGGCCGCCGGAACTCGTTCAGGACTACTTCGACCTTTTAAAGAAAACGCACCGCCTGCGCGATTACCTCGCGAGCGCCCGCGCCCGGGTCCATGCCCGGCCGGAAGACCTCAGGGTCGCCTCGCGCGTCTTTTATTATTACCAGCAGGAAAGCAAGCTGTCCGAAGCGCGGCAGACGCTGGTTGCGTATCGCCTGCGCATGGAATCCCGCAAGGCCCAATGGACCTCCACGGAGCTTTGGCAACTGGGCCGGCTTTTTGAAGCTGTCCACGACTACAACGAAGCGGCGCGATGTTATTACGCACTTTACAGCCTGCCGGGCGTGGGCGCGGATTCCGCTGAGAAATCGCTCGCGGCCATCATCAACGTTCTGCTTGCCGCTCCCGAGCAGCCCGTCCGTTTTGGTACGGAAGATTTCTCCATGGTGCGGGATATCGGGACGCTCGATCCTTATCCGGGATTTCTGAACGGCATCGTCTCACTGCTGTTGAATTCGCAGCGGCCCGCCGCAAGTTACGCGCAGGCTGAATCCGCCTCGGCCCCGTATTTCCATCGCGTCGAGGCCGCCGAGCTCCTATCGCTTTTCGACTCAAGATTTCCAAAATCACCCCAGCGAGCAGAACTGCACGCCAAGCTGATCGACGTCTATGCCGGCTACTCCCAAAGCGGCGCAGTCATTCAATCGGCGCGTACCTGGCTGAATGATTTTCCCAACTCTCCCCAGCGTCTGCATATCGCTCTGCTTCTTGCCGACGCTCTGTCCGCAGCGAATCGCGTTGACGAGGAGCTGGCCGTTTACGATCGGTTGCTCAATGAGCTGGCTGCCCGCGCTGATCACGTTCCGCTCGGCGCCGAACCCGAACCTGGAAGTTCCTACAGGAGCCGGCCGCAGGAAGAGATTTCGCAGCGGCCAGGCAATCCCCTGCCGTTTCGAGCCCGGGCCCGGACGGAACCGCAATCGGGCGTACGTTCGCCTGAATACGCCCGCGTGCTTGGCCGCTACATTGCGCGACTGGTGCAGCTTAAACGGCCGATGCAGGTTCTCGTGCTTTTCCGCCGCGAAATTGACCACAATCCCAACGACCCTGGCCTTTACGAGCGGTTTGCCACATTTCTTGACCAGAATCGTCTGGGCGATCAAACCACCCAGGTTTACCGCCTTGCCATGCAGCGGTTCCCGGGCCGGAGCTGGTATCACAAGCTGGCGCGGTGGTATCTCCGGCACCGCGAAATGAATGCGTTCGAGTCGCTGAGCGAGCAGGTGATCCAAACTTTTTCAGGTTCCGATCTCGAAAATTATTTCAACGATGTGGTCTCCTCCTCTGCCTTCAATGCGGTTCTTTACCGCCAGCTGAACCTCTATGCGCACCGGCGCTTTCCGCACAACCTGACATTCGTCCGCAACCTCCTTTCAGCATACCGCTCTCAGCCGACCTCCAATCTTGCCGCGTGGGAAGCAATGATCCGGCAATACTGGTATTTCGATCCCGGACTGCGCTCACAGTACTTTTCTTATCTCTCCGCTCACGGCCGGCTCGATTCAGAACTCGAACAGGTTCGTAAAATGCCGCCGGCGGCCAGGACGACGCCGGAACAACTGACGGCTTCAGATCCGGTCGCAGCGGAGTTTATTGCGGAAGCGAATCTCTGGCGCTGCCAGTATGAGACGGCTGCTCCGCTCATGCGAGGTCTCGCCGCAAATTACCCCACAGACTTCACGCTCGACCGTCGGACTTCCAATTTGTTTCGTTCACTGGCTGCGTTTGACCCTGCCAAGACCGATGTTGCAGTGGGCATTGAAAAGAACCTTGCAAGTTACGAGCCGGCCAATCCGGAAGTGCTGGCGCGCATGGGTGACATTTACGCTGACCGATCGCTCTTTGCCCTGGCTCGTCCCTATTGGAATCGAGTGGCGCGGATTAAGCCCGGCTCCAGCGCCGGGTATCTGCAGGCGGCAACCGTCTTCTGGGATTACTTTCTCTTTGACGACGCCTTGCGGCTGATCGCCGAGGCGAGGGAAAATCTTGGAGAGCCGAACCTGTTCGCATACCAGGCGGGAGCAGTCTATGAAGGCAAACGCGACTTCGATGACGCGATTCAGGAATACGTTCGGGGCGCGCTGGCAGCGGACGGCCCTTCCCAGAGTCGTTCGCGCTTGCTGGCCCTGGCCAAGCGCAAGCACCTGGGCGCGATTGTGGATCGCCTGACGGCTGAGAAGGCAGCGGGAACAAATCCCAGTGTTGCCGCCGTGAGCCTGCGCGTGGACGTGCTCGAGACCCTCAAGCGCCGCGATGCTCTGGGGAATTTTCTGACCTCGCTGGCCCGGACCACGTCGTCACGAAGCATGCTGCGAAAAGTTGAATCTGTCGCTGCGAACCAGGGATTCGACGCGATTCAATCGGCTGCGATCGGGCGTGAGATCGCGCTGACCAAAGATCCCATAGAGGAGATGCAACTGCGCCTGCGGCTTGCCGGATTTCAGGAATCGAAGAATGAGATCAATGCTGCCCGGGAGACGATTGAATCGCTTTACGTGGATAATCCCAAAATACTCGGCGTTGTCCGTGCTGCGGTCGATTTCTACTGGAACAACAAGATGCCCGATGCCGCCATCCACACCCTGCTGCAGGCCGCCGGTGTTTCCTATCCTGCGCTCAAAACCCGATTCACGTTTGAAGCCGCCCGCAAAGCCGCCGAAGCGGGCGATTACGGACGTGCCAGGGATCTGCTCGCTCCGCTCATCCAGGCCGATCCTTACAACGCCGAGGACCTCGCCGCCATGGCCGACACCTACGCAGGCCAGAACGACCAGGCCGGTTTACGGGATTTCTATCTGGCCAAAATCAAGGAGTTTTCCGCGGGCACGCTTCCCCGCGATGAAAAGATCGCTCGCATCGCGGCCTTACGCCGGGGGCTGATTCCGGCGCTCACCCAGCTCAAGGATGACACGGGCGCCATCGATCAATACATTGAAATCCTGAAGCGATTTCCCGGGGATCAGGGACTGGCGCAGGAAGTTGCGGCCTACGCTGAACGCCACGCTCTTCAGAACAGGCTGCTTGCCTATTTCCAGAAGGCGGTCGCTGATTCGCCGAAGGATTACCGCTGGCCGATGGTGCTGGCGCGGCTCGAAACCTACTACGAGAATTATCCCGCAGCCATCGAAGCCTATCATCACGCGCACCAGGTTCGGCCTGACCTTAGCGATCTGCTGATCGAAGAAGGTGCGATCGAGGAACGTTTGGAGCGCTTTGACGACGCGGCCAGGACTTACACAACTCTCTACGGGCTTACTTATCAGGATCCACAATGGATGGACAAAGTGGCGGAAATTCGTGCCCGGCAGGGCGAGTCTCAGTCGGCGGTGGCGGCACTGAGGAAGGCGATGATCGAAGGCCGTCCGCAAACCCCCAGGATTTACTTTGCGGCGGCGGCCCGCCTGGAACAATGGAACATGCTGAATGAAGCTCGCCAGTTCGCCGAACGTGGCGTGGCACTTGCGGGCGCGAGTCTCCTGACGGACAACTCAAACCGTCCCGGGGTTCGAACCTACGCCAGCGTGATGGCGCGGCTGCGGGATTACCCGGAGGCGCTCGCACGGCTCGAGTCAGCAACCGAAATTCAGCACCCGGAGCAAGCCCGTTATGCGTTCGCTGCAGCGGTCCAGGAAATGGGGCGGACGGCCGCGACGTATTACACCCCGGAGGAGCTTTCGGCCCTGCAGGCCTACCTGAAAAAGCAGGAAGCGTCGGCGACGCCGCAGGACGGGGAGAGCCTCTGGCTGCCGCTCACGCAAAGCGCGGGACTTGGCAATCTCGAGGCCCAATGGCGCTTCGAGCGAATGATGGCGAATCCCGGAAAGTCTACAGTGATGGCAGACGAGAGGCGCCTGATCGCACTCGAAGATCAGCGGATGAAATACGGTGAGCTGGGAGCGGATCTCGAAAAATATTGGACCGTTTATCCCCTGCGCCCGGATAAGGACCGTCTGCTGACTGAGGCCGCCGCCGCTTACCGCGCAGACGGAAACAGCCAGGACGAGTTGCGGGTGCTGGACATTGCATTCAGCCACAACGCGCTCGGCGGAGAGATGCTCCATCGTTACTTCCAGCTCTTGCTCGCAAACGACCCGGCAAAACTGGTCACAATCGCGGGCACGGCCAATGGTCTTAAGACGTCCGCGAGGGATGCGGTGACGAACTTCGTCCTGGCGAGTGGCGGCCGCGATCTTGCTTTACAGACAGTCTCCGCGCGGGGTGCGGGCCTGCCGCCCGTATGGACGCGCGCTTACACGGGGCTCACCGGTCTTTATTATTCCGACAAGGGCCCGGCAGTGAACGCAGCCTTCCGAGGAGCGCTCGGCGGCGGGACCATTGGAGAGCAGGTTGGGAAACCGGTGGACCGGGACGAACATCTGGCCGGAGACCTGTGGTACTACTACGGGTCGCGCTACGGCGAATTCCTTGTGCTCGCCGGGGAAAACAACGCTGAAGACTACCTGCCGGCCCCTCTTGAAGTAACCCCGGCGAACCCCCACGCCTATTTCTCGCTCGCCGAGTATTACGATACAACCGGGGAACTGAGCCGCGCGCTCACCGAATACGCGCATACGCTGGAACTTGCCCCCAATCGGGGTGACGCCGACGATCGCATGGCGCAGATCCTTCTGCGTCAAGGCAGGCGCGAACAGGCAACCGCCCGCTGGAAGCTTGCACTCGAGGCCTTCAATCGGCAGCAGAATGCCGCGCACGCTCCGCCGGACTTCTGGCAGAATGTCGAGACTGCGCTCAAGCATATAGGCTCCGCGAAGGCGCTTGTCGAACTCAGGCCCGCAGCCGATACCTTGGTGCGCGCTTATATCCATCGCAACGGGGCGTATCAGGTTGATCCCTTGCTTCAAGGCGTGATGAAGGCGGCAGGAGATCCTTCGGCCGGCGTGGCCTGGATTCTGGACCTCTCTCAGTCGGCGCCGAATCCCTTGGAATTTCTGGGGGGGATCGTGGATGCGCAATGGATTCCCGCGGCGCAACGCAGGCCCCTATTTGAAAGAATCCTGAACCTTTCCCAGGAAAAGGTTGCGAAATCGTTTGGGGTGGCGCAAACGGCCGCGGAAGCCAGCCTGCGCGAATGGCAGCTGCGGTGGATAGGTTACCTCCTTGACGCGCAGCAAACCGAACAGGCGCACTCGGCCCTTGAAGCCCTTCCTGAGGCCACCCGCAAAACCCTTTCGTGGCAAGTCGAGCCGCTCGAAATGCGAATTGCATCGCGGCAGGGCAAACTGGAAAGCCTTCTCGCGAGCTTCCGCAAAGACACTATCCTTGCGCCCGCGGATGGCATTCTACGCGCCGCCGCGATGGCCTTCCACAAGGATGGAAACGAGGTCGCTGCGCGGCGCGTGCTCGACTTTATGTATTCGCGCGCGATGGACCGGCGGGAGTTCCTTCCGGCGAATTTCCTCGGCCTGGCAGAACTGCGGCTTGAATCAGGTGATGCCACCGAAGCCGTGGCCTTGCTGCGGCGCATGACCCTGATTGCAGGCAAACCCTTTGAGAACTTGATCGACGCTGGAAACCTTCTGGCCGAGCATGGCCACCCCGCCGAGGCCGCTGAATTTTTCTCCAGGCGAGTGAAAGCCGCGCCCTGGGATCTGGAAGCCCGCCTGCTGCTCGCCAAAGCCGAATTGGCTGCAGGCCCCAACAGCAGTGAGGCGGGGCACTCCTTGGAGGGGCTGGCCGCCAACCCTCAAGCGGATTACGGATTGCGGGTGGAAGCCGCCACGGTGCTCGCGCCCTTGCACATCAAGGGGGAGAACGCTGGAAGCGCTGAGCTCAATCTCCTTGCCGCAGGAGCGCCCATGGGTCCGAAAGCCGCAAACCAGCCTTTCTTTCACCGGGCTCGAATTGAAGCGGCAGCGCAGGCGAGCAATCCTGAAGAGAAGATGACTCTCTTACGCGAGGCCATCGCGGCCAGGCCCGGGGACGACACGGCGCGAATAGCATTCTTCCGTGCCGCGCATGAAACCGGCCACGATCAGCTCGCAATTTCCGCCATCGAACCCTTGCTTTACCCGCGCCCGAACAAGGGTCAGCCTGAAACTTACCGCCGGCGTCTGGCGCATCGTTTTACGATTGCCGAGCTCGCCACCGCGAATTATTCATCGTTCCTGGTCGAAACCCAACTGGGTCCCGCTCAAAAATCGGCACTCGCCCGCGATATCGCCCATGCCTACGAAAAGTTGGACAAACTTGCTGAAGCAGAACGTTACCTGCGACTTGCCGCCGGCCTTGAACCTTCGAAGGCCGCGAAAGCAAAGATCGAAAAAGAAACGCACGGCCTTACGGCGAAAGTTGATCTGATGAACCGCGACGCGCAGCGCCGCCCCTTTGTCTCCAGCCAGCTTGCCCAGAGAAACGTCGTGCGGCCGAGGTTGCTGCCCATCGTTCAGAACAAAGCCGCGGGGAGGATGAGCCCATGAAACGAATTGCAATCCTGATCCTCGCTTGCATGACGTTCCTTCTCACCGTCACGCCGCAGGAACCGGCCGCGACCCCGCCTGAATCACTGGCCGGCCTGATGCCACCCGGAGCGATGCTCTATCTGGAGGCGAAGGATTTCAAGTCCCTTCTGAACGACTGGAACGATTCCAGGGAAAAACAACTTTGGCTCAAAAGCGACAATGACCAGGTGTTTTCGCGCTCGCGCCTGTTCATCAAGCTCCAGCAGGCCCAGAGCGAATTCGCCACAGCTGCCGGCTCTGTGCCCGACATGGCCTTCACCGATTCTGTGGCGGGTGGGCGCTCGGCGCTGGGGCTTTACGATGTTGGCCACCTGCAGTTTCTTTACATCACCAGGATGCCTTCAGCTCGCGTTATGGAAAGTTTTCTGTGGAAAGTCCGGGAGAAATTTGAGCCTCGCAAGGCGGGCGGCCTCGCCTACTTCATTCACACGGACAAAGTTCACCATCGCGTAGTCGCCTTTGCGACGGCCGATGAATATCTCTTCATTGCAACGCGCGAGGACCTGATTGCCAAGGCGCTCGAGCTCTATTCAGGCAAGACAGGTCCTGACCTCAGCCATGAGAAGTGGTTCGAGGACGCGGCTCATGCCGGCACCGCGCCCGGCGATCTGAGCCTCGCACTCAACATGCAAGCGCTCGTGCGGTCACCTCATTTCCGGTCGTACTGGATTCAGCGCAACGTCGGCGAATTCAAGCCGTACGAAGCTGAAATCGCCAATCTCCATCGCTCGACGAACGAAATTCGCGAAGAACGTGTCCTGCTCCGGGAGACTGCGGCCCCGCCCGTATCGACGGGCTCCGAAGGGCGCAGCCTCGGTGAAATCCTGCGCTTTGTTCCGGACGGCTCCGGACTTTATCGCGCCTGGGAAAATCCCACCGCCCGGCAGGTGCTCGATCTTCTGGAGCAGAAGGTGCTTTCACCCCACGGCGGGAAGGCGCCCGCCTCGCGGTTGGCGCCGCAAGTGGCGCTCGGCAGTGGCGCGGTGGGTGGCACAGGTGACTTTGAAACGCAGATTGACGTGGCGCCGCCTGTACCAACCGGGGGCACTCTGCAACTTGATGGACTGAAAAAGTTGTTCCAGAACCTTGCGCCGACCGCAGTGCTTCAAATCGACTCGACCCGAGCCGCCGCTGACGGCGTGCTGGTCGGAACGGAGTCGGCTCTGGTCCTGAGCGCTGCTACGGATTGGGATGGTGCAGCGGCGCGCGCCGCGCTTCAGGCTGCTGTCGAACCGCTGTGGACGACATCGGGCCTGGGGGTGCAATGGGTCCGGCATGAACAGGAGGGAAAGACTTACTTCGAGCTGAACGGATTAGATTCCCTGAGCGTTGCCGCCGACGGGCGATCTCTCATCATCGCCACACGGCCTCAAGTTCTTCTGTCCGTGCTCGCGCGCAGTTCAAAGCCCGCTGTTATTGAAGTGGGGACCTACGCCGCCGGCTTCCGGCACGCACAGGAGCGCGAGGAGCTTATTAAGCTGCTGCGCTTTGTTGAGACACCAGCCGCCTCACGGTTGGCAGCATTTTCTACTCCGGGTGGCCACGAGCCGCTCTTTTTCTCAGAGAACCTGGCCAGCTTGAGCGGCGCGCTGGCAAGCGTCAAGTCGGAAAGCATTGTGGTCAGGGACCAGGGACCGCGCGTTACGCAAACCATCCGTTACGAGCTCGGACCATGAAAAGAGCTTTGATGCTTTCGCTCGCTCTCGTGCTTTGCGGTCTCCCCGGTCGGAGCACCTCCCTCTACGAACAATCAGTTCAGAAAGCCGTTAGCCAGCGCTTCAAATCTTCGGACATTTCTTATCTTCTCATCGACGCGCAAACTAAGAACGTCATCGCCTTCCGCTGGCCGGACTCCGGCCGTCCCGTCCCGCCAGGCTCGCTTCTGAAACCGTTCGTTGCCCTGGCTTATGCCCAAAGCCACGATTTCAAATACCCTGTATTCAATTGCCGCGGCTCAATTGACGGTTGCTGGTATCCGCCCGGCCACGGCAGGATGGGCATCACCCAGGCCATCGAATACTCCTGCAACGCATATTTTCTCAAGCTGGCACAAAGGGTCTCGCCCCAGACCCTGCGTGTCGTGGCAGAACAACTTGGAATTTCCACCACGCCGCGAGCGTTCACACCCGCTGCGCTCATCGGTCTGGGTGGCTTGTGGAGGATGACTCCCCGGCAACTGGCGCGCGCCTATCTGAATCTGGTTGCACGAGCGGACGGGCCTGGGGAGGCGCCGCTCATACGCGGCATGGCGCTCTCCGCCGAGGCCGGTACGACGAGTGCCATCGAGCGGGCGCTTGGAGGCCGCGCCGCCCTTGCAAAAAGCGGGACGGCCCCGTGCATTCACTCCAGGCATGCTCCAGGCGACGGCTACGTGATGGTTCTCTATCCGGCTGAGTCTCCCCAACTGCAGCTGCTGGTCTGCGTACACGGTGTGCCGGGCGCAAAGGCCGCCGCCACTGCCGGCCAAATCCTGCGCATCGCCGTTGACGGGCCATAAGATATGGAGCCTGCGCTGCAGTCCTGCATCTGTACCTTCGTCCTGATTCTTTTTGCGGCTGCTACCCCGGCGCGCGCGGCACGAGTCCGGGTCGGTGTCTTCACGCTTTTCCACCCGAAAGTTCTGACGTTTGCTCCCGGGCCCGGCCACGCCTTGATAGTCAGGGGCGGGAAAGTTTCCGTTGCCCTCGAAGGAGGGGAGTTCGCACGGTGCCGGATTGGGCACTCAAAAATCGAATGCCGTGCCGGTGAGCGACTTTGGAGTGCCACGACCATACGGGCGGCGGGCCGGGGCGATAGGGGTGAAGACTTTACGCTCAGTGTGCCGGGAAGGATTGTCCGGAATTATCATGGCAGGCTTGTAGTCCTGGCCGACGGAGCAGAACTCGTTCCAATCGTGAACATGGACCTCGAGGTTGCTGTCGCCTCGGCCGTGGCCGCAGAAAGCCCGCCGCTTGCGCCGCTGGAAGCACTCGAGGCCCAGGCCGTCGTCACGCGATCTTATTACGCCGTGGTACCCCATCGACACGCGCTTTTTGACTTCTGCGACACCACGCACTGCCAGTTTCTGCGGGGGGTGCCTGCCGCTGGATCGCTCTCCTCACAAGCCGCCGCTTTGACTCGAGGCCTGGTTCTTTTTTATCGTGGGGCGATCGTTCCGGCGCTCTTCTCTGCATCTTGCGGTGGGCGGACTCGAACGCTGCGGGAGATTGGCATGCATGCCGAAGGTTACCCCTGCTTTTCCGTCCGTTGCGAGGCCTGCCTGCGCCACGCGAAGAAATGGACGGCAAGGATCAGCCTCCATGATGCGGCACCGATACTCGCGCACATAGGATCGGAACAAGCACGCCTGCAGATTGACCGCAAATTGGGCTGGGAAGCAATACCCGGCGACAACTACTCTTTCAAGCTTGAAGGCAAAACCGTGGTTCTTACGGGCCGCGGTGCCGGCCACGGAGTTGGATTGTGCCAGCTGGGTACCGCCGCGCTGGCGCGGCAGGGATGGAGCTATACCCGTATTTTGACTTATTACTTCCCCGGTACGACTATTGGAAACCGATCGAGTTATTGATGCGCTTTGCAGAAAGGTTTCCCACTTAAGATCAGCTGCGCTGCGGGAATACTACATTGCACTGCGACCAGGACGTCGGCTGCTGTCTGTTGATAAGCCTACTCAACTACGGATGGCTCTCAATCCTACAGGTATTGACCGGCCCCGGTATTTTTGAACCACTTTGAGAGTCGGTTTCCGGCAGAATCCAGGGAACGAAGAGGAGGTTTTGCCATGAATCGGAAATGATTCCCGGTGGAGCCGATTGCGACGGTTCTGAAGCAGGCGGAACCAGGAGTTTCCGTGGCGGAGTTGATTCGTAAAACGGGGATTTCGGAGCAGGCTTTTTATCGCTGGAAGAAGCAGTATAGAGGGCTGGCAGTAGCGACAGAGCAAGGTTCGTGCATCAATCCTGAAGATGGCGAACTGTGACCCGCGGTCGAATGCTCAATGGCTCGCTCAATCAGTCGACTTCAGTATGACTTTGTAATATCTCCATTCCCATCCAGGAGGGCGGATGCCGAGCTGCGATTCCCCGGCCGGCACATGGCTGAGATCCAATTTCGCCCGAAGTATCGGTTCGTGATTTTCAAGCTTCGTAGTGCCCAGGGCGAAGGCGTATCTCATCCCGTCCTGCACCAGAATGACATCATAAGGTCCAGGCTGATTCTGCAAATCAAGATGAATGGCAAGATCAAGTCGAGTACGAGGAATGACTGTGGGCAGAGGGGAAGAGAGGCTGGACGCGCCTCGCAGCAATGCCTGCCTGCTGAAATCAACTGCATATTCCGGATACCTCTGGGTTGGAACGGCGATGCCAGTCCACACTACGAGAAACCAAATCATCCCCACAAGGACCGCGACCCTCAGGGTGATCGCAACCATTTCCCGTGGGTCCCTCAGCAGAGATTTTGAGCTCTGGGATTGTTCCCCTCGGAATGCCGCGGAAAGTTCCAGGTTTCCTTTGGCTGGCAATTGCGATGTTTCCGGGATCTTCCCCAGAGGTGTGTTCAGTTGCCGCGACTGCCCGAAGTTAGTGTGGCAGACATCGCAGGTTGCAAGATGCGCTCGAAGCTCCCGGGCTTCAAATGACGCGAGAACACCCTCGGAGTGGTCCGTCATTCGTCCGATAACCTCTTTGCGCGTCATGGCTTTGATCCTCCCGTTCGTGAATCCACGGCAGCCGCAGGTGGTATCCTGCGTCCTCGCGGAGCAAGGCCTACACCAGGAAGAACTCGCGCCTCAGTTCGGTCCAGCTTTGGCCGGACACAGGGAGCGAAACATCGCTGGTCTCCTTTCCGTCATCCTGGGCCGCCACCGCAGTAAGCGCCGGCATCCTCGCGCTTAGTCGGCTTTCCTCCTCCGCCATCCATTGCCGCGCAGGATCGCCGCCCAGCAGATTCCGGAAGTTCGTCTCTGCATCCGGCGAAATCACGGTCAGCAACCAGCCTTTCCCATAGGGGTCGCTGCCGAGCAGACCCGGGTTGTCCATGGCCGCCTCGTTGACGCCAGTCACTTCGCCCTCGATTGGCGACACCAGTTCGGTCTTTCTCCCGTCATTGAAGATGCTGACTATCTTTTGGCCTTGCCGAATCCACTGCCCACGCTTCGGGAGTTCGATGGTTTCGGCTCTTCCAATCATACGCGCCGCAAGGTCGTCTATTCCCACGCGCACGAGCGTTGGACTCTCGCGAAGCGCCCAGGTGTGTCCCGGATGATATCGGATATTCTCAGGGAGCCGAACGCCGTACCCGCATTCTGATTGAGTTTTGAAGATTGGGCAATTGATGGTAACAGGGTTCGGGCCGACCACCGTCACCCTTTTCCGGCTCCACGCGTAATCAATAAGAATAAGGATCGCTAAGGACAATACAACCAGCAAGACAGTCATGACACGCCTCCGTCTATGCGAGTGTGCGCAGCCCTTGAGGTGTGGCGGGCCGGGCCTAATTCAACGCGGCGTTCCTCGATGCGGGGCTGAAGCGCAGCCGGAGCAAACCATCCCCAGATCTTCTTTACAATCACAGACAACAGCATGGCGAACCCGAGCAATGGGAGAAAGAGATAAAACGCCAGGCCGAGGATCAGCGCCAAGGGCGCAAATAGGATCCCGGGAATGCGGATATACCCAACGTCCTCTGTTCCTGGGAGCATGCCGATCTTCTTTTCAACCGTCACTATCTCCCATTCGCCTCTCTTCCAGTACAAACCGCCTTTGGTCTTGCTTCCACCTTTGCGTACCATGGTCATCTACCTCCTCTCACTTGCCCACAATGGATAAGGCACGTTTCGTACCAACAGCACCCGGACTGCCTGACAAGAGGTAAGTCAATTCGTTTGTGTATCATCCGGACTCGAATGGATTTCAGGAGGATTCGTTGAAATGTTCTTTGCTGATGAAAATTCTATCTGCACCTGGATGATGCGGATTCCCGACAGGCGCCGAAGTTGCTATAAGCAAAGGATTTATCGTTCTAAATGTGCACTGATGCATCTTGCATGGGGTGGTGCTTAAAAATTAATCACTGCGGATGTGCGTGCCCTGCGGATCTCCTTTTTCCCGTCCATCCTTAACGCCGTTTGGGATTGTGCCTTTAACGTGTTGACTTGGGAGCCTACAGCAAGAGAATGAACGGTCCAAGGAGGTTCATGAAGCAGCCGGTGAGCCTTCTGCCTTGACTCCTTCCGTTTATGGGTGTGGGTGAGCCGGGTCACAAGCGCAAGTGATGAGAATCATTGCTCAGTTTCGGCGAAGAGCGCAGCCTGAATTCAGCATGCTGAATTTTGCATCAGGTCCCGATGCAAAGGCGGTGCCAGAACGTGGATACCGGGAAGGTCAACGCGGACCGGTTGAACTGCTGCAATTTTCCTCAGTTGCCGACGCAGGTTCCAGCAGCCAACTCGGGCGACCGGCACCGAGCCAATCCTGCCATACGACTCCGTAGAGAACCCATTCCCCCGGTAGCGGGTGCCCCGAATCGGGAGAATATCACATGTCGAAAGCAATTCTGTACGACGCAACGATGTGTATTGATCGCAAGCTCTGTGAGAAGGCGGGTGCGGAGCGGAATCATCCTCCTTACAACGACGAAATTGCCGCTGAAGAGAAGATGTCTCC
>JBAUWE010000324.1:0-6333 GCA_049583595.1 Terriglobia bacterium
GGCCGTTCCTGTAGATCCTACGTCATCGCAGCGTAGCCTGCAGATTCCCACCTACAACGTCTATTCGGCAGACGGCGACGTGACGGCGCCGCTGGTTTACGTGAATTACGGCATGCGCCAGGATTACGAGCGGCTGGCGCGCGCGGGGGTTTCAGTCCGGGGAGCGATCGTCATTGCGCGCTACGGGGTGATCTGGCGGGGGCTCAAGCCGAAGCTTGCCGCCCAGCATGGAGCGGTGGGCTGCATCATGTATAGCGATCCGCGCGATGACGGATACTGGCAGGGTGATGTCTATCCGAAAGGAGCCTACCGCCCGCCCCGGGGAGTGCAGCGAGGCAGCGTGATGGATTTTCTCAAGTACCCCGGCGACCCGCTGACTCCGAATGTTGGAGCCACCAAAGACGCCAAGCGGCTTCCTATCAAGAACGCGCCTACCGTTACTAAAATTCCTGTTCTTCCCATTTCCTACCACGACGCGCAGCCTCTTCTGGCTGCTCTCGGCGGCCCCATGGCTCCGCCTTCATGGCGGGGCGCGCTTCCCATTCCCTACCACCTGGGCCCCGGCCCGGCCAAGGTTCACCTGGCCGTTAAATCTGACTGGACCGTACGCCCCATCTGGGACGTGATTGCGCAGATTCCCGGCTCGACGAATCCCGGTGAATGGGTGATTCGCGGCAATCACCACGACGCGTGGGTGAACGGGGCCGATGATCCACTGGCAAGCTTTGCAGCGGAGCTTGAGGAGGCGCGGGCCCTCGGGATGCTCCTGAAGCAAGGCTGGCGGCCCCGGCGGACGATCATCTACTGCGCCTGGGATGGCGAAGAGCCGATGCTGCTGGGTTCCACCGAATGGGTCGAAGAGCATTCAGCGGAGCTCCAGAAGCACGCCGTGATGTATATCAACAGCGACGGCAACGGGCGGGGTTATCTGCAAGCGGCAGGCTCCCCCGCGCTCCAGACATTCATCGGCGGCGTGGCAAGGGAAATTCAGGACCCGGAAACACATTTGACGGTTGAAAAGAGGCTTCGCCTTTTGCGAATTTCGCAAGCCACCGACCCGGCCAAGCGCGCCGAACTGCGGTCAGGCCGTGCGCTGGATATCGACGTCCTGGGTTCCGGCTCCGACTGGACCGCCTTCCTCGACCACGTGGGTGTGCCGACTCTCAGCCTTGGCTTCAGCGGCGAAGGCGGCGGCGGTGTCTACCATTCCATTTACGACGATTTCTACTGGTATACGCACTTTGCCGACACCAAATTTGTTTACGGGCGGGCTCTGGCGCAGACGGCCGGCAGCGCTGTGATGCGCTTTGCAGACGCTGATTTGCTGCCTTATGACTTTTCTGCTCTTGCCAGGGCAGCGGCGGGTTACGCGGACCAGCTGAAGAAAGAGGTGGCCGCGGAACGGGAGAAAATTCAAAATCAAAACCAGGATATCCGCGGGGGAGTCTTTTCGGCGATTGCTGATCCTGAAGTGCAGTCAGCGCCGCCCTCCATTGAGCCGGTGCCTCCGTTTCTGAATTTCTCTCCGCTTGAAAACGGGCTGGCCCACCTGCAGTCGAGCGCAGAGGAGTATGCCAAGGCCTTCGCCAGGGCGGAAGCCAACGGCGGTGCGGCGATGGCGCACGCCTCGCTTGAAAAGGTGAACGCCACCCTGATGCAGAGCGAGCGCATGCTGACTTCAAGCCGCGGCCTGGCGGACAGGCCGTGGTACAAGAACGTGCTTTACGGCCCAGGCCTCTTTCTCGGCTACGATCCCCAAACGCTGCCGGGCGTGCAGGACGAAATCGAGCTGAAGCACTGGGACCTGGCGGACCAGCAGATTGAAGTTGCGGGCCGCTGCCTGGACCGCGAAGCGGCACTGATCCACAACGCCGCGGTTGAACTCGACCAGGCCATTCAGTGAAACCAACTTTGCCCCACTGCCGAGGTGTGTCGCTGGCGCAAATGGCAAGCTGGCAGCCGCGGTCTGCGCCACGTGCTGCCTGCTTACATTGCCAATCTCTTGCAGTATACTGTCGCCGAGGGTGAGGCGCGGACATCCGGGCCATCACCCGATGCAAATTCAACATCGAGGATGCTCGAGCGCGCGGGTCCGGCGTATCCGGCAGGGCTTTGTTCGGCGGGCTTGGGTCTCAACTGGGGTCTCGAGGAGGGGAAATGCAGAATTTGTTCTCATTTGCAGTGCGGCGGCTTTGGCAGTTGGCCGCTGTTGTGATGTTGATTCCTGTCGGCGGGCTTGCGCAGACCGTCTCAAAACAGCCTATCAAAGTTGGCATCATCGGCCTGGACACTTCCCACGTGATTGCATTCACGCGAGCCCTGAACGACCCCAGCTTTAAGAACTACATTCCCGGCTTCCGGGTGGTGGCTGCTTACAAGGGAGGCAGTCCCGACGTGGAAAGCAGCCGGAGCCGCGTGGACAAGTTCACGGAGGAGGTGCGCGACAAGTGGCATGTGGAGATTGTGAAAGACATTCCCACTCTCTGTTCCATGGTGGATGTTGTGCTGCTGGAAAGCGTGGACGGCAGGCAGCACCTGGAACAGGTGAAGCCTGTCTTCGCCGCGCACAAGCCCGTTTTCATCGATAAGCCTCTGGCCGGAAGCTACAAGGACGCCAAAGAGATCTATGAGTTGGGCAAAGCCGCGCATGATCCATGGTTCACCGCTTCCAGCCTGCGCTTCTGGAGCGAGACCGAGCGCCTGGAGCACCCGGAAGGCATCGGCCGGGTTCTCACCTACGATGTTCTGGGACCCACCAGCAGGGAGCCGCATGTCCCCTCGTTGTTCAATTACGGCGTCCATGCCGTGGAGATGCTTTACCAGCTGATGGGGCCGGGGTGTGAATCGGTGAGCATGCAGAGTTCCGGCAACGAGGATGTGGTGGTCGGGAAATGGAAAGATGGGCGGCTCGGTGTGATGCGCGGCTTCAGCAGCGGACTCTACGATTTTTCGATCACCGTCTACGGGACCAAGGGTGTTCTGCATTCCGGGAAAGACACCGAAGGTTACGGAGGGCTCCTGGAGCAAATCACCCGGTTTTTCAAAACCGGGGTTCCCCCGGTTGATCCCAGGGAATCCCTGGAAACACTGGCCTTCATGGAAGCGGCCGATCTGAGCATGGCCCGTGGAGGAGCCGCGGTTCCGCTCAGCGCCGTTATGAAGTAGGCGTGGAAGCACAGCTCTTTGCGCCGGCCGGCGTGTCTTGAGCGCAAATCGGGAGGTGATGACGACCAGCATGACCGTGATAGAAAATCAGGAGATCAGCCACAAGAGTTTTGTCCTCGAAGAGGTGTTCTTCATCAACTGCAAACTGACCAACTGCCATCTGTTTTATTCCGGCGGCGAATTTGAATGGGCCAACACCACCTTCGTGGATTGCAGCTTCCACTTTCGCGGAGGGGCGAAGAATACTCAGGCGCTGTTCCAGTTGTTTGGGATGTTGAAGGAGGGAAGCCCCAGTGCACCTCCGCCCATGAGCCAGAAGATACAGTGATCGGGCCGGGCTTTTCGCCGGGTTCAAGATCAGGAACGGCAGAAAAAAACCTCACCCGTCCTCGTACCTCTGGGACCCTCACGCCAGGAGTCTGCGTGACAACTGGGGCGAGGGGTGAGCGTAGACGGACGAAAAGTTGTTGAGCTTGAATTCCGTCCGAATTGGCTCGGGATACCCGGCCGTGTGTCGAGGCCGGTGAGGCGCCACGGGCCACCGCTTCACAATCCCTCGCAACGGGTGATAGAGTTGGGGTCACAATTTCCTGAAATTCAGCCGCCACATACCCCGACGAATCGGGGGATGCGCCAGGCTTGGAGAAACGACCGATGAAAGAACTGGCTGACAAACTGCGAGCCGAGGTTACGCGAGCGACAGACCAGTTGATGGCGCTGAGCGAAGCCGACGCCGGCCGGAGCCGCGGGCCAGGCCGATGGTCGGCAAAAGAGATCCTGGGCCACCTGATTGATTCTGCGGCCAACAACCACCAGCGCTTTGTGAGGGCCCAGCTGGTCAGCCCGCTGGTGCTGCCGGATTACGACCAGGAAGAGTGGGTGGCCCTGCAACGCTACCGCCAGCGGCCCTGGGCGGAGCTGGTGGAGCTGTGGGTGGCGTTGAACCTCCACCTGGCGGTGGTGATGGAGGGCGTGCCCGCGGAAAAGCTGCAGACGCCGTGCATCATCGGCGACGCAGAGCCCGAACCGCTCGAGTCCTGGATGCGCCACTACCTCGAACACCTCAAGCACCACCTCCAACAGATTGGCGTGTAGCGCACCCCCTTGCGGCCTGCGGCTTTTTCGTACTTTGTGGCACGGCCATCCTGGCCGTGTTTTTTCACCGCAGCACGGTAGAGGGTAGCGCAGCGTTGTCCTGTAACTCTGCGGCTTGTGATTGAAACAAACAAACCGCAGAGTCATCCCGCGCGGCGGGGCAACTCTGCGGCTCTTGGTTTTGCGAAAGATCACGGAATCATCCGTGCCACATCCTCAGGGTTTAACCACCCTCAGGTTGTTCGTCACCTTGAAGACGCCCGAGACGCCGTTGGCGCGGATATTCACAAGGTTCTTATCCGCCTGGCTGTCCACCACGCCTTCAAGTGTCACATTACCGTTTTTCACAATAATGCGGATGGGTTTCTGGACGGACAGGGCATATCGCTGCAACGCTGTATATCCATAGATGGCGCGGAAAAGCCTCAGGCGCAGCGCATTGTCCATTGGGGAAAGCGGCAGCACTTCAATGTTGTTTTCCACCTTCTGCACGCCTTCAATGTCTTTCACCACGTTTCCCGCCTGGCTCTTCACCGTGGGCCGCGTCACCGCCCCCATCAGCGTCACGTTGTACCCTTCCACTTTGTAGGTGATGTTGTCAAAAACGTTGTAGTAAGGAAGCATCAGAATCCTGTGCCGCACTTCCCGCTGGATTCGGTCCACAGCGCGCTCGGGAACCGGGCGCTGTGCGCGCGCCAAAGGCGCGAAAGGCAATGCGAGGGCGGCAACGAAGAAGATCATCATCAAATTTCGACGCATCATCGTTTCTCCTTTTCATTCGAAAATTGGACAGGCCGCCTGCTGCGACAAGGCCTGTTCCTCAACCCTCCCCGACAGACGCGATGAAGCTGCCTTCTGTCCTGGTCTTGTGCCCGTTCTCTATATTTTACACCCGCGGCACGGTGCGAGGCGAGCGCCGGCGACTATTGTAGTAGGCTCCAATACTTCTGGCAGACGCCGGGTGAGCGGTGTTTTGTAGCGCCGCCCTCTGGGCGGCATGTTTTCTTCATTTTGAATTTTGAATCTGGAATGGGTTCTGCTGACCGCCGAGGGTGGCGCATCTATGATGGGGGCGGCGGGATCAAGGGAAAAATGGTGGCGGGTGGCGCCTCCCTCGCGGTTCTTGCGATGTATGCGGACATCGAACATCCCAGGGGGCATGACCATCCCATTCGCTTCGCTCAGGGCGGGGCTGGGCGTGTTTTTGCATCGCAACACGGGCGAGGACGCCCGTGCCACAAAAACCGGCAAAACAGCTCCGGAGGAGCGGCAGAATTTAGCCCATGGCGCAAGCCATGGGTAAAAGGTGACGCCCCACACCCTAGCCCTCTCACCAAAGAGGGGGAGTGGCGAATAGGAAGTCGCGAGTAGGGAAAACAAACGTCCCACACCGCCGGAGGGACAGAGGCTGGTGCGGGAGAGGGGGGACCGCAGCGCGGTGGGTGAGGGCCCGTTTCCCACGGCTGGAGTTTACCCCGACGAAGTCGGTGGCCGTGGGCTATTTTCTTTCGGCCCTCCAGGCCGTGTTTTTCCAGCGCAGACGGTAGCGCAGAGTTGTTCTGTAACTCTGCGGCTTTTCAGCATTTTGTGGCACGGCCATCCTGGCCGTGTTTTTCAACCGCAGACGGTAGCGGCTTGTGATTTAAAGAAACGAACCGCAGAGTAATCCCGCGCGGCGGGACAACTCTGCGCTACCAAACCGAGGTCCAAGGGTTTTTCTGCAATCTGAAATCTTAAACTCCAAATCACGCCGGCCGCTGGGCCCGATTATCGGGACCGGGCAAGGGGTGTCTTCAGCGCACCACACTTTTCATCCTTCATCCTTCATAATTTCCCCCGCCCCCTCAACCAAAGTCCCATTGCGTTCCGCGTTGCCAAGTGTTATACAGTCAGTCGCAAGTTGTAAGACCCACAGAAAGACCAAAATCCCAGCGTGGGCCTTGACTGCTCCCGACCTTCGCTTCTGTGTACGTTAACCTTTGAGGTGCAACATTGAAGCTCTGGAATATCTTCAAGAGTAGAAAATCGCCCCCAAAGGTTGAATTTCCGGATGACGTTGACGAACGTCTGCGG
>JBAUWE010000325.1:0-9012 GCA_049583595.1 Terriglobia bacterium
GGTTGGGCCCACCCCAATAATAGGGGTAACCGTAATACCCCAGGTACACGGCCTCGTGCTGCCGTGAGACGGGCTTGTGCGTATCGATGCGGGGGCTGTCCTCGATCTGCTTTTTCGTCAGCGCTACATCGAGTTGCTTGGATTTCCAGCCCTTCTGCTTCTGGCCGAGGGCGATGGGCGAGATCAGCACGAGTCGGCCTTCAAGCCACCGACTGGTGTTGACCACGAGGTAGCGGATGGCCCAGGTCTCATCGTCGAAATAAAACTGATCTACCTTCCCAATCTCCCCATCCGTGGCTTGGATCACAAAATCTTTTAGCTGGGTAATATTTCTTAACATCGTTTTATCCTCCTTGGTATTGTGCGGTCTGGGGCAACTTCGATTGCTTAGCGCGAGACATCTACAATCATGGGGAGATCGAGGCACTTTTGGTTCATCGCTTTTATTAGCCCTTCGTCGACAAGTGGTGAGGAGTCAATATTAGAATTCGAGCAGCGTCACAAGTTTGGTAAGCCTCAAACTGCGTCGCGCCGTCGCAACTCAGTTTCCAGCACCCACCCGAGGTCATCCGGCCCCGGCGTTTCGAGATAGTCCACCGCGCCTAGTTCCATTGCTGCCAGATAGCAGTGTGTGTCCAGGCAGTGGGTCACTATGATGATGGGAATATCCCGATGCAGCTCTGCAGCTCGCTCCAGAACACAGCGCCCTTCAAAACTCGCGCTTCCCTGGCTGACGATGGCGAAGTCGAAGTCTTCCGTCGCGACTCGGCGGGCTCCTTCTTCATAGCAACTGCATATGACGAACACGTACCCAAGATCTGACAGTATTCCCCTGTAAAATAGGAACTCCTGGATGTCGTCGCAGGCTAACAATACTCTTCCCGTATTCACATCACACCTCTCTCTCCTCGGCTTCGTTTATGAGCCGGAATACGGACTGAGGAAACGACGTCGAAACACTGGACCGGGACTATGCCTGGAATGGTGAAGAAAGCAGCTCCGAACAACAGCCCCCACAGCCCACCCCAGAAAGCGCCGGGCCTTCCCCAGTACTTTATGCGGCCGTCGGAATTGCAGTGTCCCTACCACGAGGTCGTAAGTATGAAGATCCTATAAACGCGAACGCCCAGAGGCCGTCGCAGACTAACATTACTCTTCCCGTCTTCACATCGCCGACGATGGACATCATCTTCATGTCAAACCCAGACCTTTTTGCAGTCCCTTCACAGCTTTCTCTGCTTGGGAGTGGCTATCGTAAATGGCAACAACCGAGCACACTTCAGCCATGACTTGCGCTCTTTTTCTCTCGAGGTGGATTTTGCTGCTGTTCTGTGTGGTCCCCATTGGTAGATTCCGGATAACTGTAGACGCACGCTTCAGAGAATCATAACCCTTGGAGAAGATAACCGGACAGACTTGAGATGTCTGGTCAAAACTGAACACGTAGGTGTTCAAAAACGCACACATGAGTCAAACGGCTCGTAATTCATGCCTCCGGAGGTCAGGAAAACCGGGGCGACGAAGCCTTCCTGGCTGCCTCCTCTGATACCTTCAGCGAGGCGGTACAGCAGCCTTGCGGCGCCCGGCGCGTGAGCCGTATTGGGTCGCGTAGACATGGCTGAATTCTGCGCCCAATAGCAGGATCTGTGCGGAGTAATAAATCCAGACGAGTAAAGTGATGAAAGAACCCGCTGCTCCATAAGCCAGGACCATGTCGGATTTGCCCATGTATGAGCCCATCAACACTTTTCCGATCGTAAAGAAAAGAGCTGTGAGAACCGCGCCGACCCATACATCAGCCCATGCCACATGGGTATCGGGCAGAAGTTTGAATATCATTGCAAGCAAGAGCGCTGCAATCCCAAATGAAAGCAAAGCGCCGGAGGTGGGTGAGAGAAAGGACGAGGCAGGAATCAGGTCCGACACAAACTTTGCCACGGCCGTCAATCCCGCGCTTGAAGCCAGCGTTACCACCAGCAAGAACACCACACCCAACACAAGGACGAAAGACAGCAACCGCTTTCTGAGTTGCCCGGCAAAGAGACTCCCGGACTTGGGCTTAACTCTCCAGATTTTATTGAGCGCGTCCTGAAGCTCAACGAACACGCCCATCGCTCCCAACAGCAGGGTCCCAATCCCAATAAGACCCGTGCCAGCCCCGAGGCCTCGCCCTTTGATGCCCTGAATAACACTTTTAACAACCGCTGCGCCTTCATGCCCGCCCAGAGATCGTGTTTGGTGCACGATTTGCCCCGCTGCACCCTTTTCACCGAAAACCGCGCTTGCCATTGCCATAGCAATAACCAGAAGCGGCGCCAGAGAAATGACCGCATAGAATGCCAGCGCCGCGCCCTGGCTCGTCGCGTTGTCTTTCAACCAATCCGTACACGTTGTTTTGAGTAAAAGCCACGCGATGGTTATAAGTCTGAACACTTTCAAGACACCCCGGCAGATCGGAATTCTTTCGAAGTATCGCCTGTCAAGCCCTTCCGGTTCACCCTCACCGCGGGTCACTGGCAAAGACGTTCGCGACTGTCTAGCCCGAAGGCGGTGGACCGCTGCTCCGGTTTAAACGGGTTCGGCCCTTCAAATAAGGCTTCACTCTCTGAATCGTGTATTCACCGATGCGGGCCAAACGCGGCATGCGACAAGGATCTTGGATTAGAAGGTTTGACAGGTGAATGAGCGAAGGGCGCAAGATGCGCTCGGGAGCTCTCCGAAATATCCAGAAGCAACTACCGCTATCCCGCCGGATCCTTTTGCCGCGTTGCTTTGACACCCGTCAGAATCCCCAGGCCCAATAGGACAATCGCACCCACGGCAATCCAGTGTGCAGGGACATGCATCAAATAGGCGCCGTAAATCAGCCCGCCAATCACGAGCATGAACCCAATGGAGTAGAGCCCAAATGACATTTCATCACCTCCTCGAGCAAACAGAATCGCAAGGCCCTGCGGTCCATCACGCGTTCCAGGATCTTACGGCGTGGAGCTGGCCTTTTGGTCTTTGACCTGCAGCACGTTTACCACCTGCTGCACGTTTGGTACGCCTAACGCCAGTTGTTCAACTTGGGCGCGCTTGGATTGAGAATTAACCTCTCCGGTCAACGTCACGACGCCATTCTTGACGTCGTATTTGACGCCCTTGAGGAGCCTGTTCTGGATGAGGGCAGCATGTAAGTTGTTTTCGATACCCTTGTCCAGATCCGAGTTCACCGTTCTTGCCTCGCTTTCGCCACCAGGAGGAATCACCGCAATCTGATTCGCAACAACCTGCCCGGCTGCGATTGACTTTGCAAGGGACTCGGCTTGTGCCTTGTCCGTCTCAGCCGCCACGTGTCCGCCAAGGGTAACTACGCCCTTGTTGCGATCCTGACTTACAGTGACATCTTTGAGGCCGATCTGATCGAGCGATTTGCGGACGCTGTCAGCAACATCGCGTGATTTCGTGGACGTTGAACACCCTACAAGGGTCACGACGACGAGCAGTGCGAGCAAACTTAAGCCCAGCTTGAGCGTTTTCATATTTCTCCTTTAGATGGGACTTTGGATTGAACCTTCAGTCCCTGGCCTGGGTCATTGAATGCTGAGTTCTTCCGCCAGGGACTTCACAGCCTCGGCAACATAGCGGCCTGCGTGTCCCTCCTGGGTACAAACCGTAATCCGCAAGCGTGTCCGTCCCTACAGTTTCAGCAGTCGGTCAAAGAAGGAACGATATCGTTGTAGGGCAATCCTCAGGTCTTCAGTAGATACGCTGTCGCCGCTGTCCCACTGTTTTTCCAGGCCCGACCGCTCGGTGGCAAAACCTTCCGCCAGTCGCTGCATCACCGAAGCGACCAGCTTGTCTGCACCTTCGACCGTCAGGCGCGGCTCGTCCACGAAACCCGTTTGCACTTTGCTCCACTGCGACCGGAAATCTTCCATCTCTGATTCAGAAAACAAGGCCATGGGTCCCGAGACCGCCTCCGCCCGGTCCGCAGTTTCCGTCTTCTGGCCTTTCACCAGCTTGGGTCTGTCGAACTGCTCTTTCGCAGCGCCGTTGCTCGCCAGGTCCGCAGTGGTAAGTTCCGCTTCTTTCTTCTTCAATTCAGCCATTACGCCACCTCTCTTCTGTTAACCGTTATGGATCCCTGTACCAGTTCCTCAAAAAGAGAGCGGTAGTGGATCATCGCCGTTCTCAGATCTTCCGTAGTCGCTGCCTCTCTCCCGGCCCGCAGCGCAATCTCATGCGCAGACCGGTAGTTCTCCACCACGCGGGGATGGTCGACAGAAATGTCGGCGGCCCGTTGATCGAATTCGGATACGGGATAGCCGCGAGTTTTCATTAAAGAGGCGACCAGGTCATCGGCCTCGATCACCGCACCCTTTGGGGAATCGACAAAGCGGGACTGCACGGACGCCCACTGTTTTGAAAACCGTTCCTGTTCTGCCGGTTCAAGATCACGGATGTTGAGCTTGTCAACCCGCTTCTCGCGATCCGCTAAATTCGCTTCCGCTTTTCGTTCTGATCCATGCTCCTGCACCGCCCGCTCGTACTCAGAGCCGAACCTTTGCTGAAGATCTGCAGTCGTACGCTTGCGTTTTCGCATGTACAGCCAGCCCAGCACCGCGATGACCAGAACCACCGCAACGGCGAGCACAATCAGCTTTGGATCCATCAGATTCAGATTCATCAGAACCTCCCTGCATCAGGAATGTCGAAAGAAACCCAATTTGTTTACGAACCTTCTCCTGCCGTGAGAACCCTACGAGACTAGATTCTGTCTCTCTTTCTTTTTACTGTCTGTCCTGATTTGCTCATCCCACTGGTCAAAACAAGTCATTCCGCGTGAACTTGGTGATACTTACCGTGACCTTGCCGCGATTGAGGCCAAGTCGGTTGCGAGTTATGGTGGTTGATCGCAGTCAGAATGCGCCTTTTCGCTTGTTTTTCCCGCACCTGCCAGATAACCTAGCTCTTAATGCAATGGCAAAAAGGAATCGTCGCGATCTGCCTGGGGCTGGCGTGGCTGAGCTTTGGACAAGTCTCTCAGTGCGCGAACGATCAGCGGGCGCAGGAGGTCGTAGACCGGGTGTCCCGGCTGTTTGCCAGCCAATCCACCATCGCCACAATGGAAATGCAGATCACCAAGAGGGGCCGCCAACGGAAGATCTCGATGGAGTTCTGGTCCCTTGACGAGTCGGACATCCTCCTCCGCATTCGCAGCCCGCAGGAAGATGCGGGTACAGCAATTCTGAAAGAGGGCAACAACATTTGGTACTATCTGCCGAAAGCAAACCGCACGGTGAGGCTTCGGCCTTCGATGATGATGACCTCCTGGATGGGCAGCAACTTCACCCTCAATGATCTGGTGAAACAAAGCCGCCTCACCAACGACTATGAAGTTGCAGTCTCTTTTGAAGGGCAGCGCAATGGGATCGCGGTGTCTGAATATACCCTGACACCCAAACCGGCCGCGGCGGTGGTGTGGGGAAAGATTACTTTGGAGGTCCGCCAATCCGACCGAATGCCCGTCTGGCAGCGGTACTTTGACGAGGATGGGAATCTGGTCCGGGTCCTCACTTTTTCCGAGTACAAAACCGTGAGCGGAAGGCTCATCCCGACGCAACTGACCATGCAATCCGAGGGCAAGGCCGGTAAGAAGACGGTTGATCAGACGACTGTCACGTACGAAAAGATCATCTTCAACCGGCCGATTAGTAAGGTGATCTTTTCCCCGAGGAATCTAAAACCATGAGTGGTCGGCTGCTGCGGCTTGCGTGGCGCAATCTCTGGCGCAATCCCCGGCGGACGCTGATCGCCATGGCGGCGATCGGCTTCGGCTACGCCATGCTGCTGTTCGTTGCGTGCCTGATGGCCGGCCTGAGGCAGCAGATGATCAAGAGCGGCACGAGCCTTGTTCTCTCAGATGTTGAGGTGCACGCCCCGGGTTACTACCCGGAACGTCCCGTTGACCAGACCTTGGGAGGGCCAGACGGAACAGACGTCAACTCGCTGGTTGCCGCCATCACCGCCAATCCCCGGGTTCAAGCTGCAAGTCCCCGAGTGTACGGTTACGGACTGGTCAGCGCGACCCACCAATCAGCTGGAGTGGAACTGCTCGGCGTCGTTCCCGACCAGGAACAGAAGATTACTGTGCTGCAAACTCGGATGGTCAAAGGTAGCTACCTGACCGGACGGATGCCCAAAGGTGTGGTGATGGGAGATAAGCTCGCCGCCACGATTGGTGCCAAGGTGGGGTCAGAAATCGTCCTGTTGGCGCCGGCGGCCGATGGTTCAACGGGAAATGACCTGTACACGGTAACGGGAATGTTTCACACGGGGCTTGACTCCATGGACCGTGGTCTGGTGGTCATGTCCCTCGCTTCTTTGCAAGAGCTTTTGCGTTTGCCGCCGGAAGGGATCCATGAAGTTGGGATCAAGCTCCAAGGTAATGACATCACCGCGGCGACTACGGCGGCGGCGGCCCTTGAAGCACAGCTGAGTAAAACCCTGCCGGTTCAAGTGAGCGCCTGGCCGGAACTGGCGCCGGAACTGGCTGACTACGTGCAGTTCAATCATCGTGTTACTTTTATTCTCTTTTTCATCTTTTTCCTGTTGGCCGCCATGGGCATCGTCAATACCATGCTCATGGCGATCATCGAGCGCACGCGTGAGCTTGGTATGCTGATGGCTGTGGGAATGCGTCCGGTTCAGGTGGTCGGTCTCATCGTGGCGGAGGCGGCAAGTCTGGCGGGAGCCAGTCTGGTTTTGGGAGCAGCGCTTGGAGCGCCCCTCCTTTTGTATTTGCAGGCTCATGGTCTGAACCTGGGTGGCCATCGAGGCGCAGTTTCTCTGGGCGGCGTCGTGGTGGGCCCGATCTGGCACGGGCAGCAGGATTTAACTACCTACGCACAGGCCGCTTTCGGGCTGGCCCTGGTAGCTCTGGTGTCGGCCCTCTATCCCGCGATGCGAGCGGCTCGCTTTCGGCCGACGGAAGCGCTCCGAAAGGTTTAGTGGCAATGGGTATTCTTCTGCTGGTAAAACTCGGGTGGCGCAACCTCTGGCGCAATCCCCGCGGGACCCTACTGACGGCCCTGGCCCTGGGTTTGGGTCTGACCTTGCTGCTGGTTTCTTTGGGCTTGCTCGACGGCAGCCAGCAGCAGATGGTTGCCAACGCGGTGAGATTCGGCACCGGGAACGTGGTCCTCCAGGCGAAGGGGTATCAAGACAACCCCTCTCTTGAATTGTTGCTGCCAGCCGGGGTGGTGTCCAGGACCCGGGAGCTTTTGCATACCGAGGCCCTGAAACATGTTGTGCGAGGCATGAGTCCGCGGCTGCTGGCCTCTGGACTGCTGAGTTCCGCAGCCAACTCTAGTGGGGTGAGCATAATGGGAGTCATCCCCAAAGAGGAACGGACCGTATCCCTGATTCCACAGCGGATCGTCGAGGGGAAATATCTCAATGACAACCAGCAATCGGGCGTTGTCATTGGCGCGGAGTTGGCCAACAAGCTTGCGGTGAAGGTCGGGTCCAAAGTCGTGCTCATGACTCAAGCAGCGCAACCGCCCGGCGCAAAAACGGCGGATGCCGGCGGAGGTGAAATGCAGAGTTCTCTGCTGCGGGTGAGCGGAATTTTTCGCACGGGCGTCCAGCGGATCGATGCCCACGTCATCCAGTTGCCGTTGACCGAGGAGCAAACACTGGTCGGAGTACCTGGCCGGGTCACTCAGGTCGCGGTCCTCCTGGAACGGGAGGGTGATTCGCTGAGGGTGGCCCAAAGCATGCGGAAGCAGTTCACGACGGTCCCGGTTGAAATCCTCCCCTGGCGGGAAGCCATGCCGGCAGTGGCTCAGCTCTTCTTGTTGGACGAGGCCTTTAATTATGTCATGAACGGTGTGGTACTCGCGATGGTCGGGTTGGGGATACTCAACACGATTCTCATGCGGGTCATCGAGCGCCGGTATGAATTCGGGCTCTGTTCGGCTCTGGGTCTGCGACCCGTGCAGCTTGCCGTCATGATCATTGGCGAATCATTGGCGCTCACAGCGATCAGCCTCGTTCTGGGTCTGGTGCTGGGGTTGAGCGCCCAGCATTATTTCGCCACCGCCGGGTTGGATTTGCGCTGGTTTTTCAAAAGCAGCCTCCCCACCGCTCTCGTTTTTGACCCAATCATCTACTCGCGCTTGAGCCTGACGCGAATCGTTTCGTCCGTCGGCATTGTGTTTCTGACAGCGACCGTCATCTCCTTTTATCCGGCGTTCAAGGCAGCGCGAACCGCGCTGCCTGGCGCATTGAAGGTGTTTTAGCGTAAGTCCTCGCCCAACCCGTCTCGTAGCCGACTGTCGGCGCAGTGCATCGTGGCGCCGTCACAAGGAGGTTCACGATGCAGGATCCCGCCCGTCGTGTTCCTCTCCAGGTCCGGCGTTTCGCTCGGGGGAAGAAGCTGCGGGCGGAGCTGTACTCTCCGTAGTTCACGGTGGAGGTGGCGGTCGGGAAGTACGAGGTGTCCATTCTAGACCTAGGCGGTGAACGGAAGTTGCGTTGCTGCCACGCTCCCGAACAACCTCCTCCCCTAACCAATTCGGCACCACGGCCTACAGGGCCTGAAACATGGGATTCGGCGAGGAGTTACGTTTTATCATGATTTGGAGGACGATATGACTGAGTGGGCGGTGGAACTGAAGGATGTGAAGAAGACCTACCGCACGGGGCCCTTCGAGGTTCCGGCACTGCGAGGGATCAGTCTACGGGTTGTCCCCGGAGAATTCCTCGCGATTGCTGGGCCGTCCGGGTCCGGCAAAACCACCCTGCTCAACATCATCGGCGGGCTCGACCGAGCTGAATCCGGAGAGGTGTTGGTGGAAGGGAAGGACCTTCAACTCTTATCCTCCGGGGAGCTGGCACGTCTGCGGCTGCAACGCCTCGGCTTCGTGTTTCAGGCATACAACCTGCTGCCGGTCCTGACTGCCCTGGAAAACGCTGAATTCACATTGCTCCTGCAGGGTGTTCCTGTGGAGCAGCGGAAAGAAA
>JBAUWE010000326.1:0-9671 GCA_049583595.1 Terriglobia bacterium
CCCAACTCCAAGCGGGGGCGGTTTCAATGTGCCCTCACCCCTGTCCCCTCTCCCGGCGGGAGAGGGGAAGTCATTCTGGAGACCGCCGTTTACGGCGGGGCTGAAGCCCCGCCCTCCTGACTAAAGCCTCTCACCGGCCGTCCTCGGCTTTGCGGAAGAACGGCTGCCACTGTTCGGGGCGCGGCGGCGCGGTGAGCAGGCTGACGCCGATCAGACTGGCCAGCGAGGCGGCGAGCGCCGGAAAAATCATGGGCATAATGGGGTCGAGGTTGAACACTTTCCAGAGCACCGCCACAATCGTTCCCGCCGCGATGGAACTGAGGCCGCCGGCCGTGGTCGTGCGCTTCCAGAAAAACGCCGCCACCACCGCCGGCGTGATGCCGGCGCCGTAAACGTCATAGGCGTATACCGCCGTGTGCAGGATGGACGGCTGAAAGCTCTGCGCCAGCGCCAGCAGTCCCAGCACAACCACCACGATGCGCGACATCAGCACCAGGCTGCGGTCGCTGGCCTTTTTGGTGATAAAGCGCTGCAGAACGTCGTGCACCACGCTGGTGGCGGGCGAAAAAAGATAGTTATTGCCGGTGGAGATGACCTTGGCGAAAATCGCCGCCAGGAAGACGGCTCCAATCAGCGGCAGCACGCCGTAACGCGCCGTGTAAGGAATCAGGCCCCAGGCAGGCAGCTGGCCGGACTCGACGCGCGAGTGGAACATGACGCCGCCCACGATGGCCAGCACGACGATCACCGTCTCAAGCACCACGGTGCCGCACACCCATCCCACCACCGAAAGACGCGCGTCGCGCTCGCTGCGGGCGGAAAAGAATTTCTGGTACATCGCCTGGTTGCCCAGCATCAGGGTGAAGGTGGGCAGGAAATAGCCAAGTACCTGGTCCCAGGTCATGGTGCCCATCGCGGTGAGGTGGCTTGCAGGCAGCGCTGCGGCAACAGTGTGCCAGCCGCCGGCGTGGATGATCATGGCGGGCAGCGCAAACACGCAACCTACCGTGACGACCAAGCCGATCACCAGATCGGTGTAAGCCACCGACGACATTCCCGCCAGCGCCGTGAACAGGATGACAAACGCCGCCAGGATAATGGTTCCTGCCGTTTCGCTCATGCCAAAAGCAAGCTGCAGAATGCGCCCGCCGCCGCGAAACTGGTAGCTGACAATGGCGGTGTAGGAAACGATGATGCAGATGGTCCCCAGCACCCGCGCCATGGGGCTGTAACGAACTTCCAGCAGATCGGGGATGGTGTACTGCGCGAAGGAGCGCGCCCGGCCGGCGATGAAGTAAATCACCAGCAACCCGGCCCAGCCTCCCGCCGGCAGCCACAACGACGCCAGTCCCTGCTTGTAAGCGAATTCGGCGCCGGCAAACAGGCTTCCGGCGCCGATCCAGGAACAGAGCAGGGTGAAGATGAGCACCCAGACGGAAAGCTGGCGGTCGGCCACCATGAAGTCGCTGTGGGTCTTCAGCTTGAACGACCGCACCAGGCTGACGGTGAGCAGAGCCAGAACAATCACGACCAGGCTGACGGCGTAAATCATGGGCTAACCGCCTTTTTCCTGCGCCAGCGCTTCCAGGCGCGCGATGGTTTGCTGCGCCGAACCCGAGGTGATGCGAAAGAGCTTGCGGCGCGATTTCGCTCCGGTCACGATTTCAACCGACCGGCGCGGCAGGTGGAGCGATTCCGCGAGGAAATCGACGGCAGCTTCGTTGGCCTTCCCTTCCACCGGCGGCGCGGTGAGTTCCAAGCACAACTCGCCGGAAGAATTGCGCACCAGGCGGGAGCGGCGCGCACGCGGCTTGACGCGAAGCCAAAACGCCACCGTGTTGCCTTCGGTGGTGAAGTCGGTCATGAGCCTTCCCTGCAAAACCGTGCTTGAAGTGCCCCGCGGGAAAACATTCCTCACACAATGGCACGGGAACACAAAGGAGCACAGCGAAAATAAAGCCGAGTCCCCTCACCCCTACCCCTCTCCCGGCGGGAGAGGGGTAGCCATTCGGGAGGCCACCGTTTACGGCGGGGCTGAAGCCCCGCCCTCCTGACGAGCAACGGTCAGTTCAAAGCCTCTGTGTGCTCGCGGAGCTGGAAACTTTCACACAGGGGACTCAGAGTGACTCTGTGATCTCCGTGCCTGGTCTTTTTCTACTCTGTGTCCTCTGTGTTTAATCTTTTTCCGGCACAGGGAAGAAAGATATTCACCGCGTTGGGCGAAACTTCAAGAGCGTCTCACGCAAAGGCGCGAAGGCGCAAAGAACATACACCTACGGGTTGCGCTCACGCTCGCCGAAGATAGCCGTGCCCACCCGGACGATGGTAGCGCCTTCTTCGATGGCGATTTCAAAGTCGTGGCTCATGCCCATGGAAAGCTCGCGCATAGAGACGCCGGGCAGGTTCCGGGCCTCGATGCGCCCGGCCCGTTCTCGCAGACGACGAAAGAAGGGCCGCACCTGCTGCGGGTCGTCAAAAAACGGCGGCAGTGTCATGAGTCCCCGCAGTTCAACGGACGGCAGCGCGCCGATCTTTTCCGCAAGCTGCGCCAGATCATCTTCTTCCACTCCGAACTTGCTGGCTTCATCTCCCAGATGGACTTCTATCAGGATGGGCACTCTGCGGCCGAGCGCCGCGGCTGCGCGGTCGATTCTTTCCGCCAGGGGCAGCGAATCTACGGAGTGGATCGAGTGAAACAGCCCCACGGCCTGCTTGGCCTTGTTGGATTGCAGGTGGCCGATGAGATGCCACACGGCGTCCATGCCTTCGAGCTCCTTCCGCTTGGCCGCCGCCTCCTGCACGCGGTTCTCGCCGAACTCGCGCAGGCCCGCCGCGTAAGCCTGGCGGATGGCTTCCGCCGGCTGGGTTTTCGAGACGGCTATGAGACGGACGTCCTCAGCCGAGCGCCCTGCCCGGCGGCAGGCGCTGTGGATCCGCTGCTGAACGCGCTCGACATTTTCCGCAACACTCAAAATGGAAGACCTCAAAAAAAAATTCAAGCCCCGGCGGCGCACAACCGGCTGGTCCGCAAGGTGTTACACAAGGCCGTTATTGTACCATCGGGCTAGGCCAAGTTTTCGCCTTGTGGCGGGGGAACGTCCGATGTTAGTATTGCAATCCGCATCCTGGCAAAACGGAATCGCATTCCGGCTTCCACGGTCATCCGAGTATCCGGGGACATAACTCAAGGTCAGGTGATTTGAACTGCAGGGGGGGAAGGGATAAAGATGTCCCATGGGATTTTTATCACTCTTGAAGGAATTGACGGAACAGGAAAAAGCACGCACGCGCGCCGCCTGAGGAACTACCTTCACAAACGCGGAATCGCCACGGTGTTGACGCGCGAGCCCGGTGGAACGAAAGTGGGCGAGCAGATCCGGCGCCTGCTGCTGAACCCCAAAATCACCCGGCTGTCCTCACTCGCCGAACTCACCCTGATGTACGCCGCCCGGGAGCAGCACCTGGAAGAAGTTGTGCGCCCGGCGCTGGCGCGCGGCCACGTGGTGATCAGCGACCGCTACAATGACGCTTCGTTTGCCTACCAGGGCTACGGACGGATGCTCGGCGCGCAGACGGTCCGTGCTTTTGACCGCATTATCTGCGGAAGGACCCAGCCGGAACTGACCCTGCTGCTGGACCTCGATCCGCAAGTGGCGCTGGCCCGCGCGCGAACTCGAAACACGCGGCACAGGGTGAAGAATACCCGGTTTGAGAATCATGGGGTAAAATTTCAGAAGCGGGTCCGCGCGGGGTACCTGGCGCTGGCTCAAAAGCAGCCACGAAGAATCAAGGTGATCCAGGCGGACCGGTCCGTGGCCGAAATCGAGGCCGAAATCCAGAAGATTGTCGACGCCCTGCTGGCCCGGCGCCACGTGCGGGTGAATTCGAATGGAGGGACGCGCAGGAGATAGAGGCTTGGCCGGCGCGATCACGCTCCCGCAAATCGGCGGAGGGGCGCTTTGAAGAAGCGACGTTCGCCGCGGGAATGAAACCATGGGATTTGATTCTTTCTTGGGCAACAGGGCAGCCGTGCAGGCGGTCCGCGACATGCTGGGCCGGGGCCGCGTACCCGGGTCCATGCTGTTCACAGGGCCGGAGGGAACCGGCAAAAAGACGCTTGCAGTGATGCTGGCCAAGGCATTGAACTGCCAGCGGCGCGGCCCCCAGGGCGATGACTTTTGCGGCGAGTGCAGCCACTGCCGCGAATCCGACGAGTTTGTGGCCGCCAGCGCCGAAGACCTGGCGCGGCGGAGAGACATCAAGGACGCGCAGAAGCGCGTGGAAGGCCTGATTTATCTTGACCTGCAACTGATTGAACCCATTACCCGCTACATCCTCATTGAACAGATCCGCCAGCTCCGGGCCACGGCCTACAGTCGCCCCTTCACCCTGCCGCAGCGGGTGTTGATCGTCGACCAGGCCCAGGCCATTCACTGGCAGGCCGCGGACCTGCTGCTGAAGGTGCTGGAAGAGCCGCCGGAAACCACCACCATCATCCTGATCTGTCCCAACGCCTACGAACTGCGCCCGACCATCCGGTCGCGCTGCCTGACGCTGCAATTCGCTCCGGTCGAGGAGGCTGTGATCGAGCGGGTGCTGGCGGAAGAACGCGGCTTCACCCAGGGCCATCTTGCCCTGGCGCTGCGAGTGGCAGGTGGAAGCATCGCACTGGCCCGGAGCCTGGACCTCAAGCAGTATGTGGAGCAGCGGGGACCGTGGCTAACGCTGCTGGACACGGTGGCACGGCCGGGTGGGCGGTCTCTGGCGCCGCAACAGTGGAAGACATTGTTTGACGCCACCAAGTTGCTGGCCGCGGACCGGGGCAGCCTTGAGGAATCGCTAAAAACAGGGTCCATTCTTCTGCGAGACGTGATGCAGGTGCTGGTGGACGCGGAAAGCAAGGCGGTGACCAACGTCGACCTGCTGCCGCGCCTGAAAACGTGGGCGCACGCTCTGGGCCTGAAGGGCATCCAGAAGCTCGAAGAAGGCCTTGAACGGTCCTACAGCCTACAAAACCGCAACGTCAATCAGCAGCTGACCTTCGATTCCCTGGCCGCGGAATTGCTCGGTTCCCAGCCCCGGCCATAAGAAAATCATCGGGTTCCACGGCATCGGACTGGCCCTCATCCCCGCACCAGAAGGGGACGCAGGGACACCAGAAGACCCATTCCCCACCGGAAACAGCGGCGGTGGCAGGCAAAGTTGTCCTCTCGTCCCCGGTTATGTTATAAATGTAACAGACGTAAGTCTTATTTCTTCTGGTCTATTTTTCAATTGCGAAGAAACCGGAACGCGAAAATTCTCATCTACTAGTACAGGACTTTACGCAATACCTTCATTGGCAAGACGCTGTTGGCCTTGCGCTAATTAAGGATCAGTACAAGGAGTAGCAAACAGTGAATCGAAAACTAATTCGCCCCTCACTTTCGGAAGTTCAAGATCAAATGTCAGGGCGTGTACAGCGAAAGAAACCAGCCCCCCCGGACCAAACCAACGCTGAAAACTTCTATTATCTCAAGCAGATGCAGTCTCGGACGCCAATGGTTGTGGTTCTGGACCAGGGTGAAACGGTCCATGGTGTGATCGAATGGTACGATAAGCAGTGCATTAAGGTCCATCGCTCAAATGAACCGAATCTGCTGATTATGAAGAGTTGCATTCGTTACATGTTTAAAGAGGCAGATGCCAACAACGACAACAACGGCAACGGTTCTTATGCGGGCGACCTTGAAGTACAATAATTTGCGTCGGGTTCGGATTCTACTCCGGGATTGCACTTTTTCCTGGGATCAATGAAATCGTTTCGCCATCGCAGAATGCCTGCATTGATTGGACAACCTGGCATTTTTCCCCGAGCGCACGACTGCGCATGGGGAGGGAAGCTTTATTCCCGCGCCTGAACGAAACCGCTTGACACCGGACTTCGAGTCTTCCTAGCATGAAAGGGAAGGCTAGCGACCGAGTATATTTGTGAATGATTGCCCCAATCCGGCACTGACCCGGACCCGGCTGCACCGGGGTCTGGAAAGCACAGGGGGTCGAAGCACAATTGCCTGCGGCTCTCTTCCGGGAATGACGGCAGCGCTGATGGTTGTCTGCGTCTTCGCTCTCTGCTCTGCGCCCTTGCTTCACGCGCAGAGCCCTAAGAGTAAGGTCCCTCTTGTGGGCAAGCTGACTTCCGGCAACACCAGGCAGGCTTACAGCGGGAAAATCAAGTCACTCGACCTGAAGCAGAAAATTTTGAACGTCGACTCTCTTCACGGCCGGGAAAGCGAAATATTTCCTTTCAAGAGGAACGTGCGCGTTGAAAGCCTGAACGGAAACAGGATGAACCTGAAGGTGCTAAAGCCCGGGACCACCGTGCTGATTTACTTTAACCAGAAGTCCGGCGAGCGCACAATCAGAAACATTGTGGTTCTGAGTTCCGGCAAAGAACAGGCAACGGACAAGCCGGCGCCTTCCTCTTAGGAGACGTACCGGGTCCGGGCAGCCTCCTGCGACATTCCATGAAAATCGGGATTACCTGTTACCCCACCTACGGCGGAAGCGGCGTTGTCGCCACGGAGCTCGGCCTGGAACTGGCGGCCCGCGGGCACGACATCCACTTTATCAGCTACGCGCTTCCGGTACGCGTAACGGAACTCTCAGAGCACATCCATTTCCACGAAGTGGAAGTGATGAACTATCCGCTTTTCGACCATCCGCCATACACGCTGGCACTGGCCTCGCAGATGTACAACGTGGCGGTCAATGAGTCGCTGGACATTCTTCACGTCCATTACGCCATCCCGCATTCGGTCAGCGCCTACCTGGCCCGTTCCATGATGGGCGAGCGCCGCATCCCCGTGGTCACAACGCTGCACGGCACGGATATCACGCTGGTGGGGTCCGACCGTTCCTATCTGCCGATCACGCGCTTTGCCATCGAACAGAGCGACGCGGTCACCGCCATCTCGGAGTACCTTCGCCAGAAAACTCTGACGGAATTCGGCATATCGCGCCCCATCGAGGTGATTTCCAACTTCGTCAACTGCGACGTGTTTCATCCGCAGGAGAAGAAATCCCACCGGCAGGATTTTGCCGCGCACGGCGAAAAGGTCCTGGTACACCTTTCGAACTTCCGCCCCGTCAAGCGTGTCACCGACGTGGTGGAGATTTTTGCCCGGGTGCGAAAAGAGATTCCGGCGAAACTGCTGATGATCGGCGACGGGCCGGACCGCACCGCCGCCGAATGGCTGGCGAGGGACAAAGGCCTGGCTGGAGACATTCTCTTTCTGGGCAAACAGAACCAGGTGCAGGACCTTCTGTGCTGCGCCGACGTGGCGCTGCTGCCCAGCGACCTCGAATCGTTCGGGCTGGCGGCGCTGGAGGCCATGGCCTGCGCGGTTCCCTGCGTCTGCTCGGACGTCGGCGGACTGCCGGAAGTCATCCAGAGCGGCGTGGAAGGTTATCTGGCGCCGCCCAGAGAAGTCGATACCATGGCCGCGCGCGTTCTGGATATCCTCACCGATTCCGACCTCCACCAGCGAATGGGCGAGGCCGGCCGGAAGCGGGCGCTGACCCAGTTCTGTTCCTCCAAGATCATCCCCCAATACGAACGCCTCTACCATCGGACTTTGGAAAAGAGCTAGAGGAGCGCCCGGTCATGAGGCGCGCGCCGCAATACCCCCCTTCCCCGTGGCGCTTTCCGAAGCGTGCCGGAACTCCGAACAGCGCCAGGCAAATCCAGTTTGGATTAAAGCGGTTGTGTTAAGATGCATAGTCAAGGAGTTGCGATCTTCTGCAGATGATTCCAGACTTGCGAACCCAACAAATGTAAAGGTCGAGTCCCTGCGGTGAATATCCAGAGATTAAGGTGGCGGCATGGTCCGTCCGTTGGAGTTGTGCTGGCTGTAGCCGTGGCGTTGTTTCCTGGAGCTCTTTTCGGCCAGGGCGCGAGCCCCTATCCGGGGCATGATTTCCAGGCATGGATGTCCCTCGACGGTACTCATCCGCTCAGTAAAAAGGCTGACTTCCTGCTGGGTGCGGGGGTCCGGTACGGCAATGACCAGGGACACCTGATCTACCGGCGAGTCACCACGGGCTTCGCTTTCCACCTGTGTAGGTTTCTCACGCTGGAGCCTTACTACCAGTATTCGGTGGGCGATTCGTTTTCCGGTCCCCTGACGCCTGAAAACCGGCTGGCCTTTGCCACCACCGTGGGCGTTCCCTGGAAGCGCTGGCGGGTCAGCGACCGAAACCTGGGCGAAAGACGGTTCATGGTAAGCGGGCAGGAATGGCGGTATCGCAACCGGGTGGAATTACGGCGGCCCATTGCCATCCTCCGGAAGCAACTGAGCGTCTTTGCTTGGGATGAGGTCTACTACAGCTCGACACTGCGAAGGTGGTACCGCAACCGTCTTGCCCTGGGCGCGGGGAGAAGGCTCACCGACAAGATTTCCGTCGACATTTTCTATGTGCACCAGAACGACGGATATTCGCGCCCGGGCGACCTGAACGGGGTCGGGATGACCCTCAAAACTCGCTTTTAGAGGATAGGATGCGGGTGATAACGATCGGGGGTGCGAATGAGGCCACGATGTTCAACTTGCCGCAGGGAAGCCCGGGATGGAGTGGGCATCGCTGCGGCAAGTCATTTGTCTCTCTTCCGCCTCATGGGACTAATCATGAATCAGTCGCACTGGAATCGGAGAACCGCCACCGACAACGATGGGGCCGCCTCCGCCCGAAGTGCCCGAACCGGAGCCGCCTCCTCCACATGAGGTCACGTTCATCACCGTCCCGTAGACAGTCCCTTGAGGAGAACCCTCCGACTGGATAAACAGTTGCAGGAACCCAACGATATTAACACTGGGGTTCTGGCCGGACTGCAAGGGTGTGCCGTCCCAGATGGGCACGGCAACAACGGAGTCCGAGTGTTGAGAAGGTACATTGGCGCCCGCATCCAGGTAAGGGTTGTTCGGACCGGCAGTGATGCTGAGGTCCGTCATGATGGAAGGCGGCGGGCCCGCGCAAGGATTGCTGATGCCCCCCATACGGTCCTGGCCGCAGTTGCTGGAAAAGCTGTTACCCGACTGATGGATCAGGCAGTCAACACCCTGCCGGGTAGGCCCCACCATGTTGCCGGCCGTGGATGCAAGCGTAATGTTGTTGCTGCCGCAGACAATCGGATTGTTGTTACAGCATTCGATGTTGGTCCGGTAAACGGCCGCGCTGCCCGATCCCCCGCCTCCGGGAGACTGACTGGCGCATGCGGGACATTCCGTAGCAAACTGGCTGGTGTTGGGAATATAAGCGGCATAGTACTGGCCCGGAGCGGCCGCGCCACCCGGCGAACCCGGCTTCAGCGTAAAAGCCTCTCCGACCGGTCCACTTGGAGCCGGGACTGCGCCGCGCGCCAGAGTGGACGAAAGTCCACCCGATTGCACGTTGACAAAACTTCCAACAGGATTGCTGCTACCGCAGAGCGGGTTGGCCGTGCCATTCGTGTAGCCCGGGTCGCAATTCGGCACCAGCCAGGGCTTCACGCATCTTGCTCCCACCTGCGGTCCTGATCCGTTCGATGTATAAGCTTCCGCCACAGCCTTGGCGGAAACATTAGCAGTGTTGATGCCAAAGATCTTGACGAAGAATGTCGGCATGGGATTGTTGTGGGACGAATCCCGCGAGGC
>JBAUWE010000327.1:0-9475 GCA_049583595.1 Terriglobia bacterium
CCCTTTTGCCCGGCAGAGTTCAGGTTCCAGGGTGATCCTCCGAACCGCAGCGCAAGGTCCGCTTTTGTTCTGCTCTCTCATCACCTGCGCCATGGGCCGTAATCCCCCGGCGATCCTTCGCTGCTGAATGGTTCTTGTGGTAAAGTGCCGGAGCAGGAGGAGCCCGTGTTCACCGTCACAAAGGACTTGTTGCTTCCGACCACGGTTACCGGATCGTTCCCGCGGCCGCGATGGTACGACGTCTCAATGGAAGGCCGTCCACTCGACGCCTGCATGCTCGACCTTCGCTTCCGCGAGAAATTCCAGGACGCTTTGGCGGTGGTGGTCAGTGACCAGGAGCGCGCTGGCCTCGACATTGTGGGGCATGGCGACTTCCATCTGGATGAAGACCTGGCAGGCCGTTGCTGGCTGACCTACCCCTTGCAGCGCTGGAAAGGCTTTGAGGGCGACCATCAGCAACAAGAGTCGGACACCGCTCCGTGGCGGCACTACGCACCAGGCACGCTGCTGAATGAAATTTACAGCGGCTGGCGCTGGCCGCACGTTGTGGACAAGGTTGAGCACCGCCCTCTCGGCTATCCCAAGATCTGGCGGATGGCCCAGGGGAAAACGCTCAAGCCCCTCAAGTTCGGCACCTGCTGTTCGGCGGCATCAGCACTTTTTCTCGATATCCATACGGACAAGTACCAGGACCGGCGCCAGCTGATCTGGGACATGGCCGAGGCCATGAACAAGGAATTGCTCGCGCTGCGCGCCGCCGGCTGCCGGTGCATCCAGACGGAAGAGCCCTCGTTCCACTTTATGGCCAACAGCTACGGCAGGGATCACGACGACATCAAGTTCATGATTGAGGCGTTCAACCGCGAGATGCAGGGGCTGGACGACGTGGAAATCTGGATTCACACCTGCTGGGGCAATCCCAACATGCAGCGCATCCGGGAAGACACGAGTTACGCCAACTCGATTGAAATTTATCTTGAGCGTTGCCGGGGCGACGTGTGGACGCTGGAGATGAAAGACCGCAACCAACGGGACCTGGAGCTCTTTGAGCCTTTCAAACACGATCTCAAGAAGAAGATTGCCATCGGCGTGGTGAGCCACAGAACGCTGCAGGCCGACCGGCCTGAAGAGGTGGCGGCTGAAATTCGCAAAGCGCTGAAAGTGATTCCGCCCGAGCGTCTAATCGCCTCGAGCGATTGCGGCTTCGGCCGCCAGGGCGCCAACCGCGAGATCGCTTTTTACAAGGCGAGTTCCATCGCCCAGGGCGCCAACATCGTGCGGCGTGAACTCGGCCTGCCGGAAACTTACGTGCCTGCGGCCGACCCCGCTTTGCAGGTCGATACGGTCCCGGGGCGCGATGCCGCTCGCACAGGTGGCGGCCACGATTAGTCTGCACTTACTGAGGATTGCAAAATATGGTGACAAGCTTGTTTGTAGCGCCGCCGTCCCGGCGGCATTTTTCAGGGCCGGCAAGATGCCGGCGCTACGGAAACCCGTCACTCTATTATGCAACCCTCTTTAGAGGTAGAAAATGACGGGAGGTGATGATGGGGAAGAATGGCAAAGTGGACCGGCGCCGGTTCCTGCAGGGCAGTGTGTTAATGCCGGCTGTGGCAGCGTTGGGTGTGCGCCAGCAGGCGTCCATGGCCGCGAGCGTTCCGCAAGCGGATGAAAATGGTGTGGCGGCCAAAGCGCACGTGTGGGAAAAGCATGAACTCACCTTCACCGCCTCTGAATCCTATCAAAACGCCTACACGGACGTCACGGTGTGGGTTGACCTCAGCGGCCCCAACTTCAGCAAGCGCGTTTACGGATTCTGGGATGGCGGCCAGAGGTTCCGGGTGCGCGTTGTGGCCACGGCTCCAGGCGTGTGGAAATGGCGCAGCGGGTCAACGCCGGAAGACCCGGGTCTGAATGGCAAGACGGGGAGTTTTGCTGCGGTGGACTGGACCGAAGAAGAAAAGCAGCAGAACCCCTTGCGGCGGGGATTTCTGCGCGCCTCCGCCAACCGCCACGCTCTTGAAACCGCAGACGGCACGCCGTTCTTTGTGCTGGGTGACACGTGGTATTCGGCGGGAACCAACCGCTTCAAGTGGTACGACGACGACGTGGAGCGCCCCATCGGGCCGAAGGCGGGATTCAAGGATTACGTCCGCTACAGGAAAGCGCAGGGCTTCAACTGGGTGAGCATGATCGCGGCGTTTCCCAATTGGGAGACGGACGGGCTGCCCTGGCACATCCAAATGAAAGACGGAACCACGGTGCGCTCGGCCTGGCTCGAGTTCGGCACGGACAGCGCGAAGAATATGGACAATGAAGGCGGCCGGCCGTTCCTGTTTCCCGGCAAGGTGCCCGGATACGAAAACGTCTTTGCCGACGTCGACCGCGTCAATCCTGAATACTTCAAGTACGTGGACCGGAAGATTGATTATTTCAACGCGCAGGGTTTTATTCCCTTCATTGAAGTCTCGCGGCGCGACGCCAGCGAGTGCTGGAAAAAGTATTACGGCTGGCCCGATTCCTACGCGCGGTTCATCCAGTACGTCTGGTCGCGATACCAGGCCAACAGCACCGTGTTCAGCCCCATCCACCTGGACATCCTCGATGAGAGCATCACGGTGCCCGATTTTATGGAAGCCATCAACATGGTGCTCGACAAGTTCGGGCCGCCGCCCTTCGGAACGCTGCTCTCGGCCAATGCCAATCCGTCCACGCTGGTCAACTGGGGAGACAATTCCTGGGTCACTCTCCACCAGACGGGAAATGAGCGCGAGCACGAGTATTACTGGTACATGACCGAGATCTTCCGCGAAGCGCATCCGCCGCGGCCTGCGCTCGATGGCGAACCTTATTACTCAGGCTACGTGGATGCCCGCGGGTTGGATGGAGGATACAAATACGGCGCGCCGGGTGGAACACCCAAGGACGATCAATTCGTCCGCTCCTCCATGTATGGCGAGGTGCTCTCCGGCGGGCTTGCAGGGCACGTCTACGGCGCGGAAGGCATTTGGGGCGCCGACATCGAGCCCAGCGCTCCCATCAAAATGTGGGACGCCTTCCAGTGGAATTCCGCCACCCAGATGCAGCACCTGCGGACGTTTATGTTTTCAATCGGCCGGCAGTACCAGGAACTCGAGCCCGATGCCGGACTGGTGGTTCCCAGCCAGACCCACACCGTTAAAGGCTATGAAGGCTGGGCCTATGCCGCGCGCACGCCGGACAAGAAGATCTTCCTCACCTACTTTGAAAAAGGGTGTCCGCGCAGCCTGGTACGCGGCGCGCTGCTGAGGAGCGTGTATCGCGCCCAATGGTTTGACCCACGCAACGGAACGTGGTCGGACGTCGGCAACGGCACGGTCGAGTCGGACATTACCGGTGAGATCGAGCTTCCGGATTTTCCCTCCAACATCGACTGGGGTCTCAAACTTGTTTATGAGCGCACCCCGCCGCTGCCCGCGCACTTTTAGCGGATGGATCAGGCCCGGCGTCTTGCAGCCGATCCCGCTTTGCAGGTTGACACTATCTCTGGCCGCGACACCCTCCGCCCAGAGGGCTGCCACGATTGACCTGCCGGTGCGCTGCCGTAGCGCCTGGGCTTAGCCCGGCGCACCTTTAGAGTTGCCGGCCTGAAGATCGGCGCTAGGGTAAACCGAGCCATTTTACCGCGCACGAATCCGTATACTTCTTTTGCGAAAAGTGCTAGATTTCATCCGCGGGGTAGTCATATTTACGTCCGGACAGGTTGCGCCTTGCTGAGGGAGGTGCCTTATGGAGCCGACACGCCAGCCGTTTATTGTCCATCATCAAACTGCAATCCATCTTTTTTCAAAGTCCGGGCTCCTTGCTGTGCGTGCGGCCGGAGTAAATGAGACGACTGAGGCAAGCGTTCTCAACCGATAAGTGGAACCGGCGGGATGATAACCCTGGGCAGGCATGCGAGTGTCATCGCCGTTGGGGGACGACTCGCCGGTTGATGCGGATTGGTTTCATGAAAATCAGCTTTTAAATTCTGGGGTTTTCCTTCAATCAAGAGAATGTCGCGGCCCTCAGCAGGCAGGCTGCGCTATTTGCCGAGGCGGAAAGCGCCGGCCTGCGCCCTGCTGGGGAATGCACCTGGAGCCACACATATGGCGAATGACGACAACCTCGCAGGGTATGCCGTGCTCGGATTCGGGTTAGGCATCTACACCTTCATCAAGGGATTCCGTCAGTTTCGGAATTACCTCCTTATCGCCGACACACCCGAGATCCCAATCCGCAGTGTTCCCATGGGTTTTGTGCAGGTTCACGGAAAGGCCCAGGGAGAAAAGACCGTTCCCTCGCCGGTGAGCCACACAGCGTGCCTTGCTTACAAAGTGGTTATCGAACGGTGGAAAACCGACTCGCACAGCCATGGAGGGCACTGGGCGCATCATCGCACGGATTCGGATGGCGTACCGTTCTACCTCACTGATGCAACCGGCAAAGTGCTCGTCGATGCGCAGGGAGCGGAATTCGATCTGCCCCAGTCTGCGCGGTGCGAGGCCGGGCAGGGCGCAGGGAGGGCCACCGGCGTGGCGGCCACCGGGGAGGAATTGCTGAAATACGTTACGGAGGCGGATGCGCACTGGGCCGGAGGCTTGTTCGAACACGGGCTTAAGGCCGTGGGACCGCTTCAGGATTCCTCAAAGGAGGGAACGCGGAAGGGTTTGATGGAAGTGTTCCAGCATGCGCCGGGTTCGCCGGACTTTTTGCGCGGGATGATGACCATGATGGCGCCTCAAATAAAGGTGCGTCTGGACTCCATGGGAGTGCAATCGGACCCTCGGCATGAAGAGGCGCGCCAGACGGCTCTCCGGGCGTTCCAGCACCCGACGGGAAGTCCGGAATTCATGGAGGGCATGATGCGCGCCGAGCAGTTGGCGGGCGAGACAGGGACGGCCAACCCCTTCGCCGCTCTGACGCGGGCCATGGGAGGAAATCAGGGGCCTGGTTCCGGCCTCTTCAACGCTGCCAGCGGACGCTATCGGTTCACCGAATATTGCCTGGTCCCCGGCGGGACGTACGACATCAGCGGCACCAGCGTGGAGAATCCTCATCCGAAGGACGCGAACGACCACAACATGATCGTCCAGGGCGCCACCGAAAAAGAGTTCCTCATCTCGTCCAAGACGGAAAAGCAGGTTGAAAGCGGCTTGCGAAAGCGCGCCGTGATGATGATCCTGGGCGGCGCCGCTCTTTCGGTGATTTGCATGGCCATTCTGCTGGCCAAACTGGGATTGCTTTGAGGCGGCCGCGCCAGCGGCCTGCCGCCGGCGGGAACAGAGGCGCAAACGAATAAAGGAATCAGATCGGGTTTCAGCATCATTTTTGAGGAGGATTGGATGCGAAAAATAGTTCTGTGGAGTTTGACTTTTTTGTGGGCCTCCATTCTGTTGGCGGCGGGAAAATATCAGCCGCTCAACGTGAAGACGGGCACCTGGCAAACGACATTTACCACCACCACCAGCGGGGCCCCGCCCATCCCCCAGGATATGCTGGACAAGATGACGCCTGAACAGCGGGCGAGATTCGACGCCATGATGAAAAAGATGGCCTCCGGAAAACCGACGACAAGGACCAGCAAAAGCTGCCTGACCCGGGAGAAGCTGGAGAAGGACCCGTTCAATGACAGGAAGTCGTGCAAGGAGACGGTCATCAATTCGACGGGCAGCAAAATGGAGATCCAGGAGATCTGCACGGAGGAACAGTCGACCATTACCGCGAATGTGCGCATCGAGGCGTCCGATTCAGAAAACGTCAAAGGGTGGATGCAATCGACCGTCACCGGCGAGGGCAGGACCATGAACGTCAACGCTACCTTCACGTCCAAATGGATTGGCGCAGCGTGCAACGAGAAGGACGAGCGCTAACTCCTGCGAACGGCCGGCTGTTGCACGGCTGCTCCGGGATCGTCGACCTGCCGTCGTGATGGCCCAGTCCGCACGGGTGCCCCGGTAGAAGTCAGGGCATGGGGTGGGCGACGGAGCTGGCGTTGGGGATGAGCTGGTGGTAGGCGGAGTTCGGCACGGGAGAATTCCAGTGGCCGGTGACCTTGGCGAACCCGGCCAGGCCGAGGAAAAGCAGCGCGATTCCGGCAGCCATGGCCCAGGCGGGCAAACCGCGCCTCTTCTTTTTTGATTCCAGCATTTGCGGCAGTGACATGACCAGCGCGCCTTCGGCCGGGCAGACAGAGACGCACGCCATGCATCCCGTGCACTCTGCCGAGCGGACACTGGCCAGCCGATCCACAGGCAGCGCTGACGGGCAGGCCCGTGCGCACTTGGCGCAATCGATGCACGCCTCGGCGTTGCGCCGGATGCGGTGCGGGCTGGCCAGCGACACCAGGCCGAGCAGCGCCCCGTAAGGGCAGAGATACCGGCACCAGAAATTCTCAATAAAGAGCGACGCCACCATCAGCAGGCCGATCACAACCAGGCCGGTGACGCCCAGGAAGCGGAAAAAGTTGAGCATCTTGACGGCGGCAATCAGCCCATAGGGTGAGTGCATGAAGCTCTCGATAGCCCCGGCTGACATGCCGGTGACCGCCCAGACAAAAAATCCCAGCAGCAAATACTTGAGCCCGCGCAGGGGAATATCCAGCCATCGGGGAATGCGGAAATTGCGCCCGAACATTTTGCGGCCTGCGCGCCACAGGTATTCCGAAAGGGTGCCTACCGGGCAGAGCCAGCTGCAGAAGGCCTTGCGAAACATAAACGCCATGGACAGGAAGGCCAGCAGCAGAAACATCGCCGCCGGATGGATGGAGGGGATGTGGCCGGTGACGAGCCAATACTTCAGGTTCATCAGCCCGCCAATCGGGAGCCAGCCTTCAACGCCCGCGGGACGAGCGATGGAAATCTGCGACCCGGCCACTTCAAACTGCCGCACCCAAAGATAAAACTGGCCACCCAGCCAGACGTTCAACAACAGAAACGCTACCTGAAAACCATGCCGCAGCTGTTGTGAGTGGTCGCGCAAATGTTTGCGCACCAGTTTCTTCTTCCGTCTTCGGGTTGCCGGTTGCGGAGGCGCGGGGTCATGCTCGACGGGCAGAACCGTAAGAGTGTTTCCGGGCTGAACCTGAATCCCCATAATGCCTCCGTAAGAGAAAAGTCTAAGGGCTGCTTCAACTTCCGGGTATGACTTATGTCACAGTGCAGAATCGTTGCGAAGGGAAACCCGTACGCGGCTGCGCCCGGCGATGTCAATGTGGACCACGGCGCACATGCGACCCGGCGGTTGAATTTGGCACGCAACCTGCGAGGAATTATGAAGTGGACATCCGGGCACCGGCCCGGCGGGGCCGTAGCATGCTTAGTGCGTAAACCGATGCCTGTAGTGGAAGTGCAAGATGCCTGTCCGAAACCGGCCTTAAGGACAGCTTCGGGAGGAGGCGAGAGATTGCACGAAGGCTCAACTGGCTGGCCTACAGGGAATTACGGAAAGCGTGTCAATCAAGGCTGTAACCAATCCAGCCAAAAAAATTGTTATAGGTGTAACCACAATTATTTATTTGCGTCTAACGGTGTATGTAGTGGTAAAGTGTCCACTACGTTGCAGGGGATATGCGACATGGCTTTTATTAGAAAAAGAGGACAGTCGTATTACCTGGTCCACAATGTGCGGCAGGACGGCCGCGTCCGCCAGATCCATCTGGCCAAATTGGGCCGCAGGCCGCGCATTAGTGACGAACTGATTCGGGGAGTGACTTCCCGGCATCCTTTTGTAGAGATTGACTGGAAGGGGCTGAGGGAAAAGGCTTCCCCGGAGCTGGTTCGGCCTTTTGAGAATGACTCGCGCCTACTGCGGGAGTTGCTGACCAGCATTCGTAACCTCCATCTCGACATTGGTGACCTCCATCTGCCGGTTCTTGCTATGACGCACGATCGTGAACTGGTGGGGCAATTGACTTCGAGCCTGAAACTGCTTCGCAGCACGCTGGACGTTAAGTTGAATCAACTGCGTCGGGGAAAAGCACAGCCCTATGACAGATAGGGCGGGAGGACAATGGAATGGCTCAATTTCAAACGCAACTGGATCCGACACTTCACAGCCCTGAGGTGAAAGACTTTGAGCGGGCGTTGATGAAGCGCGTGGTGGGCCAGGACCGGGCCATACGGCGGCTGGCAAGAATCTATCAGGTTTACAAGGCCGGGCTGGCGGTGGCGGGACGGCCGCTGGCGAACCTGCTGTTTCTGGGGCCGACGGGTTCCGGCAAGACGCGCCTGGTGGAGGCAGCCGGCGAAGTGCTGTTTGGAAGCACCCACCCGATCCTCAAGATCGACTGCGCGGAGTTCCAGCACAGCCATGAGATCGCCAAGCTGATTGGCTCGCCGCCGGGCTACCTGGGCCATCGCGAGACACAGCCGCTGATCACGCAGGAAGCGCTGGAGGCTCATTACACCGAGACCCTGAAGCTTTCCTTTATCCTGTTTGACGAGATTGAAAAAGCCTCGGATGCCCTGTGGCACCTGCTGCTGGGAATCCTGGACAAGGCCACGCTGACCCTGGGCGACAACCGGCGGGTGGATTTTTCGCATTCAATCATCTTTATGACTTCCAACCTGGGCTCGCATGAAGTTTCAAAGCTCATGCGGGGCGGAATGGGTTTTTCGGCCGAATCCCGGACGGATGATGAAGAGTTGGACCACAAGATCTACCGCGTGGCCGTGGAGGCCTCCCGGCGAAAGTTTTCTCCGGAGTTCATGAACCGCATCGATAAGGTCATCGTCTTCCGGTCGCTTCGGAGAGAGCATCTGGAAAAGATTCTCGACATCGAACTGGCCCGAGTGCAGGAGCGGATCATTGCCGCAGCGCCGGGCAACCAGTTTGTATTCAAGTGCACGCGCCCGGCGCGCGATCTTCTGCTGCGGGAGGGGACGGATCCCAAGAGCGGCGCGCGCCACCTGAAGCGGGCGATTGAACGGCATCTTGTTTTCCCGCTTTCAAACCTGATGGCCACCGGGCAGGTGTGCCTGGGCGACGTCGTGACGGTCGATGCTGCACCGGGCGTCTCAAAGCTGATTTTCACGAGGGAAGAGCAGGGAGCCCTTGTGGGTGCTGCGGCCGCGCCCGTCGCGCAGACGGCGCTGGTTCCCGTTTCAACGGAACGTGCCTCCACCCGGGCCCTGGCGGTAAGGGCCTCTGGTGATTCAGGCTTCCCGGGCGACTGAAGCGCCGGTGGTGATGGGCCGGACGACACCTCAGTTCGCTGTCGCCAGAATACTGTACAGGTCTGCTGCCGTACCTCGCAGTTGCCACATGCCGCAGCCAGGTGGAGCGCGTTGTTCTCCATTTCCCGTACGCTAGCTGCCATCGCCCTCCGGCGCCCTTTCTTGACAGAACGCCGAATCCATCTGACAATGTTTGTTTGCCTGCCGCGGTAGCTCAGGTGGTAGAGCGCAGCCCTGAAAAGGCTGGCGTCGGCGGTTCAACTCCGTCCCGCGGCACCATT
>JBAUWE010000328.1:0-9859 GCA_049583595.1 Terriglobia bacterium
GGCGTCAGATCCAGGCTGGCTCGCCTTCGCCGCCTGGCCGGGCCCGAACCCACCGGCCAGGTGAAGTTGGTGCCCACCACGCCGCCTACTCCAACCGTCGAGGCGAAGTCGTCACCGCCATCGCTCATGTCCACATGGTCGCCGAAGTATGCGATGGAGTCGCCCATCAGGGCCTTGAGAGTTTTTCCTTTCAGGCGGACCTGCCAGGAGCTTGTGGGGTCAGAGGCCACCGACATGTTCATGAAGGGCATGGTGTAGAAAGAGTACGCGGTTCCGCAGGGGCAAAACTCCACCAGGGCGTCGGGTTTGATGCTGAGCGCCGTGTCGTAAATGGCCTTGAAGAATTGGGGCATTGCCTCCACTGAATCTTCGGGCGAAGCGTGATGGTGGGCAGGATTGTAGCAGCGAGGTGCGGCATTCATGAACTGTCCATCGAGTTTGAGGCCATCGAAGCCCCAATCCCGGATGATCCTGGTGACCAGGGCCTTGTGATACTCCACCACCGCGGGATCGGCAGGGCACAGATACCACGCATGCCAATAGGAGATCTCCTGCCGCGATCCATCGGCATTGAGCAGCAGATAGTCCGGGTGCTCCGTGATGAGTTTTGTGTCGGGAGAAACCGACAAAGGCGCCCACCAGAGCTGAGCCTTGAAACCTTCAGCGTGGATCCGGTCTACCATCGCTTTCATGTCGCGGTCGCCGCGCGGGAATTTCTCCGGATTCAGGAACCAATCCCCCTCGGCGGTCTGCCATCCGTCATCCAGCGTGACCCACTTGAAGCCCAGCTTCTTCACCACCGGCAGAGCGTTGTAGACCTGCGAGGGGGTGAATTTCCTGCCGTAACCCCAGGCGCACCAGATGGGACCGAAGGCGTCATCCGGCGCCGGCTTGAATTCCACGCCTTGTTTCACCATCGCCTGCCGGTACTCCCTCAGGCTTTGGAAGTAGTCGCCCTGATGAACGGTGACAAAAGTCCGGAACGTCTTGAGGGTTTCTCCCGGTTTCAGTTCTCTGTGCAATTTGAAGTGCACGGCCACCGTGGCATGTTCCGCGTCCGGCATGGCGACGGGAAGAGACACCAGCCTGGGACTCATCTCCAGGTGCCCCACGGCGATCCCTGCGTCTCTCCGCCAGACATCGACCACCGGGGTTCCCCCTCCGTAATCGGTGGCGTTCATCCCCAGATAATTTTCCTGAGTGAATCCCGTCTTCAATGGCAGCACCCAGTCCGGCCGCTTCTCATAAGACCCGCTCTGGTATGACCAGAACGCCGGCTCGCCGCTGCCGGACCCGGCCGAAATGGCGTAGCGCTGATTCGTCCAGCCGTCCACGGAAAGGCTGGTGTCTCCTGTGTTGGTGTACTGCACTTCGAAAACGGCCATCTGGGGAAACTCGTCGTAAGTGGTCACGGCAACGGTCTTCTTCAGTGACGGCGCAGTCCCGGCCAGGGTGACGCGCTGCCCGGCGCCCATCGCATCCCGGACGCTTCCACGCTTCACATCGCGCAAAGCGAACTCGCTGATTTCCTTTCCCGCAACCGTCAGGGTCTCCGAGGGCGCGTAGTCACCGATGGCGATTTCCTTACCCTCGAATTTGGCCACTACACGACTCTGCAGCATTCCGTTGAACTCGATGCGGATGTTCCTGCCATCCACCTGGGCCCTTTGCGACACGGAAGGGCCGCACCCACCCGCCAGCCACACCGCAAGCCCCGCGACAATCAATTTCCACGATTTCATCAGCATGATGGTCTCCTCTCCCGCGAAAATACGCCTGACCGCCGCTAATTGCAACTGTCAAATGGGTTTGCAGTTCTTCGTGCTTCAGCAGTCAACACCAGGGGGCAGCGCCGAGTGGTTCTGTAACTCTGCGGCTTGTGATTTGAAACAAGAGAACCGCAGAGTCATCCCGCACGGCTGGACAACTCCCAAACCCTTGCCAGCCGCAAACCCATCACCGACCGCCTGATGAAAGACGGCAGCGCGATACGCAGAGGGCACAACTCTCGGCCTGCTATTCCTGCTTTCCCAGAAACGCGTGCCTGGCCCTTCGGCCCGAGGCCTTCCAGAGCTTCACGATCTCAAACACAATGATGGTTGCGTAGGTCACGGCTATCCAGACACAAACCGCCTCAATGGGCAGTCTGGACCACGCTCCTATGAACACGCCCAGCATCTGGTTCTCCCGGTATCCCCACCAGCCGTAAGGTACAGCCAGCGTGACTTCCCACAGGAGGCTGATCAGGAGGATGAAGAAGAGCGTGATGCTGAAGGCTCGCCAGTTGATGAAGGGCTTCGCGGTGGGGAAAAAACTCGCCGCGGGGAACAAGGCTCCGGCGACAAGGAACACGAAGTAACCTGGAAAGCCGGCGGAACCCGGAGCAAAGAATTCCCTGAATACGATGGCGATCACGATCAGGGCGACGCCGAGGACAAGCGATGTGGGGTGGTAGCGCAACAGGCGAGGGATCTTCTTCGCTTCCCCGGGATAGTCCGCCACGTTGTAGGCGACCAGCCAGTACTCGTCCATCCAAATATAAAGCAGCAGGACTGCCATGAAGCCCGTCAGGTAAAAAACGTACTCTTCAACGGGGACCGGCCCTCCTATCGCCGGCGCTCCGAGCCCCAGCGTCGCGTCTCGATTGGGAAAAAGAAAAAACCACCGGGCGAAGAAAAAATCGAGCCCGCAGCCAAGCGGAGCCAGAATCCCGAGGGTCAGCCAGAAAGCCTTTTGAGGAATTCTGACTCCTTCCCGCGGCAGGAACCAGAAAGCGATCACGACAATCGGAACGATGAACAAGAGCAGGCTCCAGGTATATCCGTGCGGGGTGGGATCGGCCGGAACCGCGAGCGTGGCGGGCCGCCGAATCGTGTTGAGCGTGATCGCCGCCGGGAGTGCAACCATGGCCAGCATGGCGACAACAATCCAGGCACTACGGCGCGGCGACGGGAAATTGACGGAGACGGGATTGGACATGATAGCTCTCCTAAGGATCCGCTGACTCCTGGGGTTTACCACACTTGAGGCCCAATGTGAAATAGTATCCCCCCGGCGGGGGGCAGCCGCGGAGCGGAAACCCAGGAGCCACCCAAAGCGTCATTACTAATGGCAGGAAGATGGAAACAATCTCAGTAGCGAGCGATGGTTTCGCGATTCGGGCCGAGCGTGTGTCGCGGCATTTCCAGATGGGGGAGACGCTGATCCGGGCGGTGGACGAAGTCACCATCTCCATCCGCAAAGGGGAATTTGTAGGACTCCTGGGCAGTTCCGGGTCGGGAAAATCCACCCTGTTGAACCTGATGGCGGGGCTTGACCGTCCGACCTCGGGCACCATGATTGCCGGGGGGCGCAACCTGGCGGAACTGAATTCCCGGGAACTGGCCCGGTATCGAAATGAAACCGCGGGGATCGTCTTTCAGGCGTTCAATCTGCTTCCGCGCATGACCCTTGAGGAAAACGTGGAGCTGCCCTTGCGCCTCGCGGAAGTGGACCGTGGGGAGCGCGCGGCGCGCGTGCGGGAAGCGCTCGAGCGGGTCCACCTTGAGAAACGATCGGCACACCGGCCCGGCGAGCTTTCCGGCGGCGAGCAGCAGCGTGCCGCTATCGCCCGCGCCCTGGTGAACCGCCCCACGATTCTCTATGCTGACGAGCCCACGGGCAATCTGGACAGCGCCACGGGCGAGGAAATCCTGGCTCTGCTGCGGGAGATCAACCAGGTGCTGGCCGCAACCATCGTCCTGGTGACCCATGAGCAGCCGCTGGCGGAACGCTTTGCCGGGCGCATCGCCTTCATGAAGGACGGAAAGCTGGCCACCGCATGAAAGTCCGAGACCTGACCGAGCTGGCAGCACGGAACCTGCGCGAAGCGTTGTTGCGGAATACCCTGACCACGCTGGGGATTGGGGTCGGCATCGCTTCACTGGTCGCCATGCTGTCTCTCGGCGTTGGGTTGCAGCGCCTGGCCACCGAGCGCCTGGAACGGTCGGGCCTGTTCAACGCCATCTTTGTGAGGCCGAACTCGGGTTTCCAACGTTTCGGAGGCAGGCCCCATCCCGGCCCGGTTGAGAAATCGCCGCCGCTCGATCTCAGCGCACGGCAAGCCATTGCCCGCCTGGCTGACGTGCAGGAAGTTTATCCGCAGATCCGGTTCCTGACGGAAATCCGCTATGAGGGAAATTCATATCCCACCGCGATCGCGGGCCTCCCGATGTCCGACCGCGCCGGCGGGGCGTTCGACGGGATGGAAGGCCGGTTTTTCTCAAGCCCCACCGCCGACGAGGCGATCCTGCAAGTCGGTTTTGCGCAGCGTCTGGCTCGCCAGCCCGAAACGCTGATTGGGAAACCGATGGTGGTTCGCTACGCAAAACGCGAGCCGCTCGCCCCGGTCGGCGGCCCCAAAGGATCGAGGAGTGGAAGCGCCGCGCAGAGCGGCCCCACAGGGGGCTTTTCCATCGTCCTCCAGGAAACGCGCTTCACGATCGTCGGCATTGTCAAAACAGACCCGGGGGGATTCGGCGGATTTGGCCGGGGCCAGGTTTTCGTTCCTCTGGATGTGGCCGAAGCGCTACGTGCCACCCAGGGCAGCGACCTTCGGGAAGTTCTGCGAGGAGCGAACCCGGAGCCGACTTACGCCGCGCTGACGGTTCGCGTCACGCGTCCCACCCAGGTGGCCGCCGTCGAAGCGACGATCAAGAAAATGGGCTTTGAGACATTTTCATTGCTCGATACCACGCGCAATCTGCGGCTCTTTTTCACGGTCTTTGACCTGCTGCTCGGAATTTTCGGAGGCCTTGCGCTGGTCGTCGCCACACTCGGCATTGTGAACACGCTGGTCATGGCCATCCTGGAGCGAAGGCGTGAAATCGGGGTGCTGAAGGCGCTCGGCGCTGCTGACCAGGACGTCCGCCAGCTCTTCTTTTGGGAGGCTGGAGTCATGGGGCTCCTGGGCGGCATCTTCGGGACCGGGCTGGGATGGGCCATCGGCAGGGCGCTGACCTTCGGGACGGATCTCTACCTGCGGCAGCGCAACCTGCCCGCCGTCGATATCTCTGTGGTGCCCTGGTGGCTGGCGCTGGGAGCTGTCGTCTTCGCGGTCGGCATCAGCCTTCTCGCCGGAATTTATCCGGCGATCCGGGCGGCCCGGCTCAATCCCGTGGAGGCCTTGAGATATGAGTAGCGCCGGGAGAGTGGTTCGAACCATCCTGCTGGCGCTCCTGGGGCTTGGCGGCTGCGCCATGCCTTCTCGCGCCGCGACGGCGAGCGCCGAGTGCCTCGCCATGCCCAGCCGTATCCTGCATCGGCCAGTGGGTTATTGCGCCATCCTGCCCCCCGGCTACCACGCCGACAAGACCCGGCGCTACCCGGTCCTTTACCTCTTGCACGGCCTCGGCGAAAACGATCAAATGCTGATCCGCTCGGGCGGTCTGAACCTGGTGCAGGATCTGTGGGATAGGGAGCGGATTGGCCAGTTCCTGATTGTCACCCCCGATGCGGGCTCCAGCTTCGACATCAACTCACGAAATGGCCGCGAGAGGTACGCAGACTTTTTCATTCAGGAGTTTTTGCCGTTCATCGGGCGGCGTTACCGCGCGCTTGCAGGCCGGAAGAATCGCGGCATTGCGGGCATTTCGATGGGCGGATATGGAGCGCTCCACCTCGCCTTTCGTTATCCGCGGCTTTTCGGCTCCGTCTCCGCAGAAAGCGCGGCCCTCTTCGAACGCATCCCCGCAGTGACCGCTACCGGACCCCAATCCCATGCCCTTCGGATGATGCTCGGAGGAGCTTTCGGATCACCGCCCGACCCTGCCTTCTGGGAACAAAATAGCCCGCTGACCCTGGCCCGAACCGCGCGGCTCTCAGGCATGAAAATCTATTTTGACTGCGGCGCGCAGGACGATTACGGATTTAGCCGGGGAGCGCGAGCGCTCGACCACATCCTGAAAGCGCGTGGGATTCCACACGAATTTCATCTTTACCCGGGAGGACATAATTGGGTTTACTTCGCCGCGCATTTGCCGGGCCTGCTGGAATTTGAGTCGCATGCCTTTGGCCTGGACAGCACTTCCCGCTGATGAACTGGGGCGGGTCGCGCAGTCGTTCCGCAGTTTGGAATGGATGCGGCACGTCTGGTTTGTGGAATGGCGCGGCGCCCGTTCCGGCACGGATGAATCCGTGCCCTTTCGCAGAAGTTGGGCGTGAAGAAAAGCCGCGGACCGCCATGGCGGCGGCCCGCGCCGGTTGCTCTATTTACCGCAGGCCTCAGGCAAGGTCGAAGCGGTCAAGGTTCATCACCTTGCCCCAGGCGGCCACGAAGTCCTTCACAAACGCCTTCTTCGAGTCGGCAGAAGCGTAGACCTCCGCAACTCCCCGGAGCTGGGAGTTTGATCCGAAGACCAGGTCGACGCGGGTGCCGGTCCACTTGAGTTTGCCCGTCGCCCGGTCGCGCCCTTCGAACACGCCTTCAGATTTAGCGGACGCCTGCCATTCGGTACCCATGTCGAGCAGGTTGACGAAGAAATCATTCGTCAGCGTCTCGGGCTGATGGGTGAACACGCCGTGTTTGGACTGCCCGAAGTTGGCATTCAGGACCCGCAGGCCGCCCACGAGGACCGTCATCTCGGGAGCGGTGAGGGTCAGCAACTGGGCCCGATCCACCAGCCGCGCCTCGGCGGATATCGGATCGCCTTTGCGGGAGTAGTTGCGAAATCCGTCTGCGGCCGGCTCCAGGACGGCGAATGAGTTCACATCGGTCTGCTTTTGCGTCGCATCCGTGCGCCCCGGCGAGAAAGGAACCTTCACGTTGTGGCCGGCCCTTTTCGCTGCTTCCTCGACGGCAGCGCAGCCGCCCAGAACAATCACGTCTGCCAGCGAGACCTTCTTGCCGCCGGAAAGCGAGCGGTTGAAAGCCTTTTGAACCGCCTCCAGCTTCTTCAGGACCTTCTTCAGTGTGGCCGGCTGGTTCACTTTCCAGTTCTTTTGCGGCAGCAGGCGAATGCGCGCCCCGTTGGCCCCGCCGCGCTTGTCGGAACCGCGGAAGGTGGACGCCGACGCCCAGGCCGTGGTGATCAGTTGGGCAATCGAGAGTCCCGAGGCGAGGATTTTGGCCTTCAGGGCCGCAACGTCCCGCGCACTGATGAGTTTATGATTCACAGCGGGCACAGGGTCCTGCCACAACTGGGGCTGCCTGGGAACCAGCGGGCCCAGATAGCGCGAGAGCGGCCCCATGTCGCGGTGCGTCAGCTTAAACCAGGCCCTGGCAAACGCCTTGGCGAACTGGTCCGGATGCTTGTAGAAGCGCCGCGAAATCTTTTCGTAAGCAGGATCGAGCCGCAGGGAAAGGTCAGTCGTCAGCATGGACGGCGCGCGACGCTTTGAGGGATCGTGCGGATCCGGCACCGTGCCGGCGCCTCCGTTCTTCTTCGGTTTCCATTGGTAGCAACCCGCCGGACTCTTGGTGAGTTCCCATTCGTAGCCGAACAGGTTCTCGAAGAAGTTGTTGCTCCACTTTACAGGCGTGGTGGTCCAGATGACTTCCAGGCCGCTGCCGATGGCGTCGTCGCCCTTGCCCGTGCCAAATTTGCCCTTCCAGCCGAGACCCTGCTCTTCGAGGCCAGCGGCTTCCGGCTCCGGGCCCACCAGTGCCGCATCACCGGCCCCGTGGGTTTTGCCGAACGTGTGACCGCCGGCAATCAGCGCAACCGTTTCTTCGTCATTCATCGCCATGCGGGCGAACGTCTCTCGAATATCTTTGGCCGCAGCGATGGGATCCGGCTTGCCGTTGGGCCCTTCCGGGTTCACGTAGATCAGACCCATCTGCACGGCGGCAAGCGGATCGTCGAGCTCGCGATCGCCTCTGTAGCGCTTGTCCGCCAGCCACGCGGCTTCCGGGCCCCAGTAGACGTCCGTGTCGGGCTCCCAGCGGTCTTCGCGCCCGCCGCCAAAACCGAACGTCTTGAAGCCCATCGACTCCAGGGCCACGTTGCCGGCCAGAATCATCAGGTCGGCCCAGGAAATCTTCCGGCCATATTTCTGCTTGATCGGCCACAACAGCCGGCGCGCCTTGTCGAGGTTCACGTTGTCGGGCCAGCTGTTGAGCGGCGCAAAACGCTGCTGGCCGCTGCCGGCGCCGCCGCGGCCGTCGCCGATGCGGTAGGTGCCCGCGCCGTGCCACGCCATGCGGATGAAGAGTGGACCGTAGTGGCCAAAGTCGGCCGGCCACCATTCCTGGGAGTCCGTCATCAGGGCATGGAGATCCTTAACAACGGCATTCAGGTCAAGGCTCTTGAATTCCCTGGCGTAGTCGAACTTCTCGCCCATCGGATTGGACTTGTTGGAGTGCTGGTGAAGAATCTGAAGGTTTAACTGGTCGGGCCACCAGTCGCGGTTGCTGTGAGTGGCGGTCCCGCCCGAGAACGGACACTTGCTTTCGTTGGACAAGGTTTGCTCCTGTTTGCCGGGACGTCCCGCCCCCGCCTTGGTGCTCTTTTCATTACCCATGTTTGTCTCCTCCTCGATTTTCACTCGCGCAATCACCGCCTGGCATGCCGGGTGGCGCGAGCGCTTGATGCCATATCCACACTGCTAGGACACTGAACGCGACGCCCTCCGCGGAGCGCACTTCGCGCAGAGCCCCCGAAAAATGAGTTCCGATTGGCGAAGAATCCTCTTGCCCAGGGAACCTGCGGTCGGCCGGGGCACGTCGTACCATTCCATGTCCTCAACCGCGCCGCAGCGGTCGCAGATAAAGTGATGATGCCGCACCACCTTCGCATCGAAGCGCGCGGCGCGGCCCTCGACGGCCACTTCACGCACCAGACCCGCCTGCACCAGATCGCGCAGATTGTTATAAGTTGTGGCCCTTGAACAGCGCGGGTCCGCGCGATTCACGGCTTCAAAGATTTCCGCAGCCGTGGGATGACGGGTGTGCTCCATCAGGAAGGCCATCACGGCGAAGCGCTGCGGCGTGCACCGCAACCCGCCGCCCTCCAGGGATTTCTTAATGACGTTGGCGTGCATTAAGATTTTAGATTAAATCTAATAAAAGAATTGTTCAAGACCTTTGTTTTCGATTTCTGCGGACTGGGAAACGACTATGCGCGAAAAAACCGCGATCAAGAAGTCTCTGACCGCGGCGAACGTCTCAGCTTCGCTGATCGCAGACGTTGGAACATCAATGTCGGCGCCACCTTCGGAGACCTGTTCTGATCCGATCGATGGAGCAGGTTGCAATGGAAGAAAAGCGCGTCGCCAACGGCCATCTCGCAATCAACGAGGTCCAATGCTTTCTTTGCCGCTTCCACGTGTTCCAGGTTGGCTCCGGTCTGCTTCTGGTCATCGCCCAGGTTGTGATCGATCCGGCCCAGTTAGAAAATCACTGACCGTTGCCACTCTCTCACCGCTAATGTTTAACGTCGAGGGATTCCACAGGAACATCGAGGGTGCCAAAGCTGCCTGTTTGCTTATCCAGCACTCCGACGCACAAGCGGTCATCGCCGGGCCGCCATTGAATCGGCTGCCGAAAGAATATCCCCGACTCCAGAATCTTTCCGAATTCTTTAGGCTTCAATCTGAGTGTGACGAGGTGAGACGCGACACTGCTTGGCTTGCCATTCCTGGTGTAGGCAATGGCTGCAAACTTTATCTGTGCACGTTTTCGGCCGTCCTTGGAATTCTGAAAGGCGACGTCCTCACCCGAGATGTAGTAACCAACAATCAGGACATGGGTATTGGGGCCCGTCAGCTTGACGACCGTCTTGAAAGGAAGCATGGTTGCCTCGGGAATCCCCGGATACATGGCCTTGAGAAACTTCTGTTCAGCCTGTGCCGGCGACAAGCTCCATTGCGTTGCGTAATAGCC
>JBAUWE010000329.1:0-1942 GCA_049583595.1 Terriglobia bacterium
AGATGGCAAAATGATGCCATTTTTGGACCAGCCGATAGCGCAGGCTGGTTTCCGGCAGATCCCGGCTGAATGCGGCGGCTGCGGTTTTGCGCTTCTGCAGAATCATGCAGATGATCATCCCGACCGCAATCAAAGCGACCAGCGCAAACACCTTGATGTGCGTCAGCTCAGTGGCGCCCGCCAGGCGAATCACACCGGCAGTCAGATTGCCGAAGCAGACGACACACGTCAGCGCCATGAGCCAGCGGTGCAGATACAGCGCGGTTTCGTCGCTGAACGGCAGAAACCGCAGCGCCGGTGTACGCGGGGCCAGGAAAAACCGCAATACCAGGTAGGCGCCTTGGATGATGGCCAAGCCGGCCAGGTAAGCGGCCAAAAGGGCGCGTTGTCCTTCGGTGCGCTCCAAAAAAAGGAAAAAAAAGACCAGGGACGCAACGATGAAAATGACGATGGCTGTAAAATCCAGCACGGCCCGCATGGACAGGGCCCCGATTTTGGCGCGCCACCCGGACGGCACGGTTGATGTAATGCGGCGCCGCGCCGCCGCGGCGTAGAGCACGAACAGCCATTCGATCAGCAGGGCGCCGGCCAGCACCGCACCGACATTCAGAATAACGCTCGCTACGGTCTTGTTTCCGCGTTTTCCTCTGCCCAGAAAGGCAAACACGCCGGACATTTCCTGCGGGGCGCCTCTGCTGCCCGAGTGCAAAGATTCGATGCGGGTTTGCAGGGAGGCTGTCAAGTCTCTGATTTTATCGATGAAGCCCTCGATACCGACCGACTTGGCGCGGGTAGCCTTTTCCAGAGCCTCCCGCTGGGACTGGGCGTCGAGATCATTGAGCAGCAACCGCCGTACCTGCTCGTCACTGAGACCGGCAAGGAAGTGATCGAGCTCTGCGGGGGTCAAGTCCTTGGGGAGGGAAATGTTTTCAGCGTTCTGGGCGGCAGCCTTTTTGTGGCTGGTCTTGAACATCATCGGGTTTTTGGACCAGGCTGCTGTGCTCAGGCAAAGAAGGAGAAGTGCAACCCACGCGATTACTTTCAAATTTTTCGAATACATCTGATGTGCCCTTAATCAAATCAGTCCCGCTGCAGCCATGATATCCGGCACTTTGTCTTCTTTGCCGATGGCCATGATGTGAACGCCGTCGCACATCCTTTCTTCATGGATGCGCTTGATCATGCGGCCGGCGATCTCGATGCCCTTGGCCAGGGCCTGACCCTTGGGAGCGGCGGCCATCTCGTCGATCAAATCCTGGGGCACAAAGACCCCGGCGATATTTTTGTTCATAAAACGCGCCATGGGGGCGGAGGTCAGCAGAATGATGCCGGCCAGGATTTTCACCTTGAACTGGCGGGCGTAGTCCATGAATTCCTTGAATTTGTCCAGGTCATATACGGCCTGGGTCTGGATGAATTCAGCGCCGGCCTCGATCTTTTTTTCAAACTTGATCAGCTGCGGTTCCAGGGGATCGGCCTCGGGTGTGACAATAGCGCCGGCACAAAATGACACGCCCCCGTCCAGATCGTTTCCGCCGAGGTCCTTGCCCTTTTCCAACAGCCGGACGGTTGCCAGCAGCTGACTGGAATCCAGATCAAAGACGCTTTTGGCCTGCTTGTGGTCGCCCAGCATGATGGAATCGCCCGTCAGGCACAGCACATTATGAATCCCCTTGTAGGAGGCGAACAACAGATCCGCCTGCAGTGCCAGGCGGTTGCGATCGCGGCAGGTCATCTGCAAAATAACTTCACCGCCCAGTTCCTTGACCAGCAGGCAGCCGCCCAGAGAAGGAAACCGCATGACCGAGCTTTGGTGATCGGTCACGTTCATGGCGTCCACCTTGTCTTTTAAAAGCTCGACATGCTGCTTGAATTTGTCGAGGTTGGTCCCCTTGGGCGGGGCGACTTCACTGGTAACCACAAATTTGCCGGACGCTAAGGC
>JBAUWE010000330.1:0-4634 GCA_049583595.1 Terriglobia bacterium
AAACGGAAGCGACTCGATGTCGCCCACTGTGCCGCCAATCTCCACTATGGCTACATCCACTTCGGAGGCGACCTTCCGGATGGCGGACTTGATTTCATCCGTAACGTGCGGAATCACCTGGACAGTCTTGCCAAGATAATCGCCTCTGCGCTCCTTGGAAATGATGGTTTCGTAAATGCGTCCTGCCGTACAGTTGTTTTCGCGCCGCATGCGGGCATGAGTGAAGCGTTCATAGTGGCCCAGGTCCAGGTCCGTCTCCGCGCCGTCGTCTGTGACGTAAACCTCGCCGTGCTGGAAGGGACTCATGGTTCCCGGATCGACATTCAGGTAGGGGTCAAACTTGAGAAGGTTGACCTTCAGCCCGCGTGCTTCCAGCAGGCACCCGATCGAAGCCGCGGCAAGACCCTTGCCCAAAGAACTTACCACGCCCCCGGTCACGAAGATGTACTTGGCGCTCATAATTCTCCTTTAAGGTATCGGACGAAAAGCATGGGATAGTTAATGCCTATACGCCGGAATTGAAATTCGTCTCAGTTCGCTCGCATTCACGCTGACTGGTAGGACAGTGTACCGCCCATTATCAATTCAGGCAGGAAGTGTTGTCAACGCCAAAACGGACCACCTCGCAGCTGTGTCCCCCCTGATACTTATCTAATTGGCGGCATGATTCTCCGCCCGCGGTTGTGCTAGAATGCACTCAGGCTATGCCGACTCTGCAAGACAGCAACCGGAGAGGGGCGGAAACCGGCTGCGACCAAAGGAAGGTGCCTGGATGCCCGAACACAGCTGTAGGCGCGCATTCCGGGTTGGATTGATTCTTATGATGGCCTGCTGGGCCATTGCAGCGGTATCATCACCCTGCCTCGCGTCGGGTGACAAACCGCCGACCCGTCCCGACACAAAGGATCAAGTTCCGGATGTTGAGGTCCGTCGTTCTCCCATCAATACGACGCCCATCCAGATGAATGTTGACAGGGTGATCGTCCCTGTAACCGTAACCGATCCGTATGATCGAATTGTCACTGGGCTTGCCAAAAGCAATTTTGAAATCCTTGATGACAAAGTCCAGCAGAAGATTTTGACGTTTGCCACGGAAGATGCACCTATTTCTGTTGGGATGGTGTTCGACACCAGCGGGTCGATGTCTGACAAGCTGCAGAAATCGAAAGAAGCAGCTCTTGAGTTCTTCAAGACATCTAATCCTGAGGACGTGTTTATGCTGATCAGTTTCAGCAACCGTCCGTACATGGTTTCTTCTTTCACCGGCAATTACGAAAACATCCTGGACAGGATGCTATTTGTGAAGGCGGGTGGCAGGACGTCCTTGCTGGACGCCATTTATCTGGGCCTGAGCCGCATGAAAAAGACGGACACTAGTCGAAAGGCGCTGCTGGTCATTTCTGACGGCGGAGACAACCACAGCCGGTATACTGAAAGGGACATCAAACGCGCCGTCAAGGAATCTGATGTACAGATTTATGCTATCGGAATTTTCGAGCCCCTGGCTGACCGCGACCGAACGCCCGAAGAAGCTGCCGGCCCCTCACTGCTTTCGGAACTGGCCAATATTTCAGGCGGACGGATGTTTTCAGTTGATGACCCTAGCGAACTGCCGGACATTGCAGAAAAAATCTCAATTCAATTGCGGAATCAATATGTTATCGGATACAAGCCCTCAAATCTCGTGCGCGACGGACATTGGCGACGGATCAAGGTTAAACTTCATCCGCCGCGCGGGCTCCCTCCCCTGCAAGTATACGCGCGGACTGGATACTATGCCCCGACCCAATAGGCGATTACCCCCGCTCCGACATTCCACCACTTGGTTTATCCTCCGCTCCCTCGCCGTCGTGCTGCTATGCACACCGCTGCTGGCCCAGGGGTCCGGCCCGGGCAAGGGGGGTACGACCAGCCCTCAGAAAAAGAGCGACCAGTACAAGATCAACGTCAACGTCAATCTGGTGGTGCTTCACGCAACCGTGGTTGACAAACGGGGACGCATGATCGACAACCTGCCGGAAAAGGATTTTCGTGTTCTGGAGGACGGCGTCCCCCAGAAACTAGCGGTCTTCAGCCATGCCGATATACCCGTGACCATGGGCATTGACATCGATGACAGCGGTAGTATGCGTGACAAACGGGCGGCCGTGAATGAGGCGGCTCTCACCTTTGTAAAAACCTCCAACCCCGACGATCAGGTTTTCGTGGTGAACTTCAACGATGAGTACTATCTGGACACTCCCGGGAACTTCGCCAGCAACATGGGAGAACTTAAAGCAGCCCTGGCCAAGATCGATTCCCGCGGAGGAACGGCGCTCTACGACGCCGTCTCCGCTTCACTCGACCATCTGAAACTGGGTAATCGCGACAAGAAGGCCATTTTGATTATTTCCGACGGCGAAGACAACGCCAGCCGCTATTCCTTTCCGGATCTCCTGAAGCAAGCCCAGCAATCAAACGCCGTGATTTACTGCATCGGCCTGCTCGGTGAAGAGCATCCGGGAGGATTGTTCAAGATCCACGGGCGCGGTGACAAGCGGGCCGCAAAAGTGCTGAAACAACTGGCTGAGGCCACCGGCGGAAAGGCTTACTTTCCCAGGTCCCTTGATCAGGTTGAGCCGATTTGCGTGGCCATTGCTCGTGATATCCGCAACCAGTACACACTCGGCTACTACCCGACGAACGCCAAGAAAGATGGCACGTTCCGGCGGGTGCAGATCCAACTCGCCGATCACCATGACAGCAAGCACTATATTGTGAGAACGCGCCCCGGCTACTACGCGCCGAAAGGCGAGGGGTCGGAAGCCGTTACGGCGAACCGGAAGAAATAGTCCCCACTGGCGATATTTATTGCGCGGTTTGAGGATCTCGAATCTGCACATCCTTCGCTCCACCCGCGGTGGGAATCCCGGTCATTCAGCCCCGCGTTGCATCCAACTGTCTCAAAAAGGTACACTCCCTCTTTATGCTGAAGGAGGAAAAAGCACAAGCAGAGAACAAGCGGCGGGATTTCCTGCTGGCCGCGACCATGTTTGTAGCAGTCGGGGCCGCTGTCTGGTGGCTCTGGGCGAACCGCTTTTTCCTCTCTCTTGACGAGGGCATTTACCTCGCCGGCGCCGAACGCATTCTGCGCGGCCAGGTTCCCTACCGTGACTTTTTCGTCATCACAGGCCCCGGAAGCTTCTGGATTCAGGCTGGGATTATCGGATTTCTGGGCCCCACGCTTCGCCATGCCAGACTGTCGCTTGTTTTCGACCTGGCCCTCCTCTCTGGAATTGTCTACTGGCTGACTGCCCGGCTATCCGGACGAAATTTTGCCCTGGCGGCCACCGGGGCGTTCTTTGCACTTGAAACGCGCCCATTGTTCCGCATGTACGTCAACCATCGGTGGGACAGCAGCGCTTTCGCGCTGCTTGCCGTGGCATTCGTGTTTGCAGGGACGGAGAGTCCACGCTTTCTGACCTTCCTGGCGGGCGGCATAGCTGCGGCGGCCGCAGCCTGGATCACCCCGTCGCTGCTCGCAGTGCTTGTTCTTCTGGGGGTGTGGCTGCTCATGGTTAAGGAGCTGCGCCGCCACTGCGCCCCCTATCTTTTGGGAATTACGTCCATTTCCCTGCTCACGACTGGCGTGCTGTTTTTCCAGGGAGCTTTGCTTCCCATGTTCCGGGACCTGTTGTGGACGTCCACGCATTATCCGGCCGCGAACGCCGTTCCTTACGGATATGGGGCCGTTGCGCCGGGCGGACTGCGGGCAATTTTCGCGGGCACGGAGGTTTCTGCATCCGTTGCGCGCGCCACCGGGTTACTCTCCGTCCTGTTGCCGGTCGTTCTTCCCCTGGTTGTTTACGCAGGCTGGATGGCACGGCGCCTGCGCCGCAAGCAAATGGACCAGCGTGAAAAGCTGGCGACCCTGCTAATGCTTGCCTCATTCGGATTCGTGATTTCAACCTACCCACGCTGGTCGGCTGATCAGCTCCTGTTTATTGCCCCCATTTTCTATGTCCTGGCCAGCTATCTGCTTAGCCGGGAGCTGACGGGCAGGATCATTCGACTTGCGTCCGGGGGACTGGTGCTCGCACTGGCCATTGCCGCGCTCAGCTACTCCGTGCTGCACATCCTGTCAGAGCCCGTGATCGAAACCCGCATCGGCACGCTGCACGCTGAGGCTGCCGACCAGTCGATCATCAAGCTTGCCAGCAGCAGAGTCAGACCCGGCGATTCCCTGTTTGTTTACCCCTACCTGCCCATGGTGTACTTCCTGACCGGCGGGCAAAATCCTACGCCGTACTCGTTTCTGCAACCCGGTATGATGCAGGCCCCGGACTACGATGCAGCCCTTTCGGCCCTGCGCGCTCATCCTCCCCAATGGATATTCTATTTTGGTCTTTCGCTGGCGACCTACCACGGCATCTGGCCCGCGGCCGATCCGCGCGCGCTTAATTTGACACCTGTCGACCACTTTATTCTCTCCAACTATCACCCGGTCGGCATCCTGCAAGGCACCGGCACGCAATTTTTCCTGCTGGAGCGGGGAGCGCACTGAAGTTCAGATGGAGGGGGTAAAGGCAGCGGCTAAGAAAAGAAATCGTCCCATCGAAGTTAAGCTGCAGCGCCGCGACGTGAGGCGGAGTGCC
>JBAUWE010000331.1:0-1739 GCA_049583595.1 Terriglobia bacterium
GGGCAGGCCGGGTCTCTCCAGGTCGACGTCTTGTTCGACGGTACGGATCTGTCGCTCGACCCGGCCGCGGATTGCCGCCTGTCCGACCGTCTCAACCAGCAGATCAAGTCCGTGCTGTTTCCGCCCATGCAGCCCGCTCCGCCGCAGAAGCGTTTGAGAATCGGCGTGTTTCCCAGCCTCGATTCGCCGCAGGCGGCCTTCACCGACGGAGACCTGCTGACCTGCGACTTCGCCGTCGCTGCTGACGCGACGATCGGCGCTCGAGTGGATCTGACGGCGGTTGAACCGGTGCAAGTCGTCCGCTCGGACCTGTCGGTCGTCTGCGGGCCGGGTTCGATGCCCATGGTCGACTGTGGGACGCAGGATGGCGCCGTGTTCGTCGGGGAAGCTCCAACTCCCACGCCGACGGATACGCCGGAAGTGAGCCCGACGGACACGCCGGAAGTCAGCCCGACGGATACGCCGGAAGTGAGCCCGACGGACACGCCGGAAGTCAGCCCGACGGACACGCCGGAAGTGAGCCCGACGGACACGCCGGAAGTGAGCCCGACGGACACGCCGGAAGTCAGCCCGACGGACACGCCGGAAGTCAGCCCGACGGACACGCCGGAAGTGAGCCCGACGGACACGCCGGAAGTGAGCCCGACGGACACGCCGGAAGTCGGCCCGACGGACACGCCGGAAGTCGGCCCGACCAATACCCCGGTGCGGCCGACGGCCACCGCCTCTCCCAAGAAGAGCGGCGACGACGACGGATGCGCGATCGTTCCGGCCCAGCAGAGCCGGCCGTTCCGAGCCCTCGTGCTGCTGATCGGACCGGCACTTCTGTTGTGGGGGCGCCGGCGCCGATTCTAGCGCCGGGCCAGGCATTGCCGGCGCTGCCGGCATCGTGACGCAGCGGGGGATCTCCGATCGGGGGGGTCCCCCGCTTTCGTTTTTTGCGCGCGATGACGGCTGGCAAAATCAATCGCGAACCGGCTATACGAACGACTGTTGGGGCACGCGCCGAGTTGCGGGCGTCGAGATGGATGAGTGACTTGATCGAGAGCTTTCGCACCCGTCGGGCGATCGTCGGGGTGGTTGGGTTGGGATACGTGGGTCTGCCGCTCGCGGCGACGATTGCCGAGGCGGGCTTCGCCACGATCGGCTTCGACACTGATGCGAGCAAGATCCAGAGCCTGCGCGAGCATCGCTCCTACATAAGGCACGTCCCTTCGGACAGACTCGCCGCTCTCGTCCTTGCCGAGGTGCCCGCAGCGGGACAGGCAGGCTTTTATCCGGCCGACGACCCCGCCGAGCTGTCGCGTTGCGATGGGATCCTCATCTGCGTACCGACTCCGCTGACGGAGAACCGTGAGCCCGACCTGTCGTACGTAGTCGGCACCGCCGGCATGGTGGCTCGCCACCTACGCCGCGGACAGCTCGTGGTTCTGGAGAGCACTACCTACCCGGGGACGACCGACGAGGTGCTGCGGCCCATTCTCGAGGCCGGAGGTCTGCGGGCGGGGCGAGACTTCCATCTCGCTTTCTCGCCAGAGCGGGAAGACCCGAACAACCGCGACTTCAACACGCGGACCATTCCCAAGCTGGTCGGGGGAGTGACTCCAACCTGCGGCGAGGTGGCGGCAGCTCTTTACGGGACGGTCATCGATCGCGTCGTGCCCGTCTCCAACGCCAGCGTAGCCGAAGCGGCGAAGCTCTTGGAGAACATATACAGGAGCGTAAACATCGCCCTGGTG
>JBAUWE010000332.1:0-11786 GCA_049583595.1 Terriglobia bacterium
CTGACGCTCACCAGCGAATGGAAAACCTACCGCTGGGGTCCTGTGGCGCCCAGGGACCAGGTGGGAAGCCTGCTGGATCCCAACGGCTATTTCTATCCTGATAATGGACCCGTCGCGGCCCACGCCATACCCGAAGAGGCGGAGCGTGAGATCCGCGCCCAGATCAAGCGCGCACTCGCCATGGGAATCCATCCCACCCACCTCGACACCCACATGGGGACGCTCGCTGCGACGCCGCAGCTATATTCCATCCTCATCAAGGTGGCGCATGAATATCATTTGCCGTACATCGCTGTCAGGCTGCCGGGCCGGCAGGGCGAGGAGATGATGAAGTTGGTTTCGCCGAACGACATCGTTCTGGACCACCTGGTGATGTTCCCTCCGAAGACGCCGGCGGACCAGTGGACGCAGTCTTATGTGAAAGCCATCGAGTCACTCAAGCCCGGCCTGAGTGAAATGATCGTCCACCTTGCTGATGACGACTCTGAAATGCGCGCCATAACGGCCGATCATTCGGACTACGGTGCGGCGTGGCGCCAGCGCGACTTTGATGCGGTCACGAGCCCGGAGTTCAAGCAGGCGCTCAAACAGAACCACATCATCCTGGTGGGGTGGAGGGAGTTGGATAAGCTGGTGCGTTAGCGGCCGGCGGTGCTGGACTATCCTTCCGCCGGGCCTGATCCGCCGTTACCGGCAAACTCCGCCGCGACCCTGATGGTATCGCAGTGGATGCGGACAGTGTCGGCCACGTGGCGCGCGTAACCGCCCGCAAAAGTCACCGCAACCGGAATGTTCTTTGCCCTCGCCTTCTCGAACATGATGCGGTCGCGATGTTCGAGCCCTTGCAGGGTGAGCTTCAGGCCTCCCAACTGGTCCTCGCCATAGGGGTCGGCCCCGGCCAGGTAGAAGATCACCTGCGGGTCGAATTCTCCAAGCGCCTTGTCCAGGCTGTCTTCAAGCACGGTAAGGTACTCGGTGTCCTGGACCCCGTTGTGCAGGTTCACGTCCAGATTGCTGGGTGGCTTGGGGTAGGGATAATTGTTCTCCTGGTGGATTGAAACGGTGTAGACGGTTTCGTCCCCGCCAAATATGGCCGCCGTGCCGTTGCCCTGGTGCACGTCGCAATCGACGGTCATGGCGCGCTCAATGAGGCCGTCTTTCTGCAGGCTCCGGATGGCGATGGCGACGTCGTTGAGCACGCAAAAACCTTCGCCATGATCGCGGAAGGCGTGATGGAAGCCGCCGCCGATGTTGGCGCTGATCCCTTCTTCCAGCGCCAGGCGCCCCGCCAGGATCGAACCCCCCGCCGAAAGCCAGACGGCTCGTACGAGCTCCGGAGAATAGGGAATTTCCATCCTCAGGATTTCAACGTAGGAAAGTTTTCCGTCCTTAAGCTTCTGGATGTAATCGCGATCGTGCACCAGTGCCACGTCGTCGTCGGAGGCCGGTGAGGGCTCAACAATCTCTTCGGGCTTGATCACATTTTCCTCGAGCAGCCGCTCCTTTATCAGGCGGTACTTTGTGGAAGGAAACACGTGGTCACCCAGATTCAAGTCGTATTGATCCGAATAGACAACTTTCATATCGTGGCTTTCTCCGCTCCCATCAATTCTATCAGTTTTGGTATTCGGGGCATCGTTGTCTGTGCCTTCGGCTCCTTCTCAACGACCCCCGGCACCCGCTGAAGTGAAACCTCAGCCGGCTTGGCTGACCTGCGCGAACATCGGCCGAAGTCAGAAGCCAAAGAAATATGAAAACTTCACAAAGAATTGGCGTCCATCGTTCAGGAACCGGTTGGTGCGGATGATTTGCTGGCCGGTGGAGGTGGGAATCAGGTTGATATTCTGCTGGTCGCTGTTGTAGCCGATATAGAGCGCCGTCCAGGGGTTCACGATGTAGGAGACCAGGAAGTCGGCGTTGAATTGCTTTGTTGGTTTCAGGGAAGTCAGCACCTGGTTGGGCAGAATGATGTTGTACTGGAAGATGGTTCGCACACTCAGGCGCGGGCTGAACTGCCAGTTCCATTTGGAACGGATGATGTGGTTGTTGAAAATACTGGCGTTGTCTTCGCGGCTGGTCAGGCGCTCCAGGAGGTAGGTATTGTCAACCTCCAGCCTGGTGAGTGGGCGGATGATCATCGACACCTGGCCGTCAGTCAGGTTGGCCAGCACGGGCGCCTGCCCGGCGGGAGGCACAAAATTAACGTCGGTACCCCATTCATAGGTGGCATTGAAAGTGAACGGCTGGATGTACTGGCTGCCCAGGTAAACTCCCTTGTGCTGGTGGACGTAGACGCGATTGGCAGGAAGCACCTGATAGTCCTGCGGGCGCAACATCTCATGGTCCGCGGCCTGGTAAACTTCAAAGTAGGTCTTTCCGGTCAGCTCCCAGCTCCAGCCGGTGTCGTAATAAGTGTCAAGCTGATTGCCCGCGTGGTCCCACACGGGGTCGAGGTAGAGGAAGGGCCCCCAGGAGATCAGGGTCTTGCTCTCAGGCCTGAAGCGGTAGGTGATGAACTGGCCGAGGCTTCTGAAGTCCGGACGCACGGCCGGCCGGGGGATTGAACGGCTGTAAGGGACAAACCGCTCTGCCGTATCGTTGCCCAGAAATCCTGTTTCGGTGTTGAAGCCGGGGCTGAGGTCCTCATAGTTGAGGTTGTAGTAGAACCTGTAGCCGATGCGTTGCAGGTGCACTTTATACGCGGGACCTGCGGAGCGAAAACCTCCGGGCAGGGTGGTGGCGCTGGTAACTCCCTGCCAGTCCAAGGTCAGGTTGGGAGTCAATTTAAAGTGGCCGTCGATGCCCCCCACACGGTTGTAACGGCCTGCGAATTCCCGGTCGGTATAAATCATCCCGACGGTTGACTGCTTCCCGATGTCCCGGTTGATTCTGACCACGCTGAAATGCGCGCGCTGGCCCGCCAATGGGTCCCCCGGCGGCACGACTTCTCCCGGTGACTGGTCATCCGCCAGAAGCGTTCCGATGGCGTAATGCCCCACCTTGCCCGTCAGCCTGACGCCAAATTGCGGATCGGCAATGTTTCGCGAGAAAAACAGGTCGAGCGGCGTCTGGAAGAAGTTTGCATTTTCCAGGAAAAATGGACGCTTCTCCGGAAAGTTGACGGCGAAACGCTGGTTGACGGTCACCTGGGGCTGGTCGGATTCCACTTGGCTGAAATCGGGATTCACGGTTGCGTCCAGCACCAGGCTGTCTTTCAGGACGGCCTTGCCGTCAAGGCCCACCTGCGGGTCGAACTTCCGCGAAACAAACTGGGGATTCGCGGGGTCACGCGTGTCCAGCGCCCGATAGGAACGTTCATAGGCATAAGGAATTAACTGCACGTTATGCCCGCGGGAGATCGAATCGATCCCCTTGATCGTGGCTTCCTGGCCCAACCGCCCCTGAATGCGCGTTGAGACGCGCGGCCAGGTGTCGGAGCCGTTGTTTCGTGGAATCCATCGGATGAAGAGGATTCCCCAGGTCTGTTTTGGAGTCGCAGGAAAGCGCAGGCTCTTGAAGGGAATCGCTTCCCACACCACAAACCCGTGGCTGGTTCTCTGGCCTTTTGATTTCCACACCGTGTCGAACGAGCTGTCATAGTTGGGACTTGCATTTTCTTCGTAACTGCCGTCCTGCTGAAGTCCGAACGGGTTGACCGTGAAAACGTACGCATGGCGATGGTCGTGAAACGTGTCGAGGAACATGTCTAGCCGCTCGTCGCCGGACAGATGGTCGCGCACCGTCATGTGGGCGCGCACTTTGTTGGGCTCTTTGTCGAAGGCGACGAAAACCACATAAAGGTAGTTGCTGTCATAGCCCAGATAGACATCGGTTTGCTGGTTGGGAGCAACGTTGTCTTTGGGAGTCCGTTGAACAAAGCCCTGAATCCTGAGCATCTTGCCTGCCATCGCGGCGTCCGGCTTCATCCCCAGAAAATCAGAAAGCCTGGGCGCCGTGCTGAGGCGGGGGATGGTGACGGTGGGGCGGGCTTCGTTGACATCGGCTGAGGCGGAGGCCTGGGCAAATGCCGTCGCGCCTTGAAGCAGAGCCCCCATGCCCAGCAGCAGAACAATGCAGATGAGGGGGCCGGGCAGAAATCTGGTCCGAAAAACCTGGATGAGCTTTCCGGACGAAGACGCCCGGCTGTGTTGCTGGGAAGTGAATGATCGATTTCTTTGCTTCATCAGCCGGACTCTGCCTCTTGCAAGAGATGGATTTGGGTAAAGGGATTCGAACTCTGGAGTTCTGAGCTTCTATTCCACGGTCACCGATTTGGCCAGGTTTCTCGGCTGGTCCACGTCACACCCACGCAGCACAGCAATGTGATACGCCAGCAACTGCAGGGGGATGACCTCAAGAACCGCCGAGAGGTATTCATTGGTCTGCGGAAGCGTGATCAGATGATCCGCCATGTCCTGCACTTCCCGGTCACCCTCCGTCACCAGGGCAACAATCACGGCCCCGCGGGCCTTGGCTTCCTTGATGTTTGATACGGTTCGCTCGTAGCGAAGCTTCGAGTCCGCGGACTTGCTGTCGCAGGTGGCCATCACCACCACGGGCAGGCCTTCTGTGATGAGGGCGATGGGACCGTGCTTCAACTCACCCGCCGGATAGGCTTCCGCATGGATGTAAGAAAGCTTCTTCATCTTCAGCGCGCCTTCCAGCGCCACCGGAAAATGGACGCCCCGGCCCAGGAACAGAATATCTGAAGCGCGGTCGAAGTGGCGGGCCAGTTCCTCGTACTCTTCGTCCTTCTGCAGGACGGACTCGAGCTGCCGCGGCAGCAGGGTCAGCTGGCTGAGAAGTTCTTTTGACTCGGCCGGAGGAACCAGTCCACGAAGCTGGCCCAGGTAGACCGCGAAAAGGTAAAGCCCGATTAGTTGAGAAGTAAAAGTTTTGGTGGACCCCACGCCGATTTCAGGACCCGCGTGTGTATAGATGGTTCCATTCGATTCCCTCGGCACCATGCTGCCCAGCACGTTGCAGATGGCGAGCGTCTTGGAGCCTTTGGCCTGGGCCTCGCGCTGCCCGGCAATGGTGTCCGCCGTTTCGCCCGACTGCGTGATCAGCACCGTCAGGGTGCGGGAATCCACCAGCGGATCGCGGTAGCGGAACTCCGAGGCGTAGTCCACTTCCGTGGGTACCCGGGCTAGGCGTTCAAACATGATTTTCCCCGCGAGGCCAGCGTGGCGTGACGTGCCTGCGGCGACAATCTTGATTTCCCGGAAGGCGCGGAATTCGTCCTCGGTGATCTCCATTTCATCCAGGAAGATCTGGCCCGTTTCCGGAGAAACGCGGCCCAGTGCGGTGTCGCGGACGGCGCGCGGCTGTTCGTAAATCTCTTTCAGGGTGTAATGCTTGAAGCCGCCCTTTTCGGCCAGAATCGGGTCCCAACTGATGTGTTGCACGCGGCGGGTGACGGGCTCACCCTGGAAGTCCATCAGCTTTACGCCGTTCGGCGTCAGCACCGCAATGTCACCGTCAGCGAGAAAGAAGAGATCGCGGGTGTGGTAAAGAATGGCCGGAACGTCGCTGGCAACCAGGTATTCGTTCTTGCCGAGTCCGATCACCGCCGGCGGACCCTGCCGGACCGCCACAATCTTGTTCAAGTCCCGCGTGGACATAATCGCCAGGGCAAACACGCCGGTCAGGCGTACGACAGCGGCCCGCACGGCATCGTCCAGAGTCACCTTCGCCGAGGATGGCGACGGCTTGTCGAGGTATTTCTCAATCAGGTGCGCGATCACCTCGGTGTCGGTTTCCGTGGTGAAGATGTGCCCCTCTTCCACCAGCTCCTGCTTCAGCTCCATGTAGTTCTCAATGATGCCGTTGTGAACAACCACAACCGTGCCGTGGCAATCGCGGTGAGGGTGGGCGTTTTCTTCCGTCGGCGCTCCATGCGTGGCCCAGCGGGTATGGCCAATGCCGTAGGTGCCGTCGATGGGATTCAGACGGATCACTTCTTCCAGGTTACGAAGCTTGCCCATCGTCCGGCGGATGGCCAGGTTGCCGTCTTTCATCACCGCAAGTCCGGCAGAGTCATAGCCGCGATATTGCAGGCGCTGAAGTCCTTCCAGCAGCACGGGTACGACGCGCTTATTGCCGATGTAACCGATAATTCCTGACATGGATTGAGGTTCCCGGCCCGTCAGCCCTGCCTGAATTGAAGTGTTTGCCTGCTTCAGGCTGCATTAGGGGTACTAGTTTTAAGCCTGCATTATAGCAGAATTGAGCGCGGGCTTTCCGAACAGGCAGGTCTCCGGTTTGCTGCGCAACGGTGGCTTTGGAACGGCACGTCTTGCCTGCTGAATCACCACACAGGGCGGGCAGGGTGGTGAAACGGGACCTTCCACCACATGCGCTGAACGGCATCCCGTGTGTTGCGGTCTTTTCCGCCCGGCCGGGTTACCGCGATTGCTGGATGTAGACCTCGCCGGTATTCAGGCTGGGCTTCTGGTTGAAGCTTCCGAGGGTCAGCCCCTCGCCGGACGCAATGTATTCCTTCATTTTCGCTGACATGCGCCGGCAGACGTCGGGATAGCGGTCGGCCACGTCGGTGAGTTCCTGGGGGTCCTTCTGAAGGTCGTAGAGCTGCGGTTTGTAGGCCGTGGGCTTGGCCCCCGGGGTGACCGCGAACTTGTTCTGGCGGGCTTCGGGCTTCCAGATTTCCGTGTAGCTCCACTCGTGGTCGCGCGCGCAACCCACCCAGCCATAGGTGTGCACCACAAAATCCTTGAGGCTTCGGGTTTCTCCCGTTACCAATGGCCAGAAATTCGTGCCGGTCACACGGGCCGGCGGCTTCAGGCCCAGCAGGTGCAGCAGGGTGGGCATGTAATCGTGGATTTGCACGAACCCTGGGACTTTCTTTCCGGCCAATGTCGGGTCGGGCGTCCGGATCATCAGCGGAACGTGGCTGACCTGGCCGCGCAGCTTGTCCGGCCCTTTCAGGAACTGGCCGTGTTCGCCCAGCATGGCGCCGTGGTCGGACATGAAGACGACGACGGAATTTTCCAGCAGTCCATACTGGCGGATGGTGTCGAGGAGCCGGCCGATCCAGTAATCCACGCAACTGACTTCTCCGGCGTAGTTGGCCCGAAAGCGGTTCTTAATCTCGTCTGGCAGCGGAACGGTGCCGTAGGGCGGCTCGATAAAACTCGGCGTGTAAGGGCCCTTCCAGTATTTCTCGAGAAACCTTTGCGGCGGGTCCCACGGCTCGTGCGAGTCGAACATCTCAACCTGCAGGTAGAAAGGCCGCTGGTCAAAATTCCCTCTCAGCCATTGGATGGCCTGGTCGGCCACAATCTGCGAGAGCGACTCGCCCTGCTGCTTCCACAGATCGCGGTTCGCCTTGTACTGGGCCAGGAAGCCCTGGGTGCCGGGAAAGCGCGCCAGATATTCCGCCGAAACAACGTCGCTGACGTCGGGCAACTTGTGGGGTGCCGTGCCGTAGTAGTCGAACTCCTGGCCGCGAATCCATCGGACGGTGTGAAAGCCGCGATGGAAGTTTCTTCCCGGACGCTGCTGGTGGGGCAGGTCGCTGACCAGCGTGGTGATGTAGTCGGCTTCGAGCAGAGTTTCACTCAGCGTCTGGTCTTCGTTGTAAAGATGGTGCCAGCCGGGCAATTGCACCGGCTCATGTTGGCGGAAGTAGTAGCACGGAATCACCCGCCGACCGGTGTAAAGCGTGCGCCGGATGACGATGGTGGGCATGCCTTCCGGGTAAGCGTCCTCAAACACCACGCATTCTTTCGAGAAGCGATCCAGGTTGGGCGTCTCGAGGGTTTCAAGCCACTTGGGGCCGTAGCAGGCCAGGTTGTCGTGGCGGAAGGTGTCACTGACAATCACAATCAGGTTCAGATTGTTGCCACTCTGTTTGGGAGGCCGCTCCCAGATGGAGCCGCATTCATGCGCGGCAGCTGGCGGCTGTGCTTTGGCCTCTTCCGTCCGTCCGCCGAGTCCTGCCGCGGCAGCCATTGCGGTGCTCTTCAGGAAGTTCCTGCGTGAAGAGTTGTTCCCCGCCATAGTTAAGTTCCCCCTTTATTCCTGACTGACGCGCTACGATCGGGAGGCGTTGATCCTGATATATTCGTGCGTAAAGTCGCAGGTCCACACCCAGGCGTCGGCTTTTCCCTGGTGCAGATCGATGCGAATCACGAGTTCGCTGTTGTCGAGCACTTCTTTCGCGGCTGCCTCGTCAAACCCTGCGTGGACGCCGCGGCGGCAGAGGTAGAGGCCGTTGACGCGGACATCCACTTTGGAGGCGTCGATAGCAGCGCCGGAATAACCTGTGGCGCAGACAATCCGCCCCCAGTTGGGATCGCCACCGGCCAGCGCCGTCTTCACCAGCGGAGAATTGGCCACCGCGCGGGCCACGCGCTCAGCATCGGAAGCATTCCGCGCTCCGCGCGCTTCAATTCGGGCAATTTTCGTTGCGCCCTCGCCATCCTTGACGATCATCCGGGCAAGCGTTTGGCAGAGTTCGGTCAGTCCCTGCAGGAACTTCTTGGCGGCGGGCGTGCCGGGCCGGATGGCCGCTCCGGAAAGGCCGCTGGCCAGCGCCACCACGCTGTCGTTGGTTGAAGTGTCGCCGTCCACCGTGATGCGGTTGAAGGAGTCGTCCACCGCGGCGCGCAGCATCTTCTGGAGCGCGGCGGGCGCAACGGCGGCGTCCGTGGTGACGTAAGACAACATAGTAGCCATGTTCGGATGGATCATGCCGGCGCCCTTCGCCACGCCTGCCAGGGTTATGGTCTTGCCGCCGATTTTGGATTGCAGCACGGAGGACTTGGGAAAGCTGTCTGTGGTCATCAGCGCCCGTGGGACTTCCGGGGCGCTTTCGACGGAAAGAATTTCCTTCAAGGTGGGAAGCTGCTTCAGAATTAGGTCCAGGTTCAGGGGTGTTCCGATGACGCCGGTGGAGGAGACCATGACCTCCTGCGGCTCGACGCCCAGCAGCCGGGCCACGGCTTTTCCCGTCTGTTCGGCCACCGCCATGCCCGCGCGGCCCGTGCAGGCATTGGCGTTGCCCGAGTTGGCGATGATGGCCCGAGCCCGCCCGCGGTTCTTTTTCAAATTCTGCCGGCAGAGGAGCACCGGCGCGGCGGCCGCCCGGTTGGTGGTAAAGACCCCGGCGGCGGTTGCTCCGGGCACGTCGCAAACAATCAACGCAAGATCCAGCGCGCCCGGTGTCTTCTTAATTCCAGCCGCGGCCGCGGCGGCGCGGAAGCCTTTGGGGGTGGCCAGGCTCCCTTCAATGGCATTCCAGCTCGACATGAGAAAGTCACACTCCTTTTTGCACAGAAGTTTAGAGTTGCACAGTCTAGCAGAAATTCACGCAGTCGCGGAGCGAGTGTCGAAGATTCTTTGGCGGGAGCGTGTCCAACCCCTACCGGATCGGCTTGACGTTTTTCAGCTCCAGCACACCCGGTTCGGGTTTTTCCTGGGGAGGAGGCCCGCTCACCTTGATGGACTTGATGCTTTCCTCGCAGGCCTTCAGGAACAGTTGCGGGTCGCTGGAGCCCGGCCGGCAGTTGGCCTGGACAATGTGGTCGGGTGAAATGATGTGGGCGGTCACGAGCTCCGGGTTTTCTGCGCTGGACACATCAAAACTGATGGCGGGCAGCACCTTGGCATGTTCTGCAGATTGCCAGATCATCACGGCGTCGCGGCCCTGGATTTTCATATGCTCGAAACGGTAATCGGGGATCTTCTCGTACGTCCCTGTGGTTTGCCACTTGGCCAGAAGCTGTGGCGAGAACTCGTCCGCATTGTTCGGATTGGACTGTGAGGTAATAATCAGCGCCGGCCCGCGGCTGAAAAGGCGGGAACGGTAAATCCTGACGCCCCCGGGAAAATCATCCACCTTGCCGTAGATGCCTGCGGCGACCTTCATGTCAATTCCCAGCGGCGCGTTCTGGTAGGGAAGGGCCTCGAGGATCTTGTTGGCCTTGTAATTCTGATAATACGGATACCACTTGACCAGGACGTATTCGGCCGTGAGCGCAGCCCCGCCGACCAGGATGATTCCCAGCATAAACTTCGTTTGCATCGAGAGCTTCTTCATGGGCTCATCTTAGCCTGAGTTCAACGGGCTTGCAACGTCTTGAGGAAGGTCGTGAGGCGAAGAATGCCTAGCTCAACGTGAGTTCAAGGAAGAGGGCTCCCTCAACAGGGTTATTCGTGTAGGGCGCGATCGGCTTGAAGCCCAGATTCCGGTACAGCTCCTGGGCGCGACCCATCGCGGGCAGGGTGTCAAGCCGCATGCGCCCGTAGCCAATTTCGCGTGCGTCGTTCACAGCCTGGATCGTGAGCCGCCGGCCCATTCCTTGCCCTCTGTATAACGGCCGCACGTAGAGGCGCTTCAATTCGCAAACACCTTCATCTATTTTCCTGAGACCGGCGCAACCGGCTACTTGCTCGCCTTCGAAGGCAAGGTATAGCCGGCCCTCCGGCGGCTGATATTTGCCGGGGAGTTGCGCCAGCTCGTTGTCGAAATCCTGGAAGCACAGGTCAATGCCGAGTGAGTTCTGATACTCGCGGAAGAGCTTGCGAATAAGTTCGACGTCTTCAGCCGATGCCGCGGTACGGATATGTATCATTTTCTGCCGGTTCCATGCTGGGCTCAGCAGATTCGAATCTGTGGATGGGTCTTCCCGACAACTTCGCCTACTTCCCGGGCTGGAACGCCGCGCTTGCCGAGTCGTTTGACCAGCGCCGCGGCGTCCTTTTCGCTCACCGCCAGAAGAAGCCCGCCGGAGGTCTGGGGATCGAACAGCAGGTTGCGGATTTCCTGCGGTACGTCCGGCTCAAATTCCACGCAGCCGGTCATAAATTTAAGGTTATTCTTCAGTCCGCCGGGTAGAAATCCCTGGCGCGAATAATCCAGCGCGCCGGGAAGGAATTCGACCTCTTCGTGCCGGATCACCATGCTGACCCCGCTGGCCGCCGCCATGGCGCGCAGGTGGCCCAGCAACCCGAAGCCGGTGATATCGGTGGCGGCGTGGACGTCGAACTCATGGGCCACTTCACTCCCCGTGCGGTTGAGCGCCTGCATCGATTCGATGGAGGCGTTGACGGAGGCTTCGCTCGCTTTGCGCTTTTTCAGCGCCGTCGAGATGATCCCGGTGCCGAGGCGCTTGGTCAGCACCAGGCGGTCGCCCGGCCGCGCGCCACTGTTGGCCAGCACCCGTTTGGGGTTCACCACTCCGGTGACGGCGTAGCCGAACTTGATTTCCTCGTCTCCGATCGAGTGCCCGCCAATCACCGTGCAACCCGCCTCCTGCATCTTGGCCAGTCCCCCCTGCAGGATCTTTTCCAGAATGTCCAGGTCGCGCCCCGTGTTGGGAAAGCCCACAATCGAGAGCGCAGAAATCGGCCGCCCGCCCATGGCGTAAACATCACTCAGCGCATTGGTTGCCGCAATCTGGCCGAAGGTCCAGGGATCGTCCACGATGGGCGTGAAGAAATCGACCGTCTGCACCAGCGCGACCTCAGGCGCAATCAGATACACGCCCGCGTCGTCGCCGGTGTCGAAGCCGACGAGAACGTTAGGGTCGGATTGTTTCGGCAGCGTGGCCAGGACCGAGTCCAAAATACTTGGACTCAACTTGGCCGCTCAACCCGCCGCCTTCACCATCGCGGTCAAACGCTTTCGTTCATCCATAGCTGGCATTATAGGCTGAAGTTTCAGGCTGATGGGGGTGCGATCCTCCGCCCGCGCCATCCGTGAAAGGGGGGCGAAGGCCTTACTCCATGGCGTCCCGCACTTCCTTAAAGCTTTGAATGGC
>JBAUWE010000333.1:0-1956 GCA_049583595.1 Terriglobia bacterium
CGTGGCGCGCGTCCTTACAGTCGGTGATCGCACTGCGGCCCGAGCATATTTCGGTCTATCTCTTTGAGATTGACGAAAAGAGCCGACTGGGCAGCGAGGCCCTGCGGCACGGCGTTCGGTATCATGCAGATGCGATACCGGACGACGATTTTATGGCGGACGCGTACGACCAGGCGCGCGATCTGTTGCGACAGGAGGGATACATTCAGTATGAGATTTCAAACTTCGCCCTTCCGGGCCGCGAGTCAATCCATAACCGCAAGTACTGGCAACTGCAACCCTACGTGGGTCTGGGCGCCGGCGCCCACTCTTCCGACGGGCAATTTCGGTGGGAGAATGCTACGTCGGTGGAGGAATACCAAAGTCGCCTGGAGCATGGGGAATCGCCCATCTTCGACCAGCGCCGCCTGACGCCTGACGCGCAGCTGGAAGAGTTCTTCTTCCTCGGTCTGCGCCAGACGCAAGGGATAAAGCTTGCGGAAGCCGGCCGCCGCTGGGGCCCGGAGCGCGTTGAACGGTGGGCGCGAAAGATCGAATCACTGGAACACGATGGATGGCTTGAGCGGCAGAATGGCCGTGTGCGCCTGGCGGAAAGAGCGCTTTTGATTTCAAACGAAGTTTTCCAGGAATTTATCGGTGCCTAGGCGCCGGTAAGAACGGGAGTGGAGAGTTTTATATGGCTCATTCTATCATCGACCTGCGCAGTGATACGGTGACCCGCCCGACACCGGAGATGCGGCGTGCCATGGCTGAGGCCGAAGTGGGCGACGACGTTTATCGCGAAGACCCGACGGTGAATCGCCTTCAGGAGCGCGCGGCGGAAATTTTCGACCGCGAAGCAGCGCTTCTTGTTCCATCAGGTACGATGGGGAACCAGGCTGCTCTCAAGGTCCACACACGGTCCGGTCAGGAAGTCATCTGTGAGGCGCGGGCGCACATCTACAACTACGAGATGGGCATGGCGGGCGCCTTTTCGGGCGTTGCCCTGAGGACGCTTTTTGCCGAGGACGGCATCATGAGCTGGGAGCAGATTGAGCCTCTCATCCGCGGGCGCAGTGACCATCACTCCGTCACGGGCTTGATCGAACTTGAGAACACGTCGAACATTGCAGGCGGGTCTGTTTACCCCCTGGCTGTCTCCGACGAAATCTGTGACCGTGCACATCAGCTCGGGCTTTCAATTCACCTGGACGGGGCACGAATCTTTAATGCCAGCGTGGCGGCGAGGCGGTCAGTAGTTGAACTGACGCGTAAGTTTGATTCCATCATGTTTTGCCTCTCGAAAGGATTGGGAGCGCCGGTGGGCTCGATGCTTGTGGGCAGCAAGGCTTTCATCGAAGAGGCGCGACTGGTCCGCAAGATGCTGGGTGGGGGAATGCGACAGGCGGGAGTCCTGGCAGCCGCAGGGCTTGTGGCACTGGAAGAAAGCCCGAATCGTCTGCATGTTGATCATGAAAATGCCAGGTTCCTGGCAGACGGACTGACGGAAATCCCCGGAGTGAAAATCGATCCGGCCAAGGTTAAAACAAACATCCTGTTCTTCGACGTGTCAGACAGCGGCCTCACTGCTCAGGAGGTTTCAAAGCGCCTTGCCGCCCAGGGCGTGCTGGCGAACGGCACAGGCCCCACAACCATCCGCTTGGTGACGCATTTTGACGTTGACCGCGCCGGTTGTGAGCGCGCTCTCAGTGTGTTGCGGGAGGTCCTCGCCCTCGCGAAAGGTTCGGCAACGGCGTGAACAGAACACGCCCTGGTGGAGTCGGGCACTCGCTTTCTTCGGGTTCAGGAAAACCAGAGATGTGTCAGTGCTTCTTTTGGTCTTTCTGGGAATAAAGCTGGCCCAGGACCTGGACGTAGTGGTCACGGTATGAGGTGTCGTGGGGATCCATCTTTGTGCAAATCTGGTACTGCTTGAGCGCCCCGTCCAAATCTCCCAGTTTTTCGAGGGCATACGCC